>CAZXLG010000042.1:5409-13274 GCA_964641335.1 uncultured Paracholeplasma sp.
AGACTACCGAGAGGTAGTTTTTTTCTTTTTATTAATAACTTCGGTTATAATAAGTATAGAGATTGGAGGTGGGCCTATGAATTTCGATGTTCGTACCCTCTTTTTGGCCAATATGATTATTTATGGCGTCAATATTATCGCAATTGCACTTCTATGGCACAACAACTCGAAACGTTATAAAGGTATTTTTGAATGGATGATTTCCATTCTCATGGTATTTGGGGGTAACACACTCATTATTCTTAGAGGTTACATTCCAGATTTTTTCTCAATTTGGTTGGCCAATATTGTGATTATGATTGCTTTTCAAATTGTTATATATGGGTTAACTAAGTTTTTTTATGCCAAGTTTCGCTTATTAACACATACATTCTTTGGGTTATTTTACGCGGCTTTGTATGCCTATTTTTCATTTATCGCGCCGAATCTCAATGGTCGTAATGGACTCATTGGTCTCTTAGGCTTATTCACCTTTGGTAGTATGTTTTACTATATTCATTTTGAAGTATCCGATTACTTTAAAGCGATGACCAAACAATTTAAAATCATTTTGATTACGTTCATGGCGTTCAATTTGGTTCGTATTATTTTCTCAATTGTTTTTCCGATTGAGAATACAGATATTTTTGAAAACCACCCAAGGGATATCATTCAAAATATATTTGTCACGATATTCGCCATTATTCTCCCACTCGCTTTTATTATTTTAGTTAATAAACGTGTTTTGGATGAGGTAGACACAGAAGAAGCAAAATTTAAAAATGCCTTCGAAAACTCACCGGTCATCATGATCATCACTCGATTAGCTACAGGTGAGATTTATGATGTGAATAAAGCTTTCACAGAAACATTTGAAATCCGTCGAGAAGATGCGATTGGTAAAACAACCAATCAAATTAAAATATGGGGACCTGACACCAATAGAAGAAACGATTTATTAGACCGTTTGGCTCGAAATGAGACAATCGAACACATGGAAGTTACCTTTTATAGACCAAATGGTGAACCTGTGGATACGATTTACTCCTGTAAAATTATTCATATGTTTGGTTCTGATTTCTTATTATCTACCGCTTCCGATACAACGCTGTTAGGTCGAGCTAAAAAAGAATTAATCTATATCGCAACCCATGATGCCTTAACGGGTTTATTGAATCGTCACGAACTCGAACACTATTTTCAAGAATTAAAAGATGTGTATGTTAAGAATTTAAAGCCATTCTCACTCATATTGATTGACCTCGACCGTTTCAAAGCGGTCAATGATACTTACGGACACAATGTTGGAGATGATCTATTGGTTAAAATTTCTAAGCAACTCATGTTGATTTATAAAGACCATTTCGTCGCTCGACTTGGTGGTGACGAATTCATAATTCTTTTGAAAAACTTCAGCCAAGAAACCGAAATTATCAAATTTATCATCAAAACAAGAAATGACATTATAAATATGAAATCGATTAATGATAAACCCATTGATATTGGCGCTTCCATCGGTTTTTCCATCTATCCTAAAGATGGTCAATACTTAGAAGATCTCGTAAGACAAGCCGATAAGATGATGTATCAAGAAAAGGATTCAAAGCGACGTGTATGAAACCCTTTAGTGCAAACCAAATTATCTTAGATGCGAAAGATAGTTATCAAAAACTACAGCATATCATTGAAAACTACAAAGATACCCCATTTTTGTATCAAGGTCGAGATGAGAATATTAAGGATGTTATATACCACTTAGTAGCTTGGCATCACATTCTACTCAATTTAGTCAAAACCAATCCAAGTTTACCATTTGAATTAAAACCAGGGTACACATGGAAGAACTTAGAAGCCTTAAATTATAGTATTCAAAAAGAAGCAGCTTCGTTATCATTAGAGGCTGTTTTGACTGTGTTTGCTCATACGCATCAATCCATTATGGACTGGGTTAAGGATTTATCAAAGGAAGTACTAAACACCAAAGGGTATTATCCTTTTACATCCCCTTCAAATTTAGGCGAATTCATCCATGAATGCATGGGAGGACACTATGATTGGGCAATCCAATCTATCGAGTACCATATGGGAGATGCTTCATTAAGACCCCTCTTTAAGTCTTTATCTACAGTGGATGGTATAGAAGCGATTGTTTTAGGTGGATCCCGTGGTAAAGGTATAGGAGATGCGCTATCGGATTACGATATCTATGTGTATGCTAAAAATCCGATTCCTGTGGAAATAAGACAACAAATCATGTCCCCATTTATGTCATTAATGGAATACAATAACCAGTTCTTTGAAACTGAAGATGATGGTATTTTAAAGAATGGGTTAGGAATCGAATTCATTTACCGAAATCTCTCAGACTTTAAACTCATAATGGAAAAACTCTTTAATCTCGAAGTAAATCGTGGCTACAGTACCTGTTTCTTAGATAACCTACTCACCTCAAAAATCATTTATGACCCACAAAAAAGCTATAGAAATCTTCAAGATACCTATCGCTTTAAAGATAAACAAGATTTATATTCAAAAATCATCACTCAGAACATTCCGCTCATTTATGGGACTCAACCAGCGCTCTTTGATCAAGTGGTCAAAGCTGTTAAAAGACAAGACTATCCAGCAGTTAATCATCGTTTAGCTGAATATTTTAGCCTTTATTTTGATACCTTATTCGCCATCAATCACGTCAATCACCCCGGTGAAAAACGGATGTTAGAAAAAGCGGTGAGCCTACCTAAAAAGCCAGTTAACTTAAAAGAAAGAGTGGATAGAATCTTTAAAGAACTCACCAAAGATAGCTATCTTGAAGACTTGAAATTACTCAGCTTAGAATTGATTGAATTATCCAAAAAAGCCTAAACCCGAAAGGGTTTTTCTTTTTAATATATTTTTAATAAGTATTAGAATATGGCTTAAAAAAGCCATTTAAAAACACTTTGATAATCAAATAGTTCGAATTTCAAAATAAAATGTCGAAAAATGCTTTGAAGTTCTAAATAAATGTGTTACAATGCAAATGGTCTGTCTCGTTTGACAGAGAGTTAACGTGAAAGGGGGATCTTTTAAAGATATGAATAAATCACTGTTACTCAAGGTTTCAAAATCCGTTTTACTTGCACTATTTGCGTTGGGGTTCTTTTTACCTTTCGTTGTAGGCAAAGCGATGGGTGCTAGCTATAGCGACTCGTTATGGAATGTTCAAGATTTCGCAACCCGTTTAGGAAGCACTTCTGACTCACCATTACTACTCGTTTTATTATCCTTACTTGTGAGCGTCGCTGCCGTTGTTGTGTTCTTCTATAAAGAATCACTTAGCAGATATGTTCATCTAGCTGCAGTCGTTGTTGGTTTAGGTGTTGTGTTATATGTATACTTCCAAGTATTCGTTGACAAATCGGCTGCTTTAGAAGGTGCGATTACTGCTGGTTTAGTCACCATGAGCTTAGGCTTAGGCGTTTACCTACAAATCGTGTTCGTTGTGTTATCTTTAGTATTAGAATTCTTAGGCGAAAAAGTATTTTCCTTCATTAAATAATAAAAGCTTTAATCCACGAAAAAAGGAACTTTGACGTTCCTTTTTTTGCTCTATTTAGGCTGGGATAACCGATCCACCATATGTTTCAGTGATGAAATCTTTAACCGCTTGGCTATTGAGGATTTCAGACAACGCTTTGATCTTTTCGGATTCTAATAATGAAGACTTGACCGCTAAGACATTCACGTATGGGTTATTACCAGTAGATTCAATGAAGATCGAATCTTCAAGCGGGTTAAGATTGCCTTCTAAAGCATAATTTGAGTTGATGATGTATAAATCAGCTTCTTGGGCATTGTACGCTGAAATCAAGAAGTCTGGTGCGACATTCGCTTCAATCACCAAGTTTTTTGGATTGGATACAATGGCTTCGCTAAAATTAATGTTGGTTGCTAAAATATCAAAATTTTCAGCCAATCCGATTAATCCCGCTTGAGCTAATAAGTTTAATGCACGACCATGATCAGAGGTGGAGTTTGAAAGAAGGACTGTTGCGCCATCTGGGATGTTGGCTAATGATGTGATGGTGTTCGCATATAGACCAATCGGTTCAATGTGAACATAAGAAGCAATCACCAATTGTTTGGTTGGATTTTCATTGTTATAGGTTGTTAAAAACGGTACATGTTGGAAAAAGTTTGCATCCGCATCCCCAGCAGCAACCGCTGGATTTGGAAAGTAGTAGTCTGAGGTAATGATGATTTCTAAGTCATAACCTCTTTCTTTTAATAAGGGTCTCGCGAACTCTAAGATTTCAGCGTGAGGAATTGAAGTTGCGATGACTTTGATGGTTTTTTCAGAATTATTACATGCAACTAGAGTAAGGCTTGTAAAAAATAAAACGAATAGGGTAATAATCTTTTTCATAATAATCTCCTGTTAGTTGTGGTTTAGTTTTTTAGATAAGGTATCCCCAACGATTTGAATGAGGAACACCAATAATAATATAGTCAAAATCGATACATACATCAATAGGTAATTGTTACCAAACTTCCCATTTTCATAGGCTAGGAAGGCAAGTCCACCTGCACCGATGACTGCGGCAGCGGACATAAATCCCACTAAAGTTACAAGGGTTAAGGTAAACCCAGAGACCAGCGGACTTAAGGATTCTTTGAAAACAATTTTAATAATCATCCATTTTGAAGCCCCCATGGCTTTTAATGCTTCAAGGGTTTCACTGCTCACTGATTTTAACGCATTATTGACCACTCTGGCGAAAAACGGTGAAGCGGAAATGATGAGTGCAGGGAGTGCACCTTTCGCGCCGAGCATCGTTCCAACCAACGCTCTGGTTAATGGGATCATCATAATGAGTAAAATGATGAATGGAATCGAACGAGCAATGTCATTGATGGTGGATAAGACACGGAAAGCGATGGTTCTTCCGAGACTGGGTTTGATGATGGCGTCATTATCTAAAATATAGATCAAGAAGCCGAGAATTAATCCAATCACTAAGACGAATGCTCCTGTAACAAACGTTAAAAACAAGGTTTCGTATAGGGCTTTTAAAAATAAGTTTAAATCATAATTAGATAGCATATAAATTCACCTCAACGTGATGGGTTCTTAAATATTCGATAGCTTCAGGGACATGAACCCCAGTCATTTGAACATATAAAAATCCAATCGTTTCAGATTTTAACTCTAAGGTCTTCGCGTATTTAATATTCACATCAATTTGATACTGTTTAATACAATCGGATAGGATGGTATCATCACTATTTTTATGATTATACACAAGTTCATAAACTTGATGTTCTTTGGTTTCGTATTTAAATGATTGTAGGAGTGATTTCGCAACTAAAGACTTTGGATTGACAAATAAATCTTTAATCAAGACATCCTCAACAATTTTACCTGAATCCATCACGACAACACGGTCACATAAAGCTTTAACCACTTCAATTTGATGGGTGATAAAGACGATGGTTAAACCCGTTTTTTGATGGATCTGTTTGAGTAAATCAAGAATGTCCGTCGCGGTCTTTTGGTCTAATGCAGAGGTTGCTTCATCACAGAGTAATACTTTTGGGTGATTTGCTAAAGCTCTCGCAATTCCAACCCTTTGGCGTTCACCACCGGATAATGATTTCGGATATTGGTCTTTTTTCTCGGATAATCCAACCAGGTCAAGTAATTCAAGAATACGCGCTTGTTTATCCCCTGGATACTTCGCGATATCTAAAGGTAACTTGATATTATCGTACACCGTCATTGAATGAATGAGATTAAAGTGCTGGAAAATCATTCCGATGGA
Source organism: uncultured Paracholeplasma sp. (assembly GCA_964641335.1). Lineage (GTDB taxonomy): Bacteria > Bacillota_I > Bacilli_A > Acholeplasmatales > UBA5453 > Paracholeplasma. The sequence continues at coordinate 11,193 of CAZXLG010000042.1, forward strand.
CTGACGCATTCGATCAATCGCCTTTTGTTTGTTCAGTTCTAATGAAGTACCATCAATAAAGATTTCCCCTTTAGAAGGTTCAATTAAGCCATTGATGATGCGCACAAGGGTACTTTTGCCTGCACCACTGTAGCCAAGAATACCGACGATTTCCCCTTTTTCAATGGTTAAATTGATGTCTTCTAAGGCATGAAATGTCGTTTTTTTAGTGGGGTATGATTTGGATATGTTTTTTAGTTCAATCATAGAAACCTCCGTGAAACAAAAATGCCTATCGCAGTCGCGATAGGCACAGTATAAACATGAATGCGGTCCATCGCTTATAGCATTACCACCGTGATTTGTTCCGGTTGGTAGACGTTCATCGAGCTATATCTCTCCCGTCTTCTTGATAGGTTATTGAATTAATCCAATTCTAACATAAAGGATTACATTTGTATACTTTTATTCTCATGAAATCGTTTTATTGATTTAAAAAAAACATAGAGTTACCATGATTGAGCATTCGAAAATCAATCATTTGAAAAACCATATAAAGATATTTATACTAATAACAAGAGGTGATTTATATGCGAAAAGGGCTAGCTGTCCTCTATCTATTATTAATAATATACGCGTTATTCCATTTGATTACGAATTTTAGTGATGGCGGTATGCTTCAAGGACTAATACAAAATGAGGGAGATCCGTATTTAATTATGGTTTTTAATCTGTTAGGTCTATTCCCATTATCGTTTATTCTATACGGATTAAAATACCTTAAAATGAGTAAATTCGATTGGACATTCCTAGGGTTAGGTTTCATGTTAGGTGGATTTATGCTTACTGTCCCATTCTTAAAAAGTGAGTTAAAGCCCAAACCAGTATCCAAAAAGACCCATGTGGTTGCGTTAGTTGGGATGATTTTATCTATACTAATCATTGGTTATGGTGTCATATTGGGTGATTTTAATGCTTATTTAGATGCTTTTAATAGCGATTCATTCGTTCATATCATGACCATCGATTTCTTTTTCTTGTATGGGTTATCTGTTTATTTGGCTTCTAAATCCTTAAAACCTTGGGGGATTGCTTTTATCCCAGTCATCGGATTTTATTACTTATTGTTCCAAGATGTTCATTAGACCCGTAATTGGGTCTTTTTTGTAAGATGTATAACTCTTGATTTTAAAAGTCTATTTGATAAAATTAAATTGCATTCAATTCAATGGAGGATATAGAAATGTCAATTTACCAATTTGAAGTCAAACGTTTAAATCAACAAAAAGCATCCTTATCGAAGTATGAAGGTAAAGTCTTACTCATTTTCAATAGTGCAACCAAGTGTGGTTATACCAAACAATACGACGCGATTGAAGCGTTATATGAAAAATACAACAAACAAGGCTTAGAAGTACTAGATTTTCCCTGTAACCAATTTATGAACCAAGCCCCTGAGTCTGGGAAAGAAATCGAATCGATTTGTAAACTCAAATTCGGTACGAAGTTTGAAACCTTCGAAAAAATCGATGTCAATGGAAAACAAGCGGACCCACTCTTCAAATATTTACGTGCGAAAAAGTCTGTAGATTATCCAAAGACTAAGTTATCTCTGATCGATAAGATTCGCGGCGCTAATTCGATTAAATGGAACTTCACCAAATTTTTAGTCGACCGAAATGGTAATGTCGTTTACCGTTTCGCGCCAAGCTTTACCCCAGAAGAAATGGAGTCCTTCATCAAGGAGTTGCTATAAATGAACTGGAAACTCGATGAACAATTGTGTTTCTTACTGTACGCGAGTTCTCGTAATGTTATCAAGGCTTATAAAGAGATTTTAGATCCTTTTAACCTAACTTATACCCAATATATCACGATGGTAGCTTTATGGGAACACGATCATCAACTCGTCTCTGAACTTGGTGATAAATTACAATTAGACTCTGGAACACTCACCCCACTCTTAAAGAAATTAGAAAAAGATGGTCGCTTGACACGTAGCCGTGATCAAGAAGACCAACGTAAAGTTTATATCGATTTAACTAAAGCAGGTAAAGATTTAGGTGAAGCCTGCAAAGTAGTCCCACAACGTCTTTTACAATG
>CAZXLG010000043.1:0-13171 GCA_964641335.1 uncultured Paracholeplasma sp.
ATTCGGTAATCTTCATTAAGTTCCCGATCTATTGTAATGCAATTGTCAATAAATTTTTCTCTAGAATGAGGATATCTATATTGAATATTTTTCATTTGTTACAATCTCTTCTCGATCTTTGGTTTTGCTTTCATTTTTAGGTTCTTCAATATCTTTAACCGAGCTTAAAGAATTATCAGTTTCTACTTTTTCTACTTTCATAACATTATCAAAAGTACTGCTTGAGGGATTTGAAAAATCCTTAGAATTCGTACTGATAAATCGTGATAAAATTAACGGAACTAGTACAGCAACTAATAGGTTTTTAAATATATCAATTGTCTCGTAATGTCTTGTTGAATTTAAGATGTTTAAAAAAGACCAATCTCTGTCTACAACATAGAATAATGCGAAAAATGAGCTGAAAGTAAATATCGTAAGTATGTCGATGATTTTGGTTCGTGCTTTAACTATCTTCTTTGAGTTGTCAACAGTATAGGCTAAACCATTGATAAATAGATAGATATTGGTCGTCATTAGCCCGATAATCAATACAGGCACTAGTACACTTAAAGTTGAATTAAATACACTGGATTGTGTGTATACAGTTTCCACCATTTGATCTAAAGGAAAAGGGGATCCGTAATTAACAAAAATACTCAAAAGAATGAAGAAAGAAACATATATTGCCTCTTTAACTATAGCTCCTTCTTTTATAACATATCCAGGGACAAGCTTCACATATATAACTATTAGCAATAGTGACAATATTGCTGAGATTAGCATAAATGCAATTAGCCCAGATTGCCAACTAAAGTAAATCCACATGGTAATTGGGAGCCAAACGATAGAAGTTGAAAAGGCAATTAATAAGATAACAACAATTAATGTAAGGACTCCATAAATAACTTTCCCAAGTACACTACTCGGTATCTTGTCATCCATGTCTTTACTTACTTTGTCGTTTCTTTCTTTCATTTTTGAAAAAAGTTTGTTCTTCTTAACCATTTCAATTGAGTATAAGTAATGCATGATCATAATCAAAAAATCGATTGATAGAATAAACCAAAACACAAAATTCATAGCTTTACCACTCCCATCTCAATAAGACTATTAAATATCATTTTCAAATGTTCAAATAGAATGTAGTTTATATTTTAAATTATAACATATAATCTGTTTATAAAAATTGTGAAAATCAGTGGTCTTAAAAACGTTATTCCGTAATCGTGTAAATTTTTAGCACCTTTACCTAAATCGTGTAAATTTTTAGCACCCCCCTCACATATCGTGTAGAAAGTTAAATAGGAGTTGGGAGTAGCCTAATAGTTTCAGCTGATCCAAATTGAAATGCCTGTGCTAAAAGCGTCAAAATCAACAAAAAATGGGCCAATTTTTGCTGTTTAGGCTAAATTTCTGTACAAAAAAAGGCCTGATTGTTGAATCAGACCTATTCTAGTTAGATGGCGGAGAAAGAGGGATTTGAACCCTCGCGGCGATTTCTCACCCTACTGGTTTTCGAGGCCAGACCCTTCAGCCGGACTTGGGTATTTCTCCAGCATTTTCAATTATAACATATTCTAAGATAAATCCAATAGTAACAAAGAAAAATCCACATTTTACTGTGGAATTTTTATGTTGTTAACACCTAAATTTGTATACGGTGTTTGTATTTATTGAATAATAACCAGATCAATCCAATGTTGACGATGTAACCTAGTAGATAATACCCAAATTCATTAAGAAAATAATCACTTGGAGTCATCGACATTGAAACTAATCTTGCCACCCAAAACCCTGGAACGATGCCTAAAAACAATTCGGTCCAATTTGTTAAGAATAAAGATGCGATTGGGATCATGACCAATATACCTGTGGCTTTCATAAAGACAAAACCTTCAACTTTGTTCGAAGCGAATGCGTTGATGAATAATGCCAACATAGGGGCTTGTAAAGCTGCTAAGAGTGAAATACCTATGATGTTCATGATGGATGATTCAAATAATCGAGTGATAAGCACCAATAATAGGGTCGCGAGAAAACCCAAGAAGTAACTAAAAAATAGCTTAATCACGATATAATCACGAACTTTAATCGGTGTGATTTTAAGCGAATATAGAACATGATCATCTTGATCATCTAAGAGTGTGAACCCTGTGATGGCTCCAAACATAAATGAAGTCATCAAAACAAATAATAATGAAACGATATTCGCGATTAACACACCAACATCTTCTCTCAAATAGGGTATCAAGTAATAAGCAACGATTCCAATGATGATGGGGTAAATCATGAAGAACGCATACATTTTATCTCTAACAATGTTTTTCAATTCATGTTTTAAGACTCTAAGAAACATATTAGATACCCCCTTGTTTCACAGCGTACCCTTTATAGGCTGGTCTTATATAGTATAGGTAGCCTAAAATACCAGATAGTATCAACCAACCAAAACTGATGGCACTTGATAGGGTAAATGACCCACCAAATCCCAATGCGATGAGTTCTGCTGAAGATTGAGCTGGTGTAATCAATAGGAAGTAACGCCAAAAATCACCTTTGAATAAAATATTGAACTGATATAAAATCGATGGAATGGATAGAAAAATGATGAACATCATCACCCCAAGTAACATCGACGTAAAATCCTTCGAATGGTATGAGAAAATATACCCTAATAAACTGTGGTAGGCAATACATACGATTAGATTTGGGATTAACCAGAAAAAATTAACCTCAACATCTTTAATAAAATAGAATACCACAACGATTAAGATGGAGGAAATCAATAAGTGGATTGTATTCGCAATCACTTTGGATAATATCTGCTCATCGGTAGAGGTTGGTGTGACTAAAAGCGTAGATATGGTTTGTTCTGACTTTTCAAAGAACAATATGGACCCGATGAAAATGATGCTCATCATGGTTGCGTCAACCATGATAATCATCGGTAACATACGATCTAAAATATCTAAATCATCGATGAAATATAAGACCAATCCCCACACGAAAGCAATGAGTATCGATACTGTTGTTACACGGTATTTGTTTAATCGTTGGAGTTCACCCTTGATTAAAAATAATAGTTTAGGACTCATGATTTAATCCTACCCCTGTCACTTCTATGAAAATTTCTTCGAGTGTGGTTTCTCCACTGTGGATGGTTTCGATGTTTTTAGTTTGAATCAATTGAATGAACTCAGCATTTTGACCAATCGAATCCATTGGAAAACTCTTTGTGAGGGTTTGATTGTTTTCTTTATATTCCACTTTAATGGTTCGTTCGCCGTATTTGATCTTCAAATTTCTCGGTGAATCTATTTCTTTGATTTCACCATTAACGATGAAGGCGACACGGTCACACAGTTGGTCAATGTCCGACATGATATGTGACGTGATGAACACAGTTCCTCCATTATGTTTAAAAGTCTTAATCAAATTCTTTAAAATCATGGCGTTTGCTGGGTCAAGTCCATTGGTCGGTTCATCTAAGAACAACATTTCCGGATCATTAAGCATGGCACGAACGAAATTTAGTCTAATCTTCATCCCTTTAGAGTATTCTGAGACGAGTTTATCTTTGTCTTCCCACAGACCAACCTTTTTCATCAATGATTCGACATCAATGTTTTTCTTGTATAGTTTTTTGAAAAACTCGATATTTTCCATCGCTGTGAGTTTCGAGAAATGGATGGGCATTTCAAACGAAACACCGATGTTTTCAAAGAAGCTTTGGTCTAATTCTTGTAGCGACTTACCATCGTAGTAAATCGCCCCTTCATAGTGGTCTAGTAGTTTAATTAAGATCTTTTGAGTAGTACTTTTCCCTGCCCCAGATGGACCTAAGAAACCGAATATTTCACCCTTTTGGATATCAAAAGAAATGCCTTTGATTGTGGGTGAATCATTTTTTGGATACGTGAATTTTAAGTCTTTTACACTAAACATGGTTTAAGATTCCTTTCTTTAAAATATCTAATAGCTCATCGAGCTTATGTTCCCATATGGTCATATCGTATTTTTCATAAATGAAACTATCGATTGAAATCCGCGATGTCATTTCATTGATGAGTTCAGCCAACATTTGCGGGTCAATCGACGGTCTAATAATGTTTTTGGCTTGGTCAATTTTAATCCAAGCACAGTAGGTATCTACGACCCGGTTATCATATCCACCCTTTTTAAGAAGGTCTTTATAATAATCGCTTTCAAACATCTTTTTCGCAACCAAAACCAAATCGGGATACATTTTTTTAAAAGCCATCCCTTGTTTGAATAACGATTCTATTCGTTCAAAGAATGTGTAGTCTTCTTTGTTGAAAATATCTTTAAAGTAGACCATTTTGAGGGTTGCTATATATTCAAAGTAATACTGATACAAATCTTCTTTATCAACAAAATACTGATAGAACGACCCCCTAGGAATACCCGCATCTTTGACTATATTCGCAATCGATATATGTTCAAACGTATGGAGTGATAATTCCTTGGTGATGGCTTGAATCAGTACTTCTTTCTTATGTGGTTTTAAGTTGTTAAACGTTTCTTTTGGCATAATTCCTCCGAAAGTGACACGCATGTCACATTTACAGTATAGACCCATTTTCTAACTTAGTCAATAAAAAAACACAGTGTGACCTGTGTCTTATTTACTTTGATTTAGTGTATGAATCCGTTTGATGATATTTTCAATCCCTAGGGTAATGATGATTAACAAAAGCGTGATTGCGAAAATTCGATCGTATTCAAGGTTTACTCGAGCGTTATAGATGAGTCGCCCAATGCCTTCTTCATACTGTGTGATAAACTCTGCCATCACAATGACTTTAAGGCCTAAACCTAAGGATTGTAGTAACCCTAGTAGGATATAGGAGCGAATCAATGGGTAGTAGACGTATTTTATCCCGCCGATGACATTCATCGCTTCTAGACGATAAATATCTAAATAAGAAGGGTCAATCAATTTTAATCCCGTGAGTATGGCTTGATAGAAAAGGGGGAAAATCATCAAGCCTGTAATGATGTAGGTTGTTAAATTAAAGTTAACCAATACATATAGAATTAAAATCACGGACACCAATGGAATCGTCTTGAACAATACCATGTAAGGATGTAAGAAGGATTCAATCGCTTCAAATTGATAACTCACATACGCTAAAATGAGTGCTAACAGGAGCGAGATGCCGATACAGATGCCAAGCCTCACGAAAGTGTGAGCCATTGCGAGTACGGCATCCCTGCTGCCAAAAAGCCTAATTAAGGCGAAAAAGGTATCTTCGATGCTCGGCATGAGAATGGGATGGTCGACTACTAAGTAGACCACATACCAAACCATGACTAGCGATAAAATTGAAGAGATGCTCATCCATTTTTTCATACATTTACCTGTAAAATGAGTCGTCTGGAAGTGCCCCTATAAAGTTAGGGTTAAAATCATAAATGAGTTCTAAAAAGGTGATCACTGCGGATTTAGCGGTGGTGATGTCTACAAAATCGATATGTGAACGCGTGATGGCATCCTGATATACAGCTTCTGGTAATTCAATACCAACACTTTGAAGTATTTCTAAAACATCATCGCCATCCTTTAAATTGGATATAGATTTTTCTAATGCTTGTATAAATGCTTCTAAGTCGTCATCACTCACTTGGTTGTTTACGAATACACCGGCTTGTGGAAAACCATCATCCTCCGTGATACTTTCATATTCTACTTGTAAATCCAGATATTGAAGCGATTTTTTAGTTTGCAAAATACTTAGACTCGGTTCTGCAATCAAATATATCTTGGAGGAATCCAATAAATACGCGCTTGTGATACTCGCTACAGAATCTAAATACGTCATCGTCGCTTCAATCTCATAATAATCTAATAAGAAGGATAATAGGAAGTCTGGGATTTGGTTTTCCCCAAACGCAGTAATCTCCACACGATCTATGACGGATAGATCGATTGGATTTTCATGAATTAAATAATAGTTGCCCCAGGTAATGACTGCACTCAATTGATAGTTGTGTTTGGCTGAATACATCTTCGCACCTAAATTAATTGGTGCGAGGATGATGTCAAACCCAATATCATTAAAGGCAGCCGTTAGGGCTTCAGCACCACTGACCGTGGTGATTTCATAGTCGTTTGAATGTTCCAAATAGGCTGTCGCATACTGTGGACTACCAATGGGAACAAGTACGGTTATTTTTTTAGAGTGACATCCGAATAAACCGATACAGAGTGTAAAGAGTAAGCCAATACTAATGAATCTTCTACTCCACTTTCGCATAAATTTCACGTTTATGATACGTCGTATGGAGTAATTCATGGGCTTTCTTCGAATGTGGTTTGCCTAAGAAATCTTCGTAGAGTTCAAGGACAAATGGGTTTTGATGGCTCTTGCGCATACGTTGTTTTTCATCAATCTTATATAAAACGCTGGCTCTTAGCGCTCTGACATCATGGGTTTCTTGGTCTTTAGCAACAACAATCGGTTGACCACCACCGTTGATACAACCCCCTGTACAACCCATGAATTCAACGAAATGGTATTGTTTATCGGATGTCTTCAAGTGTTCTAAGAATGCTTTGGTTGCGGCACCCCCATGAACTACTGCAACATTGATCTCTTTACCTTGTAAGGTATAAGTCGCTTCTTTGACATCTTGAGTCCCGCGCATTTCTAAGAAATCAATTGGGGTTTCTTTTTGTTCAAGGATTTCAGAAACAGTTCTCAGTGCCGCTTCCATGACCCCACCGGTGGCACCAAAGATGGCCCCTGCACCCGTATAGGTAGCGAGCATTCCGAATGGTTTTGAATCTTCAAGGTTTCTAAAATCAATCCCACGACGCTTAATGAGTCGTGCAAATTCTCTCGTCGTTAACACATAATCAACGTCTTTATACCCATCTCTGCCCATACCGTCACGTCTTGCTTCTGCTTTTTTCGCGATACATGGCATGATGGATAAGGATACGATATCTTTCGGATTTAATCCCATCTTTTCTGCATAATACGTTTTAATGAGCGCTCCAGCCATTTGTTGTGGTGATTTGCAAGTCGATAGGTTTGGTATATATTCTGGGTAATATTGTTCGACTAAATTAATCCAACCTGGAGAACATGAGGTAAACATTGGGAATGGTCCACCCTGTTCTAAGCGATGGATGAATTCGGTACCTTCTTCTAATATGGTTAAGTCGGCAGTAAAGTTGGTATCCATGATTTCATCGACACCAAGTTCTTTTAAGGCATGGAACATCTTGCCTTCAACATCCGTACCAATTGGATAACCGAAAGCTTCCCCTAGAGCAGCTCTTACTGCAGGCGCAACTTGGACGATGACTTTCTTACTTGGGTCTCTTAAAACACGTTCTACCGCTTTAATATCGTCTTTTTCACGTAGTGCTCCTGTAGGGCATGCACCAATACATTTGCCGCAGTAGATACAACCTGCATCATCTAAACTATGGAACAGTGCTGGTCCGACATAGGTTTTATTCCCACGGCTGTTGAAGTTTAATACGGATAATCCAGATTGCTTTTCACAGGCAGAAACACAGCGTCCACATAAAATACATTTAGATGAATCGATGATCATCACACCGTTATCGTCTTGGTAATAGTAATTTTCTTCATCCCACATCCCATAAAGGTGTGAGAACTCATTATCAATCGAGTACTTTCTGAGTAAATCTAGAAATTCGCAGTTGTCTTCTCTTGAGCATTTGAAGCATTCAAAATGGTGACGGTGTGTGAGCAATTCTAAGTTCATGCTGACGGTATCGTAGACTTCTTGGTTGTCGGTAATGATATTCATCCCTTCAGAGACTAATGTCTTACACGATGGCTTTAAATTCTTTTGACCTTCAACTTTGACACTACACACACGGCAGTTCGCTTCTTCATGGACATCTTTTAAGAAGCATAGACGCGGAATGTATACATTATTTTTGGTTGCGGCTTCTAAGATGGTTAAGTCGCTATCGACGGTGTATGGTAACCCATTGATGGTGATATGTACTTGTTTCATAGGGATACTCCTTTATGAATTGGTTCAGAACTGATCGCTCCAACAGGACAAGCTTTCTTACAAGCTCCACACTTGATACAAATCTCTTGATTCAAAATATGTACTTGTTTTGGCCAACCAGAAATCGCGTTGACAGGGCAGTTCTTCGCACACTTCGTACAACCGATACAATTATCGTGAATCACAAAGTGTGTTAAGTTACGACAAACCCCAGCTGGACAAGTCTTATCCACCACATGGGCGATATATTCATCTCTAAAATGTTTAATCGTTGATAATACTGGGTTTGGTGCGGTTTGTCCTAACCCGCAAAGGGATGTTTTCTTAATCATTTCACCCAAGCGTTCGAGTTCATCGATATCTTGTAGGGTCCCATAACCTTCACAAATTCGATTGAGAATATCGAGCATCTGTTTGGTGCCTTCACGACAAGGGGTACATTTACCGCAGGATTCATCGACAGTAAAGTCTAAATAGAATCTCGCCACGTCGACCATACAGTTATCTTCATCCATGATGATCATCCCACCGGATCCCATCATCGAACCTAGTGCAGTTAAATTATCAAAATCAATTGGGGTGTCCAAATCTTTTTCCGTAATACAACCACCGGATGGTCCCCCCGTTTGAATCGCTTTAAATTTACGTTTTTGGGGAATCCCACCACCAATGTCAAAAACAACTTCACGCAGTGTCGTACCCATCGGTACTTCGACTAATCCGGTATTATTGATTTTCCCACCTAAGGCGAATACTTTGGTACCGGGTGATTTTTCAGTTCCAATGGATCTAAAATAATCCGCACCACGTAAAAATATCACAGGGACATTCGCTAAGGTTTCAACGTTATTGACGTTGGTTGGTTTACCCCATAATCCCTTCACAGCTGGGAATGGCGGTTTAAGTACTGGCATACCTCGGTAACCTTCAATCGATTTGATGAGGGCGGTTTCTTCTCCACAAACAAAGGCACCAGCACCGAGTCTAATATCGATATTAAAGGAAAAATTCGATCCGAAAATGTGTTCTCCAAGTAAGCCATATTCTCTGGCTTGGTTGATGGCATTGTGTAAACGTTCTACCGCAACCGGGTATTCTGCTCTAACATAAATATAGCCTTGATTCGACCCAATGGCGTAACCACAGATTGCCATCGCTTCTAATACAGAGTGTGGGTCACCTTCAAGGACAGCACGGTCCATAAACGCACCTGGGTCACCTTCATCGGCGTTACAAATGACGTATTTAATATCACTTTGTGAACTTCTCGCAAACTGCCATTTCATGCCGGTTGGGAATCCCCCACCGCCACGACCTTTGAGTCCAGATTTGATGACTTCATCGATGACACCCTCTGGGGTCATTTCGGTTAAGACTTTACCTAAAGCCATATAGCCATCTCTCGCGATGTATTCATTGATATCCAAAGGGTTTATTTGTCCGCAGTTTCTAAGTGCGATACGTTTTTGTTTCGCATAGAATTTGAGTTGACTCATCTGTTTGATCTTGGTTTTCGCAATCGGGTCATTGACCATCAATTTTTGAACGGGACGACCTTTGAGCAAGTGTTCTTCACAAATCGCGTGAACATCGCCTACAGTGACATGTGAATAAAAGGTTTCATCCGGGTATACAACGATAACAGGACCTTTTTCACACAAACCAAAACAACCGGTGAGTACCAAACCGACTTCTTGTTTAATGCCTAATAAAGTGAGTTCATCTTCAAATGCTTTTTTGATTTCTTTCGAGTGTGAACTCATACACCCGGTCCCGCCACAAATGAGGACTTGGATTCGTTCTAGCATAGTCTATTTGTCCTTCCTTTCAGCGAGTAAATACTTTGTAATGGGCTGATGGTTGATAATGTGTCTATCGACAATTTGTTTTACCATCGGAATGGTGAGCGCACAGTATATATAAGACTGTCCAGCTTCATCGATGATTTCAGCCATGGGTTCATGGGCACATTCACCCATACATCCGACTTGTGTGATGGTTACATTCTTTAATTCCAACAATTCGACCTGTTCCAAAAAGGCATTCAAAATCGGTCTAGCTCCTGAAGCGATCCCACAGGTCCCCATACCTACTTGTATGCGAAAACCATCTTTTTGAGTTCGCATCGTCATCTTCTTTAATGATTCATCACGTAATTTCTTTAATTCATCTAGTGTTTTCATTAGCCACCTCTATTAATTTGTCTTGAATAAGTTGTTTTAATTGGTTTCTTTGTTTAAATGTTTTTGGGGTTTGAGTATAGCCTAATGTTTCTAAATTAAACACCAGGTTATCATACCTAAAAATAAAGTTTTGAACCCCTTGATGCATATAGATATCCGCAACCAAGAGCGCTAAATCACCCATATCAGGAAAGTCTAAATGATGGTGATCAAATCCAAGATTTAACGTGGTTCCAACCCCTAAGATTGAGGAAATCTCAAAGTAACCATTTGTTTGAATCGTTAAGTCGTGGATTAGGGAAAGGCCTAATCCCACTGTTCTTGTTTTTCGCGATGAATAACGAAATGTTTTAACTTTCATGAGGGTTTCTGAATCCATACCAACCCCATTATCCTTAAGGGTTACACGGAGTATGCCGTCATGAATGAGGGATAATTCGATTTGGCTTGCTTTAGCTTCAATCGAATTTTGAATCAAATCGTATAGATAATCACTGAACTTAGTCATGATGGAAATACCTGAAAAACGCATCCATCGAGAGTTCATCTAATTCGATTTTGTTATGTTCAGTCACTTCTAAAATATCGATGATTTGATGCGCATCGGAATTGTAGAAATGATTCAATCTCTGTTTTAATAATGGATTTTTATATTCAATACCATCGAGTGGATGTGTACCTATATAGGCTTTTCCACTCTTTGAATTGTGGTCTATATGGGCATAGATGAGAATATGATCAAACGGTTTTAGCTGTTCAATCAGTGTTTCTAATGACCACTGGATTGGATTAGTCAATATATAGGGATATATTTCAATCGTATCATCATGAATATCACAGATGGTTTGTTCACTGTATTTATCTAAAGGATTGATTATTTTAGGTAAGGCTTGTTCGAGTAATTGATCAAATCTTAAGGCATCCTTCAAGGTTTTAAAATAACAAAGTACATCAAACCCCTCAGATACGGTAATCTCAACCCCAGGAATCCATAAAAAATCATAACTTTGTGATAAAGTTTCACATATAGATAATTGTTTTAATGTGTTGTGATCTGTGACTGAGATGATATTTAAACCTTTTAGATTTGCCATATTAAAGATATTATTGGGTGTCATTAAGCGGTCTGCACAGGGTGATAGCACACTGTGGATATGGAGATCATAGGCATACTTCATAATAGCCCTCTTTTCACCAAATCGATGATCACTTCATGGGTTAAATAATCCGTATGAACGAGGGAAATACCTTCTTCATTCGCCTTTTGGATGAATGATTCAGAAACATCCGCATCCTTCGTAAATAGGATGAGTTTTAAATCGAGCATGAAGGCTAAATTTAAAGTAGATTGAGACGTAATCACCGTGATTAATGCTACGGATGATTTCATATACTTAATCGCAGTCGAAAGTAGATCGGTTGCGTATACATCACTGACCATGACATCTTCTTGATTTAGTGTGAGTCTTTTGTAATGATTATTTTCTAATAGGTTGGACAATTTAAACATCGCGATCACCCACCGTAAACATCATCTTCAAGTGTGTTCCACGCGGGCTTGAGTGAATCGTTAAACGGTCTGAGAGTTCTTTCATATTGTTGAGTCCCATCCCCGCGCCAAATCCGTTTAGATGAGCGATTTGATTCGCGGTGGAGTACCCTTTTTTCATAGCAAGTTCAATATCCGGTATGCCAGGACCATCGTCATAGAAGTTCAATTCGATGGTATCTTCTTTAAATTCATAGGTCATGTATCCCCCAACCGAATGAATCACGATGTTGATTTCAGCTTCATAGGAGGCTGAACAAACACGATTGATGTAGGTTCTAGGGTAGATGGGGTTACCTTTGAGGAGTCGTTTTAAATCAGAGGATGCTCGACCCGCTAAATCAAAGTTTCCCGCGATGATTTGATGTTCTTTTACCATTGGATATTGTATTTAACACCGCGGAGTCCTTGTTCAAAGAGAATCCCACTCGCATTAAACATCGTGGTTTCTGTTGAAAGTAACATCACACCGGCTTCATGGGCTAATAAAATGACTTTTTCAGAGGGGATTTTACCTCTGACCAATAATACGACATCGACATCGAGCATTTCAGCGGTTCGTATCGATTGTTGGGTTGCTAACCCTGTAATTAGGATGGTATGATCTAATATTTTTGGATCTTTCACGGAATTCATGATGACTAAGGCATCACTCATCAAATCAGAACAAAACGCAAACCGAATCTCTTTATCAACCATGAGGGATGGGGTATAACTTTTCGCATCCATCAAACGAATGATTTCATTAAGCTTCATGATGTTGTTCCTTGAGTTCTTTAATGACATCTTTCGCTTTACTAACGGTTGAATTCCCATGGATTGCACCATCAACAGAAAAAACAGGGGCTAATCCGCATGCACCTATACAACGGGTTGCTACCAAGGTGATTTGACCATCCGGGGTAGTTTCTTTTTCTTTAATTTTAAGTTCTGCTTCTAAGGTTTCCATGATGTTTTTAGAACCCCTGACATAGCATGCGGTTCCTAAACATACAGCCACCGTATGTTCGCCTTTCGGTGTCACTGAGAAGTTGCCATAAAAAGTGACAACACCATTGATCTTAGCGATACTTTCGCCAAGTTCTTCTGAAATAATCTTTTGAATGGATAGCGGAATATAACCAAAAATGGTCTGTGCATCATGCAGTGTTGGCATGAGCGGACTGGGTTTTTGCTTATTTTCTTCCATTCTAGCATAAAAAAGGTTGAGCTTTTCCTGACAAAGATGGTCTTTCATATTCATTTTTCTCCTGTAATGTATCGTTCTTTACACCCTCATTCTATCATAAGATATTATAAATAATAGACATTAAAATAGAACTTTTACAGATAAGAGACATGATAACGTTTTCAAGTGAATAAAGCCATAAAATCCTTTAAAACAAAAAAAGTCCAAGCTGATTTGGACTTTTATCGTGGATGTGATTTTCTTGTT
>CAZXLG010000044.1:0-13105 GCA_964641335.1 uncultured Paracholeplasma sp.
GACCCTTGATAGCCACTATGCATCACTCGAAGCGTTCGTTTCGATACCGGTTTATTTAGGGAAAATTGATAACGAAATACCACCACAGGTAGCACCTAAATGTTTTCTAGGGGCTTGGTATCGAAAAGTGTATTCCTCCAAAGATGCTTGGTTAGGTATTGAAGGCACCATTCGTTTAGGTGAATTCACACCAGATGACAAACGATATGGTTCTGACGGAAGAACCTTTTGGGACCGTTACTTAGACAACCCATCGATTTATATGGGTGGACAATCTTTATCTGAATCGGATGCAGGTCTAGGTTGGATGGCTGGCTATGAAACACTAGATACCAGTGAACCACTAAATTACGGGTCTAAAAAAATTTGTTATCGTCCATTCTATCGTTACATTTATTCTGAGGTCATTGACCAAGAAGGTAACGTCATCAGAAACAATGTGAACTCATGGAATGTGACCGATCCTAAACGCTTTGAATATTATTATTTTCCCGGTGACTTAATCAAGATGTCCGTTTATAGCCCGGTTGAAAACTATTTACAACTTCGAATCGAAGTCTTAGAAACGACTACCATTCCGAAGTATAAAGCGTTAAGAGATACTTACAAACTCAATAACAACCACCCATCGGTTTACTATAGCCCACTATTCTTTAGTGAAGGACACGGTAAACTCAATGCTGAATTTAAACGTGTGAACTCGATTGACCAATATGGCAATGAAGGGTCAAACGTCAAAGCGACTCAAGCCAAAGTATCAGAAGCTACTTGGGAATCGGTCTATCTATACCGTAAAATTGAAGGTATACTACACAAAGTGCCTTTCAATCTTCCTCGTCAAACACACATGGCTTGTCCAAACCCGGAATCATTTACGATCACAAATACACCTGAACAACAATCCAAAGGTGGAGAAAGCATTGCCATCCATCCCAAACCTTTGATTGAGAAAGAAGCGTAAAACCATGACTATTTTAAATCAACTTAAAGGCAAACTCATCGTCAGTTGCCAAGCCCTTGAACATGAACCTCTACATGGGTCAGATATCATGAGGAAAATGGCTAAAGCAGCCAAAGAAGGCGGCGCTTGCGCGATTAGAGCGAATGGGGTAAACGATGTGATCGCCATCAAAGAGGAAACCCAACTACCAGTCATTGGATTAATCAAACGCGATTATCCAAATTGTGAAGTCTATATCACACCGACCATCAAAGAAATTGATGAATTAATCCGTTCTGGTTGTGAAATCATCGCGATGGATGCGACAAACCGTTGCCATCCAGACCGTGTGAGCTTAAAAGAAAAAGTGGATCGTATCCATCAAGCTAACCGTTTAGCGATGGCAGATATTTCAACCCTTGAAGAGGCAATTTTCGCTCAATCCATTGGATTTGATATTGTCTCTACCACACTTTCTGGCTATACCCCTTATTCGAAACAACAAGAAACACCCGATGTCGAATTGGTGGGTCAATGTGTTAGAAACTTAGCCATCCCAGTGATTGCAGAAGGTAGAATTTTCTCAATTGAAGATATCAAAGCTGTGAAAGCACAAAATCCTTTCGCAATCGTTGTAGGTAGTGCGATAACAAGACCACAAATCATAACAAAACGATTCGCAGATGCCTATTTAGAATAAAACAGACTCCGGTCTGTTTTTATTTTTTCAATGATGGAAAATATCATCTAATAAACTATGTTATACTGATAACGAATAGGATGTGATTCTATGAATATAAAATTGAAACAGGCGATTCAACAAATAGAATCGGTTTTGAAATTAGATTTGAAATCGATTAAATCGGTTAACTTTAAAGAACGTATCAGTCCTGGATATACCATCCTTAAAGAGGATTCAAATGTCACCATTGAGTATCATTCAGTCAATGATGCTTTGACTGCGATTGGTATTTGGTTATCCAATCCAAAATCAAACTATGTATACACCGAAAAACGTGCTTTTAAACGTGTTGGTTTAATGCTCGATGTGGCACGAATGGCTGTACCAAAGATTGAGACACTTGAAAAATATATTCTATGGTTATCCTTAATGGGATATAACTATTTAGGACTTTATCTTGAAGATGTATTTGAAGTGGATGATGAACCAAAATTTGGTTATATGCGCGGTAGATATACTCAAAAAGAACTCAAAGCACTCGATGATTATGCTTTCTCCTTAGATTTTCAAATCATCCCTTATATCCAAACGCTAGCCCATCTCGCTTCAGCATTTAAGCACTATGAATATGGAGCAATCAAAGACATCGATGACATTTTATTGGTTGGTGAACCAAGAACCTATACCCTCATTGAAAACATGCTTAAAACGACAAAAAAGGTCTTTAGAAGCCAAGAAATCAATATCGGAATGGATGAAGCTTGGATGTTAGGCTTAGGCAAATATCTTCAAAAATACGGCTACCAAGACCGTTTAACCATCATGTTTGAACACCTTGAAAAAGTGAATGCACTTTGTGTCAAATATGATTATAAACCAGCCATGTGGGCGGATATGTTTTTCCACTTAGTTGGTGGTCATTACTTTAATGATCACGTTGAATTCAGTGAAGATATCAAAGCCAAAATACCTAAGAATATCCAATTGATTTATTGGGACTATTACCAAACAGATATCAATAAATACCATGCGAAATTCAACGCGTTAAGTCAACTAACCCAAAACTATGGTTATGCAGGTGGTGCATGGAAGTGGATTGGTTTCGCACCAAGTAATGATGTTACGATTCGTACGATGAGTTTAGCCATTGAAGCTGCAAAACACTATCATATCGAAGATTTCATCGTAACCTCTTGGGGTGATAATGGTGGAGAAGCCTCGCACTTCTCAGTCTTACCAGGACTACTCTATATCATCCAACAAATCAATGAGGATGATCGACTACATCTAGATAACTTGATGTCATTATTAACCAACCTTACCTATACGAACTGGTTGGATTTGGATTTGCCAAATCGACTCCATTCAAATAAACCTGCAATTCCTGTGAACCCGTCGAAGTACCTCTTGTATGAAGACCCATTCTTAGGACTCTATAATCAAAAATTGCATCCGAGTTATGATGCCTATTATCAAAAATACAAAAAGACACTCAAAGCTTTAACCAAAACAGAAGGACCTTATCAATACATTTTTGATACACTATACAAATTATGTGATGTGTTGAGTCTTAAATCGACATTAAGTATTCGTCTTAAACAAGCATATGATGAAAAGAATTTAGCAGTTCTTTATAACATCACGTATCAAGAAATTCCAATGATTATTCGAAAAATCGAACAATTCTATCAAGCGTTCTATACCCAATGGCACCTTGAAAATAAACCCTTCGGTTTTGAACACCACAGCCATCGTTTAGGGGGCTTAAAACAACGCTTAACCGACATCGCGAATGAACTTCATGACTTTATTAACGCCACAAATAGCCAAATTCCAGCTTTAGAAGAACGTATCATTGAACTCGCGAATGATGACTACAATGGCTTAAGGTATTTAAATTACTATGAAGACTACAAGTCTTTTGGAAAGATGTAAAACAGATGACATACACCAAAGAAGAACTACTTGAAGGCATTCAAGCGATGGAATCTCTCATTAAGAAAAGCGAGAAGACACTACCTAATCTCGTACCTGGTACTGGACCGCACACCACGCTGACTAGAAGACTAAAAGCATTCAGATTAACGAAAGCTATTTTAGAAGAAAAATTATCCGAATAATTAAGAAAAAACGATAGAAATCAAATTGATCTCTATCGTTATTTTTTTAGTTGTTTTTTGATTGCGATGGCTGCATGCATTCCATCAGCGGCTGCTTTCGCAACCTGTAAGACGCCACCGACGGTATCGCCTGCGGCGTAAAGTCCTTCGATGTTAGTCATAAAATTGTCATCGACCACGATGTTTGTGTTTTCCACAATCGCACCAATACGGGTAGCGAATTCTACCGCCCCTGGTGAACCTAACGCGATGAATATACCATCAACATCGTAAGACCCGTTTGAGGTTACGATCGTCGTAGCTTTGTCTTCATCCCCTGTAATTTCAACAATCGGATCATGAATAACAGGATACTCAACATCCACGGTAAGGGCATTGCCATTGGTGAAAATTTGAATATCTTCTGTTAAGAATTCCATATCTTTGAGTTCGTGTAACATGTATTCGTTATATCCAACGAGGGCTAACTTTTTCTTTCGGAAGAAGAACCCGTCACAGGTGACACAAAAACTGATGCCTTTACCACGATATTTTTGAAATCCTTTAATGCGTAGGGTTGTTCTAGGTTTACCGGTAGCAAGAAGGACTGTTTTGCCTTCATAAACACCTTTTTTAGTCGTGACTGTAAAATGTTCAAACTTATCAATCGCGATGACTTCATCTTGTAAAACGTCAATGCCTAATTCATTGGCTTGTTTTACCCCGCGCTCAATGAGCTCAGTGCCTGTAATTCCCCCAGGAAAGCCATAGTAATTATCAATGATGACCCCATCATATAGAGATCCATTGTCCTTACCAATAACTAAAACGTTCTTGTTAGAACGTTTGAGGTAAATCGCGGCTGTGATCCCTGAAGGACCCTTACCGATGATGATTGTATCGAACATCTTAAACGCCTAGGGCTTTTCTAAGTTCGTCTTTGGAACGGACACCGATGATGCTGTTTACGACTTTACCACCCTTGAATACAAGTACGGTTGGGATGGACATAATTCTAAATTGGTTTGCGAGTTCTGATTGTTCGTCAACGTTCACTTTTCCAACCACTGCTAAACCTTTAACTTCTTCAGATAAAGATTCAACGATGGGTCCTAGCATTTGGCAAGGACGGCACCATGCTGCCCAGAAATCCACTAAAACGGGTTGAGTAGATTCTAAAACAACGCTTTTAAAATTTTCTTTGGTAATAGCTATAGCCATGATTTGACTCCTCCTATAATAAATTAACTGTTAGTATTATACATTTTCATGAAAGAGAATTCTAGTAGTTTGCAACAATTATTATGTTATAATAGATAAGTACTCTAGTAGGTGATTAAATGACTAAAATTAAGGTCGAAAACCTGAAATTTTCCTATAATAATAAAGACGAAGCCATCCAAAATCTTTCTTTTGATATCGAAGAAGGGTCTTGGGTTTGTATTGTTGGACACAACGGTTCTGGCAAAAGTACGCTTGCGAAACTGCTGATTGGCCTCTTAAAAGCCGATGCAGGTTCGATTGTAATCGACGGGCTTGAAATGAATGAAAAGACCGTTAAAGATATCCGTAAAAAAGTCGGTATTGTATTTCAAAACCCAGATAATCAATTTGTCGGTGTCACGGTAAAACATGACATCGCTTTTGGTTTAGAAAACCAGTGCATACCTCAGCCAAAGATGGTAGAACTTGTCAATGAATATGTCTCGATTGTTGGAATGACAGACTATTTGAATAAGGAACCCCATCAACTATCTGGTGGTCAAAAACAACGCGTTGCGATTGCTGGTGCACTCGCGATGAATCAAGATATCATGATTTTTGATGAAGCAACCTCGATGCTAGACCCTGAAGGGGTTAGAGACATCACTGAATTCATCATTAAACTCAACAAAGAGTATAAGAAAACCATCATCACCATCACCCATGACTTGGAATTTGCGAAAAAAGCCGATCAGATGATTGTGCTTAAAAAAGGTAAAGTAGCTCTATCCGGTACCCCTGATGAAGTCTTCAGCCACAAAGACATTTTAGAAGAGACCGATCTAAATATCCCATTTGGTATGCGCGTATATGACCAAGTGATTCAAGATGAAACATTACAGAAAGACGAAGCATTGGTAAAGGCACTATGGGCATACAGTTTAACCAAGTAAGTTATTTTTATCGTGGCGTTAAAAATGAAACTTATGAAGCGATCAATCAGATTACATTAGCCATCAATGATGGCGAATTTGTGGCGATTTGTGGACAAACCGGTAGTGGAAAAACGACACTGGTTCAACACATGAATGCACTATTAAAACCAACCAAAGGGACAGTTCGAATTTATGAACATACCATACCAATGGTGGATAAGAAAGCCAAAATCGGTCCAATCCGTAAGAAAGTTGGGCTTGTTTTTCAATTTCCAGAATATCAACTCTTTGAAGAAACGATTCTTAAAGACATCATGTTCGGTCCTTTAAACTTCGGATTATCCTTAAAAGAAGCGGAAGAAAAGGCCAGAGAAGCAGCGAAACTCGTCGGTTTAGACGATGAAATCCTACAAAAATCCCCCTTTAGAATTAGTGGGGGTCAAATGCGTCGTGTTGCGATTGCTGGGATTCTTGCGATGGAACCAGAAATGCTTGTATTAGATGAACCGACCAGAGGCTTAGACCCTAAAGGCTCAGATGAAATGATGGCTTTATTCAATGAACTTCATGTTAAGCATGGAAAAACCATCGTTTTAATTACCCACGATATGGACATCGTTGCGCGTTATGCGAAACGTATTTTAGTCATGGATAAAGGTAAAATCAAGTTTGATGGTACGAGAGAATTGTTATTCTTATCAGACGAATTTGAACATCTTCACCTTGCGAAACCTCAAGCGTATCGTATGATGGAATACCTATCCGAAAAATTAGGTTATCCATTTAAACAAGTATTCACAGAAGAAGATCTCCTTAACTATATAAAGGAGGTGCACCATGAATAATATCACCATTGGTCAATATGTCCATGGAGATTCCTGGATTTATAAGATGGACCCTAGAGTTAAAATCATTAGCTTAATGCTATCCATGGTCATCACCTTCATCATTCCATCATTCACGTTGATGGCAGTATTATTGGGATTAACTGTATTGATGGTCCTCACGACGGGTATCCCATTTATGAAGATGATCCGCGGTATGAAAGCTTTGTTATTCTTACTTACTTTCACATTTATTATTCAAATATTTAACATCAAGACGGGTGATTTACTTCTCAATGTCGATATGACGTTGGGGTATGTATCCATCGCAGCTATGGTTTTAATTGTCGTCTTATATAACATTTATAAAAAACGATTCAAGTACAGAGCTACCCTATTTTTAGGGATGGTATTCTCATTGTTCTTAGTTCAGTATTTGTTACCTTATGGGAAACTTTACACCTATGATTTCATGATCTATTCCGATGGGTTATTCCGTACAGGTTTCCTCCTATTTAGAATTATGGTGGTCATTATTTTATCATCACTCCTCACCTTTACAACCATGACGACCGATCTAAATAATGGATTAGAAGCGGTGATGAAGCCCCTTGAATGGGTGAAGTTCCCAGTTGCTGAACTTTCAATGATGTTGTCACTAACCCTTAGATTTATTCCTACTTTATTAGAAGAAACCCAAAAAATTATGAAGGCACAAGCCTCTCGTGGGGTTGAATTTAGTGAATCAACACTAAAGAAGAAAATTGCCCAAATGATTTCGTTGTTAATACCTATCTTCATTATTTCATTTAAGCGTGCCGAAGATTTAGCGAACGCGATGGAGTCACGTGGCTATGTGATTGGGGATAAACGCACGAAGATTGATGTGATGTCGATTAAATATCTAGATGTGCTTACCATCATCACCTTAGTGGGTTTATTGACTGTCGTCATCTTAATGAATATGGGGATTATCTATGCGTTATAAACTCACGATTGCCTATGACGGTACAGACTATCAAGGCTTTCAAACACAAAAAAATGGACTAGGGATTCAACAAGTATTAGAAGAAACCTTAAGTAAGATTGCGAAAGAAGCCATTGAAATTGTTGCTTCCGGTAGAACCGATAAAGGGGTACACGCGTTAGCACAAGTCTGTCATTTTGATACAACCAATAAAATGTCACCGAGCAATTGGCTAAAAGCTTTAAACACCTATTTGCCAAATGATATCGTTGCGTTAGATATAATTCCAGTTGATGAACAATTTCACGCAAGATTCAGTGTGGTCAAGAAATGTTACGTCTATGTGGTTGCGAAAGACTATAATTTATTTAGACGACACCACGAAGCTTATATCAAATACCCACTCGATATCGAATTGATGAAACAAGCTACAGAGAAACTTCAAGGTACACACGATTTCAAAGGATTTGGTGTGTATGTGGAAAACAAACCTACCGTTAAAACCCTATTTGAATCTACGTTTGAAGAAACCGATACACATTATATATTTACATTCGTCGCAGACGGCTTTTTAAAGTATATGGTTAGAAGTATGGTCGGAACCATTTTAGACATTGGTCGTGGAAAACTACCGATTGATGTCATTGATCACATATTAGAAACCCAAGATCGAACCAAAGTTGGTAAAACAGCAGCCCCAGAAGGACTCTATTTAAAACAAGTTTGGTATTAAGAGGAGGCACTCATGTTTATTACATTTGAAGGTGGAGAAGGTTCTGGAAAAACAACCTTGATCCAAGCCTTAGTTAAATGGCTTAAAGAATTTCAAATCGAAGTGGTTGCGACCCGCGAACCAGGTGGTTCAGATATCGCTGAAAAAATCAGAGCCATCTTATTGGACGAACAAAACACCCACATCAAAGCGAGAACCGAAGCGCTTCTTTTTGCTGCAGCACGAGTACAACATTTAGAAGATGTTGTTATTCCAGCGCTCAATCAAGGCAAAATTGTCTTGTGTGATCGGTTTATTGATTCATCTTTAGCCTATCAAGGGTATGCCCGTGGTTTGGGTTTTGATGCCATCCTAAAGATTAATACCTTTGCTTTAGAACATATGCCGGATATCACGGTTTATATCAACTCTGATCCAGAAATCGGATTATCTCGTATTAAATCCCGTGACAACAACCGCTTGGATTTAGAAAAGCTTGATTTTCATCAAAAGGTCCGTGAAGGCTATCTCCAATTAGCTAAAATCTACCCTGACCGCTATATGGTCATCAATGGCGATCGTACTATGCAAGAAGTCATCGATGATGTAAAAGCCCATTTGAAGGATGTGCTTTTATGCCGACCATAAAACAACAAGCCATTCTCGAACAATTCAAAAAAGCGATTCATAAAGATCGCTTAAGTCACCTATATTTATTTACTGGTCCGAAGGGTTCTGGTAAAAAAGAATTGGCCTTTGAGATTGCGAACGCCTTGTTATTGAAAAAGGATAATGGTGCAGCTATTTTAAAGGAATCAGGTCATGTGAATTTAATGTTCATTGAACCTGCTGGACAAAACATCAAAAAAGAACAAATCGCCGATTTACAAAGTGAATTTTCAAAGACCTCGCTCACGAGCGGCGCACGCGTTTATATAATCGATGAAGTCGATAAATTATCGATAGCCGCTGCGAATGGGTTATTAAAATTTCTCGAAGAACCATTATCCAAACAAACCATTGGATTTTTATTGTCGGATAACCCAGAACAAGTATTACCAACCATTCAATCGAGGAGTCAAATCATCTTTCTAAAACCGAGAAGTGAACAAGAATTGACCCTTGAGTTAAAACAAGAAGGCGTGGACCCTTATTTAGCAGAATTCTTACCGTATTTGAATAAGGACAAAAATAAGGTATTAGAAATGGCTAAATCCGATCAAATGGTTGAATTGACCAACTGTGTTAAAAATTACCATAAAACCCTATTAAAGAAAGAACCTTTATGGTTATTATTTGAAACCAAAATGGGCTTAATTCGCCAAGATAAAGCCGTTCTTTCACAGTTCTTAGAATTGCTCATGATCTATTACTTAGATCTGTTAAAAACGAAAAATAAAGAGATCATCGCGTTTGAAGTGTTCTCAGAAGACTATGAAACCATCGCGAATTCGCTTGCGATGGAAGATATTTTAAAGCATTTGAAACAAATCCAAACGATTTTGTATCGATTAAACTATAATATTAATATAGAGATGGCACTGACACAGCTCGTGCTAAACTTAGAGAGTTAGAAGGTGAATACATGCTTGTTGCACAAGTTCAATTTAGACAAGCTGGCAAACGCTATTACTTTAACCCCAATTCATTAAGCGTGAAGGACCAATCCTTAGTGGTTGTTGAGACCATCCGCGGCATTGAATTAGGTAAAGTAGTAGGGAAGCTTGTACAAGTTAAAGAAGAAGAATTACAAACTGAGCTCAAACCAATTTTACGATTGGCCACAGATAACGATATCGAAGAAAATGATTACAATAAGAGTCTAGAACTCCAAGTGATGAAAGTAACCAAAGATTTGGTTAAAAGAAACGCGCTAGATATGAAACTCTTAGCGGCTGAATATACCTTAGATAGAGACCGTTTAGTGGTTTATTTTGAATCTGAAAACCGTGTGGATTTCAGACAATTGGTCAAAGATTTATCTGAAAGTTTTAAGACCCGAATTGAACTTAGACAAGTCGGTTCACGGGATGGTGCGAAATTCATTGGTGGGATTGGTCCTTGTGGATTAATTACATGCTGTACAACATTTATTGGTGAATTTGATAACGTATCGATTAAAATGGCGAAAAACCAAAATTTATCGTTAAACCCACAAAAAATCAGTGGTAACTGTGGCAAATTGCTTTGCTGCATCAAGTTTGAAAATAGTGTGTATGAAGAATTGAGAATCAACATGCCCGATGTTGGGGATAAAATCATTACTAAAGATGGTGGCGCAACCGTCATCTCCATAAACATCTTAAAACAACAGCTTAAAGTGGCTTACGAAGATGGGTCATTTGGATATGTGTTCCTAAAGGACATCGAAAAGAAACATGCAAATTGAAAATGAATTATTGGGGTATCCAAGACTAAAGATTATTCAAGACCCCGAGATGTTTGCGTTCTCAATTGATTCGATGTTGTTAGGTGATTTTGTTAAAATTAAGAAAAACACCAAACGCATCATGGATTTATGTACCGGAAATGGGGCAATACCCCTCTATTTATCGGTTAAAACCAATGCCCAAATTCATGGTGTTGAAATTCAACAAAAAGTATTTGAGATGGCTCAAAAGGGGGTCACCATCAATCATTTAGAAAACCAGATTCAATTGCACCATCGTGACTTAAAAGGGATTGCTAAAGAAGTTGGAAAACTGTCGTTTGACATTGTCACCGCGAATCCACCTTTTTTCAAAGTTCCAGATCAACCCCATCTAAATAAAAATGAGTATTTGACCATTGCACGACATGAAGTGATGCTAACCCTTGAAGAACTCATCATAGAAGCCCATGCATTGCTCAATAATGGAGGATCGTTCTATTTAGTCCATAGACCTGATCGTCTAACCGACATACTCAGCCTGCTTAGAAAGCACGATCTTGAACCTAAACGTCTTCGTTTAGTTCAACCTAGAAGAAATACCAAGCCTAATCACGTCTTGATTGAGGCCGTCAAAAATCGACTTGAAGGGGGACTCATTGTTGAAACCCCACTGGTCGTTTATCATAAAGAACATTGGACAAAGGCGATTTTAGACATCTATAACATTGGGAGGGAATCATATGTTACTCAGTCTACTCAACCGTAAAGAAAAATTAAAATTTCTCGATTTAGCCATTCACATGGTCTCCATTGATGGTGAAGCCAATGCGTTTGAAAAACGTATTTTAAACATGATGTTGGCTGAAGTTGGCGATGACATTTATAAAGAATATACGTTCTCGCTTGCGAGTGATCGTGAAGCTACGGTAGCCTATTTTGTGAATCAACCAAAAGCGACCCGTCATATCGTCTTACTCAACCTCTTAAAGCTATCGATGTTCGATGATTTGTATAATACCTCTGAACATTTCTTCATTGACAATGTGAGAAGACAGTTTAAAATCGGGGTTGCAAAACGTAAAGAATTGATGCGCATCATATACGCTGAACGTGACTGGCACGAACAAGCCAAACGCGTTTGTATCGAATAGTATGATTCGCCAAAGTTTTGTTGAAACCAAACCCACATTGTATTTTATTTCAACCCCCATTGGCAATTTAAAGGACATTACACTCAGAGCACTTGAAACGCTAAAAACGGTTCAAGTGATTTTTGCTGAAGACACCCGTAATACACTGAAATTGTTATCGTTTTATGAGATATCCAAACCCATTAAAAGTTACCATGAACACAACAAAAAAAGCGCAGCTTTAGAAGTACTTAAACATCTAGAAAATGGCGACTCTGTGGGGTTAGTCACCGATGCTGGTACGCCAGCCATCAGTGACCCTGGCTTCGATTTAGTGCTTTTTATTAAGGACCATTTTCCCGTTGTACCAATCCCTGGTGCGAGCGCAGTATTGACGGCTTTAGTCGCTTCTGGTTTGGTTCCACAACCCTTCACATTTTACGGGTTCTTAGACCGCACGCCATCAAAGCGTCTCCAAGAATTAAACAAACTTTCTGGACTTCCGCACACCCTCGTTTTCTACGAACGCGGTGATCGTGTTAAGACCACTTTAGCCGATATGTTGTCAGCACTAGGCAACCGAACAGTGGTTTTAGCAAAAGAATTAACCAAACAGTTTGAAACATTTTATGAAGGCGTCATCACAGACCTCATTGATAGCGATATCCATGAAAAGGGTGAATTCGTCATCATGGTATCTGGTAAAACAGACTCTGAAACCTCTTCAGGGGATGTCGTTACCGATGTCAAAGAATATGTCTTATTGGGGTATTCTGAAAAAGAAGCCATCAAAAAAGTCGCGAGCGAACTTGGCGTTCACAAGAACGAAGTCTATCAACAAGTTCTCAAAGCTGGCGGTATTAAAAAATAAAAAAAATCAGTGAAACTACATCATTCATTGAGTTCTTAAAAGCCACATAAATGAGTTGTTTTTATGAGAAGTATTATATATAATAAGTATACAGGCTTGGATTAAGAGAGTAAGATGGGTGTTTTAAGCTAGAGAGTTTGTGTGTGGTGAAAACAAACAGGATGCCATCCGAAGATGACTTAGGAGCCGTTTAGTCGATAGGTAGACTGAACCGTGAGCACGCGTTAAGTGTTTGAGGGCTATGGGCAACCATAGAACTAAGGTGGTACCGCGATCTTTTCGTCCTTAGCGTTTTTAAGGACGATTTTTTTACGAAAAAATGGAGGTAAAAGAAGATGAAAAAACCATTTTATATTTCAACTGCGATAGCG
>CAZXLG010000045.1:0-13083 GCA_964641335.1 uncultured Paracholeplasma sp.
AATTCTTCTAGGTAATGTTTTTGATTATTTTGAATGATTAAGGTGATTTGAATACGGTCATGGATAAAAGCGAGTTTGATGGTTGAGTTCACGAGTGAGGTTGCCATAAAGAGGGATTGGCCATTCACGCGTTTAGACGCTTCTGATGATAGAATCAATGTAACATCGGTCTTCGTCTTAATGGTCTTTTCAACGCCCAGTTTCGCAATCAATTTCTTAAACACTTTTTCAAACATGTATTCAACCAGATTAGGATCAACTTTACCAAAACGGTCATGAAGTTCGATACGAAGGTTTTCAACATCGTTTAGGGTGTTGAGTTCAGCGATTCGCTTGTGAATCGCTACCCTAACTTCATCGTTTTCGATATATTCATTTTGAATATGTCTATTCGATAACGGAATATCCACTTGTTCTTTGACTTCTTCTTTTTTAATCCCACGTTTTTCATCCATCGTTTCTTCAAGCAGTTTTAAATACATCTCCATACCGACGGTATCGATGAAACCACTCTGTTCGCCGCCTAGAATATCGCCTGCGCCGCGAATGGATAAGTCGCGCATCGCGATTTTAAAGCCTGATCCGAGTTCAGTAAAGTCTTGAATGGTTTTCAGTCTCTTTTCAGCGTCTTCAGTCATGTGTTTCCCGCGTGCATACATTAAATACGCGTACGCAATCTTATCACTACGTCCTACACGACCTCTGATTTGATAGAGTTGAGATAACCCAAGTTGATCGGCATCATGAATGAGTAAGGTATTGGTATTGGGAATATCAATTCCGGTTTCGATGATGGTGGTTGATACTAAGACATCATACTTACGATCGATAAAATCAGATAAAACGTCTTCAATTTGTTCTTTAGACATCTTCCCGTGAGCGAAACACACTTTCGCTTCGGGAACCAGTTTGGTGATCTTAGATACCATCAGTTCCATATCTAATACTCGGTTATACAAATAGAAGACTTGTCCAGCTCTGGATATCTCGCGTTCAATCGCTTCTTTAATGATGGCGTCATGACGTTCAACGATATAGGTTTGGATAGGGTATCTGTTTAACGGTGGGGTTTCAATCATCGATAAGTCTTTAATGCCCATTAAGGCCATTTGAAGGGTTCTTGGGATTGGGGTAGCGGATAGTGATAAGCAGTCGACATTGACTCGCATTTCTTTAATACGTTCTTTATGTTCTACCCCAAAGCGTTGTTCTTCATCGATGATGAGTAGGCCTAAATCTTTAAATCCGATGTCTTTGGATAGGAGTCTATGGGTACCAATGACGACATCCACAAATCCGCCTTTTAAGCGTTTTAACACATCGGTTTGTTCTTTATTAGAGACAAATCGAGAGAGTAACTCAACTGTGACACCGAAGGGTTCAAAACGCTTCTTGAAGGCGTAATAGTGTTGTCTCGCTAATACGGTTGTAGGGACCAAATAAGCGACTTGTTTGTCCGACATCACCGCTTTAAACGCCGCTCTCATCGCGACTTCGGTTTTACCATAACCGACGTCACCAATGAGTAATCTATCCATCGGTTTTTGAGATTCCATATCCTGTTTAACCGCTTCAATTGACTTTAATTGGTCAATAGTTTCATCAAACTCAAAGGATGCTTCAAACTCGTTTTGCATGGTGTTGTCTTTGTCAAATGCGAAGCCTTTCGCCTGTTCACGTTCAGAATAAAGCGCGATGAGTTTATCCGAGATGTCATTGAGTTTCGCTTTGACTTTCTTCTTCGTATTGGCCCATGAGTTCGTCCCAAGTTGGGTGAGTTTCGGTTCATGACCATCTTTTGAGGCGTACTTTAAGACCTTTTCAATTTGATCTACAGGAATGTATAAGTAATCTGTCCCTTGATAAGCAATGTGTAAATAGTCTCTCATTGACCCGGATAGTTCCATTGATTTAAGTCCTAAGTATTGGCCAATCCCGTAATCGTAATGAACGACATAGTCACCCACTTTTAGATCGGTGATGTCGGAAATTTTAATCGCTTCAGACATGACGGATTTATATCTGATCTTACGTTTATTATTCTTATAGTCAAAGATATCGGATTCATTTAAGACATGGAATCCATGTTTGATTAAGTCAAATGCGTATAAGGATATCCCATATAAAATATTGACACACTTCGGTTCAATCACGGTTGGATTGACGACATACGTGATGTTTTTTTGTTCTAGTAATTCTTCTAAACGGTGTAATCTAAATTCTTGAACGATGGAAATCACATACGTATCTTGTTCTTTAAGGACTCTTTCAATGAAAGCGTCATGATTGCCTTGATAGGTGATTTCATCTCTCGCATGGACTGTAATGGCGGTGCCTGAATTGATGGGGGTAAAGCCACTGATTTCAATATGGGGATAGTTATATATATGACTTAGTGGTTGATAAAAAGGGATATCTAAGAAGGTTCTACCATGATAGGTCTTCACGTATTCTTCTAAATCTAATAACATACGGTCATCGTTCTTGGCCATCTTATGTTTATCAATTATATAGATTTTCTTTTTATGGGCGAAGTCTAAAACCGTATATTCCGAATCTTTAAAGAAAGGGGTAAAGTATGTTAACGCATCTAAATCCATGCGCTGATAGAGTTTATCTAAATCTGTATTGAATTTCTTCGATTCTAAATCCGATAGTTTATGTTTGGCAATAAAAGCTTCCACTTTTTCAACGGCTTGTTCTTTTTCAGTATCGTTAAAGAACAGTTCATTCATCGGGAGTATGTTGATTTCTTCAGTTTGACCAAAAGAGATTTGTGTATCGGCTTTAAATAGTTTGATTTTTTCAATCTCATCAAACCCGATATCTAAACGATAAGGGGTTTCAGCTCCAATAGGGAAGATATCGATGATGTCCCCTCTGACGGCGAATTCTCCCGTCTTTAATACGGTATATTCACGCTTATACCCATGTTCAACTAAGTAGTTAACAAAGGTTTGTTGGTTGATGGAATCGCCAACTTTGAGAGTTAAGGAACCTTCTTCCCATACTTGTGGACTGCGTTGTTTTTTAATCACCGCGGTTTGATGGGTAATGATGACCTTCTTTTTACCTTTTAGAAGTGTACCAATCGTATAAATGCGTTCAATCTTAAATTCCATCGAGGTGAGGGCGAGTAAACTGGTTAAGACTTCATCCGATGGGTAGAATAAAACATCTTCATTGGTTAGAAGATTTGATAACCCGTCATAATACTGTTGAGCCATATAGAGGTTTGGTAATACAACAAAAATAGAGTGATTGTTCTCTAAATAGTCACAGGCAATGAGCGTCATATTATAGTGATCATTCGTTTGATTGATGATCAAATCCTTAGAAGTATGCATGATTTGTGGGTTCGGAATTAAGTTTTTAAAGTAGTTCAAAAATGTCTTCATAAGTCACCTCAAGACGTGAAAAACCGGAAGGTCTAGGAGACCCCCGGGGTATTATACTTGGTCATTATATCAACGAATTTGACCCCTTTAATAAACTCTTTCGCTGCGTCACTGGCGTGATGATAGCTGATTTTTATGATGGGTGATTCGTCTTTTGTAAATTTGCCTAAAACGTGTGAACAGAGCGATTTATCAGTACCGGATATACCAACTCTAATGCGTTTAAAGTTTTGCGTGCCTAGGTGAGCAATCAAACTTTTAACACCGTTATGTCCACCCGCTGAACCAGATTCACGCAGTCTTAATCTCGCGAGGTCTAGGGCGATATCATCATAAATAACTAAGATATCTTCCAAAGGGACTTTATAGAAATTAACCACAGAAATAACTGATTCACCAGAAAGGTTCATAAAGGTTGTAGGTTTCAATAAAATCACTTTTTCTTCTAAAACGTTCACTGTAGATATATAACCCTTAAAGGCTTTGTCGAGTTTGAAGGAAGCACTTAAATCTTTGGACAAGAGATCTAAGACTTCAAACCCAACGTTATGCCTCGTGTGTTCGTATTCTTTACCAGGGTTACCTAAACCGACGATGAGCTTCATTATTCCTCTTTGTGTGTGAAATAAATTTGTTCAAAGATTTGGCTGATTGGTTCATCATCAATGATTTTGATGACGGCTTTACCTAAAAGCCCACCAATCGAAAGTTGAGTGATTTTATCGTATTGTTTCAAGTTTTCAATCACGACGGTATTCGTGACAACGACTTTTTTAATGGCCGAGTTTTGTAAACGCTCGATGGCGTTATTGGAGAATAGTGGGTGAGTCGCCGCAGCGTATACAGCAGTCGCGCCAGCGTTGACTAACGCTTCAGCACCGGCCATGAGGGTACCCCCAGTATCGATGATGTCATCGACCATGATACAAGTTCTACCTTCAACATCCCCGATGATATTCATGACTTCAGCCTTATTCGCTTCTGGTCTACGCTTATCGATAATCGCGATTGGTGCATTAAAGAATTTCGCAAAGCTTCTCGCTCTAGTTACACCTCCATGGTCCGGTGAGATGATGGTCACATTCGGTAAATTGAGTTTTAGGAAGTAGCTTGCAAGGAGTGGCATACCAGGGAAGTTATCGATTGGAATATCGAAGAACCCTTGAATTTGAGCTGCGTGTAGATCTATACAAATGACACGGTCAACCCCTGAAACTTGGAGTAAATCAGCGACTAGTTTCGCTGTAATGGGTTGTCTGGATTTCGCTTTACGGTCTTGTCTTGAATAACCATAATAAGGCATGATGATGGTGATGCTCGCTGCAGAGGCACGTTTAAGTGCGTCTGTAAAGATGAGTACTTCCATCAAATGATCATTCACTGGTTTAGAGGTCGGTTGAATGACAAATACGTGATGTCCTCTCACCGATTCGGTGATATTAACACCGATTTCGCCATCAGCGAAACGGGTGACTTCACATTCGGATAGTGGAATCCCTGATTCCTCACTAATTTCTTGTGCTAATTTTTTGTTGGATGACAAACTAAATAGTTTGACTTTTTTTCCATCGACGATTGACATGTTTGATATTCCCCCTATTTCATTATAACAATTATTGATGTTCTTGTGTATCGATGATTGTAACGTCTTGAATCATTTTCAGTGCTTCTTTTTGTGAATCACTCAAATTGAATAAAAAGAGTGTAGACCCACTACCAGAAAGGTGTGGATGTAATCCCAAGGCTTGAATTTGTTGAAAGATTGAGTTTAATTTGGATGAAACCAAACAGGCTGGTACGAGTAAATCATTGTAAAGGTATTTCTCATTAAAATTAAATAGATAGCTATTCATCGCGATTTCAAACTCACGATTTTCACCTTTTTTGAAGGCTTTAAATACATCTTTGGTTAATATGGATTCTTTTGGACATACCAGGGTAATCTTTTGAATCGGTTTTCCTTTGGGTAGGATTGAGATTTGATCACCTCTACCATAGATGACAGCACGCGTGTTGTGTAAACAAAAGAGTGTATCTGAGCCTAATTGATTGGCTAGGTTACCTTGTTCTCTTAAAGAAAGGTTTAACTGCCAAAGTTTATTAAGTCCACGGACAGTCGCGGAAATATTGGCAGACCCACCAGCTAAACCCGCTCCAATGGGAATTCGTTTATTAAGATGAATATGAACACCCTTTTTAATTTGATACGTATCTTGAATCAACTTCACCGTTTTTAAAATGGCGTTATCAGGTATATCTATGTTGGCAGTTAGTTTTACATCATCCGCTGCTTCAAAAGTGAGTTCATCATAAAAATCGATTGGGATCATGAGACTCTTGAGTTCATGATAACCATCCTCTCTTTTACCAACGATATCTAAAATTAAATTGATTTTCGCATAGGCTTTTTCAATCATTGTTCCCACCCATTAGATAGTTTTATAAAGTCATCTATCGATAACCCTTCAGCGCGTGTGAAAGTGTCATATTTCGAATCAATGGTTTTTAATTTGTTTAGGAGTTCTTCTTTCGATAATCCTGAGAGTTCAACCAAATTATTGATGAGTGTTTTACGCTTTTGAGTAAATGAGGCTTTAACTAATTGAACAAATCGTTTTTCATCTTTAATTTGATCTTGATACTTACGATGTTTGGTAATTTGAATAACGGTGGAATCGACATTTGGTATTGGATAAAATGCGGTGCGTTTGACTTGAATCAGTTTTTTAACATCCGCTTGGTAATTAACCATGATGGATAATGCACCATAGTCACCTGTTTTTTCATTGGCAATCAAACGGTCAGCGACTTCTTTTTGAATGAGTAGCGTCGCTTCTTTAACCATCTTCGATTCTAAAACTTTAAAGATGATTGGACTCGTGATGTAATAAGGAATATTCGCAATCACTTTAACAGGTTCCCCAATGTGCTTGTTGATAAAATCATCTAAATCCACGTCGAGGATATCCTGATAGATGACTTTAAAGTTCGGATGGTTTAATTCAAGCGGTTGAAGATAGGCTTGTAGTGTCGTATCGATTTCAAATGCGGTGAGAGATTTTGATTCATGTACTAGATATTTAGTCAGTGCGCCACGACCAGGACCAATTTCAATCACATGATCTGTTTCGGTTACTTTGGATTCGGTGATGATTTTTTTTAAGATTGCATCACTATGTAAAAAGTTTTGACCAAATTTCTTTTTAGGACGATTGATATCCATGGAGCACCTCCTCTACTTCCTCTTGTGTAATCCCAAACAACGATAATCGTTGAAATAAACCCTTGCCATTGACATAGCCAATGTTCAATGACTCACACAAAAAGAGTCTTTTTTTGCGTGACTCATTTTCACCGATTAATCCTGATTCGAGTAAAAAATGTTTGGTAATGTCTGACCCTGGTTTAGCACTTCGTTTCAAATTGAGTGCACCCTTTATAACATCGTGGTCAGCGTGTTCGATACCGACCTTTCGTTCATTATCCGATAACGATAGACTGCGTTCAATAAACGCGTGTTTCACTGAAGGAATTCGTTTGGTAATGATTCTTCTGAGTCTTTCTCCTGCGTTATCAGCGTCCACGAACACAATGATTTCATGGGTTTTAGACAAACGTTCTAATTGAGATAGAAAGGCTTCGTCAATCGCTGAACCATTGGTAACAAGGATATCAACCTCAGGTAAAACCGCTTTAACTTTTTGATAGTCATGTCGACCTTCAACAACGATTACCTCAGGCATGATGGGTATCCCTATAATACAATTTTTGGTCAGTCTTGATGCCGGATGTCGATAAACCTCGAATGATTGGTGAGATTTGATCAAGTGTTTTGAGTTCGCCTTCTTTGGATAATATGAGAATCTTTGACACTGCGATATCGAATTCATCCACGAGGTAAGTTGCTTGAGAAATGTAATCTATTTTATATTCATATGGGCTCAAATGATGCCCATCGATGATGTCTTTGAAAATTTGTTCTTGATTGGTATTTACAGAAATATATTTAAAGAGTTTTCGAGTTAAAAATTCGTTACACAAACTGCTTAGAATCACATCATCACAGTGTGAAAAACGCTTAATTAGGCCATTAACATAATAATCATCCAATTCGAAATAGGCGTTTTCTTCGAAGCCATTTTCAATAATTATTTTTAAATAGTCGGCGTATTCATCGTTGAGTTGATGGCTTTTTATAAGGTCTAAAATACGTTTGTAAATCGATTCGAGCATGACTTCATAACTTCTCGCTACTGGATGGTAATAAACTTGCCAGTACATATGGTACCTACTCATTAAATAGTTCTCAATCGCATGAACTGCGCCTTCTTTAAAGACAACTTGATTATCAACTATGGTGAGCATACGAATGATTCTATCTTTATCGAGTCTACCGTAGGCAGCACCGGTATGGAAAGCATCTCTTTCGAGATAGTCCATACGGTCAACATCGAGTTGTGAAGAAATGAGTTGTTCTATGATAGGGAACTTACCCGTTTTCAAAATGACACTCGCGATGTCATTCGCAAGATTTGTATCGTACTTGTCTAACACAGATTTAATCTCGGTTTTACCCGTGATGATGAGTGCTGTGGATTTCTCATGTCGTACTTTGAAGACATGTTCAAAGGCATGGGAATATGGACCATGACCTACATCATGTAAAAGAGCGCTCGAAAGAAAGACGATTTGTTCGTATTCAGAGAGTTTTTGTTTTAAGATGTCCACTTCATTTAAGACATCAAGTGCTAGTGCATAGACCCCAAGTGAATGAGAAAATCTTGAGTGTTCAGCACCATGGAAAACCATTGATACCCCAGAGAGTTGTCTTATGCGTCTTAAGCGTTGAAACTCTTTGGTATCAATTAAGTCAGAGATGACTGCTTCGGTTACATAGATATACCCGTAGAGTGGATCCCTAAAGACTTTTTTTCGTTCTAATTTTGGAAACATAATAAGGCCTCCATGAAGAAGAAAAAGCCCCGTGAAGGACTTATTCGTTGATTTTATAAGATTTAACTAAGGTGCAAGTATCGCCTGTGTTAAGTTCAAAAGCAGCACCATCGTCTGTATCTAAGTGGCAATCTAACGCAAACTTCGCAGAAACACGGCAAAGCACGTTATTCAAAATACCACCTTTAGCATTATCGATGAAGATTGAAACTTTATCGCCATCTTTAACGCCAAATTCTTTCGCTTCTTCTAAAGAGAAGTGGATATGTCTATCGGCAACGATGACACCTTCAGATAGTTCGACTTCGCCTTTAGGACCAACCAATTTGCATGGGCCTGAACCTTTAACGTCACCAGATGATCTTACTGGTGCAACAAACTTACCTCTAATTGCGTCGCTTCTTGAAATTTCAACTTGTGATGCTGGTCTTACAGGTCCTAAGATACGAACCCCTGCAATCACTTTACCAGCTGGGCTATATACGTCTACTTTTTCTTCAGCAGCGTATTGGCCAGGTTGGCTTAAATCTTTCATCTTTGTGAGTTGATAATCCTTACCGAACAAGATCTCTAAGTGAGCTTGTGTAAGGTGTAAATGTCTACCAGAAATGCCTACAGGTATTTTTCTCATGTTTATGTCCTCCATTACTCGTTAATTATAGCATCCTTTGTTTTATAAAACAACATGCACACTACATAATGTGAACAAAACTTCAGGTTATTTTATGTGATTTTGATTGAATGTTTTGGATTATGGTGAAACTATTTATGATATAATGACAGTAAAGAAACGAGGTATTTACACTATGGAATCTGTATTCAGCAAAATCATTAAACGAGAAATCCCTGCCCACATCGTATACGAAGACGAATTCGTCATCGCATTCTTAGACATTACTCAAGCGACCAAAGGTCACACCCTTGTTGTCCCTAAGGTTCAATATGAGACCATTTTTGATATGCCAGAAGGTTTGGCTGGTAAAGTGTTTGAGGTCGCAACCAAAGTCTCAAAAGCGATTAAAAAAGCCTTCAATCCAGAGGGTTTGAATATCTTAAGTAACAACGGTTCATTCGCTTCACAAAGCGTTTTCCACTTTCATTTACACTTGATTCCAAGATATCAAGGCGATGATTTAACCAACATGAAGATGGTGAATCATGTGAACGAAGTGTCCAAACAGGATTTTGAAAAAAGAAAAGAAGCCATTAAAGCTTCTTTATAGTGAATTTGACGCCATTATCCACGTTTTCAACCGATAGGCTGAAGCCAAATCGGTTAAACGTTTTTTGAACAATCGACATACCAATACCAAACTGGCCTTTAGATCCTTTTTCATAAGGCTTAAAACCATCTTTGATATATTTTTCTTCAATTGCGGGACCATCATTGTAAACTGTGAGGGTTCCGTTTTTTAATGTAATGCTGATGGTTGTTTTCGCATAACGAATCGCGTTATCGACCATGTTCTCTATCGATGTATAAAAGTATTCTTTCACACCAATAAATTTCGAATTGTCTAAATCTGTGACAACATCAATCTCACCGAAGCGATGTTTGTTGTTTTGTGTCACGTTGATGATGATATCTTTGATGGAGACTTCTTCTAAGACATGGTTCATTTCGATGTTATTGATCTTATTGAGTTCGAGTAACATACGAACCTTGGATTGGAGTTTTTCGGTTTGTTTAATAATAATTTTCGCATCCCCAACATCGGTCGTACCATCCATCATCGCTTCTGCGTAGGATTGAATCACTGAAATGGGTGTTTTTAAATCATGAGAGACGTTTTGGAACATCTCTTGTTTGGTTTTTTCATTCTCTCTAATCTCAAGTCTCAATTCTTCAATGCTTCTGGCGAGATCGGATAATTCATCTTCGCCGCCGAGTTCGACTTTATTTTCATACCCTGAATGGCTGAAGTTATTGACTTCCTTTTGAATGTGTTTGATTCGCGCTGCGGTTTGTCTACTCCAAATCGCGATGATCGTATTCCCAATGAAGACGATGATTGCGAATGAGAGGAATGTCCCGATGAAGGTCGTTAAAACTTCTTCTCTCATCGTCGATGCTTTAATTGAATCGATATAAGAATTATCCATCACAGCGATCATATATTCTGAGGTTTCACTGTCAATAACGAGTCTTTCTCGAATCGATAAATAATAGATCCCGGTTGAGTCACTATAGATAAAATCACCTAAATATGCAGCCTCGATAATGTTGTTTATACGGTCTAAATCTGAGCCAAGCATTTGATTGGCATTTGGCGATACGAAGCGATTAGTCACGTCTGCTCTAAACGTGGAAACGCGATTGACAGTCACTAAGATATACCCTAAATAATCTTCTCTATCTTTGGGTAATTCAAGGCTCGCTTCAAGGTAAGTTTCAACCTGATTTCGAGCAAGCCCAAGATAGACAGTTTGGTAATTTCGCCATGAAATATAACCAAAAATCATTGAGGATAAAATGGTCACTGTCGTAAAGAGGATCACGACCTGAGTCGACAGTTTAAACTTTTTCATTAGAGTAATCGATACCCATAACCATAGATGGTTTCAATCATCAGATTAGGCATTTTTTGTCTGAGTCTTCTGAGCAAGTCATCAACGACTCTATCCGACCCGTAATAATCTTGACCCCAGATATGGGCTAAGATTTGTTCTCTTGAAAAGGCTTGGTTCTTATTCTCAACAAAGAATAACATCAATTCAAACTCTTTATTCGTGAGTTCTATGACGACATCATTTTCTTTGATGATTCGTTTTTCAATATTGATTTCATAACTATCGTATTTAAGTAAATTTGGTGCGGTTCGATTAACGCGTCTTAGTATCGCTTTGACTCTTAAGATAAGTTCTCTTGGTGAATAGGGTTTCGCAAGATAATCATCAGAGCCTAATTCTAATCCACGAATCTTATCCAAATCGTGGTCTCTAGCTGAGGTAAAGATGACAGAGACTTTTGGATTCTTTTCTTTGATGGCTTCAATTAAGTCATATCCATTGATATCTCCGGTAAGCATAATATCCAAAATCCATAGATCGATATCATCCCCAACATGCGGCATCGCGTCTTCACCAGATTCAAATAAAGAGACTTCATACCCCTCTTTGATTAAGTACTTTTTGATGATGGATGCTAAATCTTGTTCGTCTTCGACATAGTATATTTTCATAGAAACCTCCAAAAATAATAAAGAAAGTGCCCTTTTTAAGGCACTTTCATTATAACATAGGAAGGTAGGAGAAAAAATAAGTTATCAGTATGTACACATTATATCGATTAATTATGGGTTAATTATCACATAATTGTGGATGATTGTGTTACTTAATGATTGTGGTATGCATATATTGAACTAACACATCTGGGATGGTAATAGACCCATCTTCGTTTTGATAGTTTTCAATAATCGCGATCATAGTTCTTCCGACAGCAAGTCCAGAACCGTTTAAGGTATGGACGAATTCAGTCTTAGAATCCTTAGTGCGTTTGAAACGAATGTTCCCACGTCTTGCTTGATAGTCTTCTGCGTTAGAAATCGACCCGATTTCTCTATAGGTGTTTTGGCTTGGGATCCAAACTTCGATATCGTAGGTCTTCGCCATACCGAAACCCATATCGCCTGTCGATAGCGCAACGACTCTATAAGGTAACTTCAAGAGTTGAAGGACTTTTTCGGAGTTCTTTAACATCTTTTCTAGTTCCGCATAAGAATCTTCTGGTTTGGTAAACTTAATGAGTTCTACTTTATTGAATTGGTGTTGTCTTAAAATGCCTTTGGTGTCTCTTCCTGCAGAACCCGCTTCGCTTCTGAATGCGGTGGTATAGGAACAGAACTTTAATGGAAGCAAATCCCCATCGATGATCTCATCACGATACATGTTGATGGTAGGTACTTCTGCTGTCGGGTTTAAATACCAAGTATCTTCATCAGAAGTTACTTTATAAGAGTCTGCTTTGAATTTAGGGAATTGACCAGTCGCGTACATCGATGCTTCATTGATTAAATAAGGTGGAATGATTTCGGTGTAACCATGGTCTTCCGAATGTAAATCCATCATGAATTGAATTAAGGAACGTTCTAGACGTGCACCCATGCCACGATCGATGACAAAGCGTGCGCCTGTTATCTTAGCAGCACGTTGGAAATCTAAAATACCGAGCTTTTCACCTAAGTCTGCGTGGTCTTTGATTGGGAATTTAAATTCTCTTGGTGTGCCCCAGTCTCTGATCAATACATTATCCTTATCGTCGATCCCCACAGGGGTGGTCTTCGATGGGATGTTCGGTGTGTTTAATAATCGATCGATGATATACGCATCGATTTGCGCAATCTTTTCGTCATCGAGTTTGATTTGATCGCCGATTTGTCTGACTTGATCTTTAATCGCTTCAACATCTTGACCCTTTTTCGCGAGTAATCCAATTTCTTTAGACTTGGAGTTACGTTCATTTTTAAGCTTTTCAACTGTCGCGATTAGGCTTCTTTTTTCTTCATCTTTTTGTACAACTTCTCTTAAATAACTAAAATCCCCACCACGGGTGTTTAGTCGTTCAATCGCTTCATCGAGATTTTCTCTAATCCATTTAATGTCTAACATGATATATCCCCCTTTGTTAGAAAAAAAAGTCCAAAAGAATTTGCATTCTTAAGGACGAAATAGTCGCGGTACCACCTTAATTCTACCTGTACCTACAGATAGCACTTAAACATTGTAACGCTTG
>CAZXLG010000046.1:0-12954 GCA_964641335.1 uncultured Paracholeplasma sp.
AATAAAAAAAGCACTGGAGAGGTGTGCTTTTTTTAGTTTGTTTATTTATCGAGGCTCAATCATGGAGAGAGAGACTTTACCTCGTTTTTCATCTACACTTAATACCCATACTTTGACTATATCTCCAACGGCGACCACATCTTTTGGATGTTTGACAAAGCCTTTGGAAAGTTTCGAAATATGGACTAAACCATCTTCTTTTAAACCACAATCTACGAATGCACCGAAGTCAACTACGTTTCTAACGGTACCTTCTAACATCATACCTGGTTTTAAGTCTTCAAGATGAAGAATATCATTTCTTAAAACAGGTGCGTCAAACTGGTCTCTTGGGTCTCTTTGAGGGGCAATAAATGCATCTAATATGTCGTTTAAGGTGTATTTATCCACAGAGAGTTCATTTCTTAAAGCTTCTCTGTTGATTTGATCGATGACTTTCTTCAATTCAGGTTTACCAAATTGGTCTGGTGTAATCTGATATTTCGTCATGATCTTTTTGGCAGTGGCATAAGATTCCGGATGAATCGCTGTCATATCGAGCGCTTCATCGCCACCGACGATGCGTAAGAACCCCACCGATTGTTCAAACGCTTTGTCCCCTAGACGAGGGACTTTTTTAATATCTTCGCGTGATTTAAACGCGCCATTCTGGTCACGGTGCTTCACGATATTCTCGGAGACCGTTTTATTTAATCCAGATACATAAGTAAGTAGTGATTTAGAAGCCGTATTGATGTTGACACCAACTTGGTTTACTGCATTACTTACAATAAAATCTAGGGATTCGGATAGTTTCTTTTGGGATACGTCGTGTTGATATTGACCAACACCAATCGATTTTGGATCAATTTTAACAAGTTCTGATAGGGGGTCTTGAAGACGTCTAGCAATCGATGCTGCACTGCGTTCTTCTACCGAATAATCAGGGAATTCTTCTCTCGCAAGTTCTGAGGCAGAGTAAACCGAAGCGCCTGCTTCTGAAACAATAACATACTTCGTTGGAAGGTTATATTTCTTGAGGAGCTCTGCGATAAAAGCTTCAGTTTCTCGGGATGCTGTTCCATTTCCAATGGCGATGATATCGACATTATGTTTCGCAATGAATTGTTTAATGACTTTTTCCGACAACGTGACACGTTCGTCGATATGTTCTTCACCTTTATACTTTTCATGCGGGTAGATGACACTTTTTTGTAAAACTGTACCTTGTTCGTTTACAACACAAAGTTTGCAACCGGTACGGTAAGCGGGGTCAACACCTAGAACAACTTTATTTTTCATCGGTCTTTGTAACAAGAGGTTTCTTAAGTTCATGGCGAAGACTTCGATGGCTTGATCTTCTGCCTTTGCAGTCAAATCAGCACGTATCTCACGCTCTAAGCTTGGATAGATTAAACGCTTTAATGCATCCTCTATTGCAGCCTCTACAATTGGGACAACCGGTGAGTTAGAATTGGTTAAAATTTTTGAACCGAGATATTTTAACATTGCTTGGGTGTCGGTGTCAATAGAAATCGTAAGAATTTTTTCATCTTCTGCACGGTTCATCGCTAGAATTCGATGAGGCGCAACTTTAGATACTTTTTCAACATGGTCATAATACATTTCATAAACATGTTTTTCATCGAGTTGTTCGCCGTTCTTCTTAACTTTAGATGTGATTAAACCATCGACTTCCATTTCAACACGTAACGCTTTACGATAATCTGCATTATCGCTGATTTGCTCAGCAATAATATACTTCGCACCTGTGATTGCATCTTCGATAGATTTGACTTGATCGTTGATATATTTGCTCGCTTCAGCTTTAATATCGATTTGATTCGGGAAGGTTAGGATGAGTTTCGCAAGTGGTTCTAAACCCATCGCAATCGCCTCTGTAGCCTTGGTTTTTTTCTTTTCCTTGTACGGTCTATATAAATCTTCAACTTCAACTAATTTCGTTGATTTGAGGATATTTGCGCGTAATTCATCGGTCATCATGCCTTTTTCTTCGATTAAGCGGA
Source organism: uncultured Paracholeplasma sp. (assembly GCA_964641335.1). Lineage (GTDB taxonomy): Bacteria > Bacillota_I > Bacilli_A > Acholeplasmatales > UBA5453 > Paracholeplasma. The sequence continues at coordinate 2,007 of CAZXLG010000046.1, forward strand.
TGACATCTTCTTTGCGTTTTAAGAGGTTAACACCGTATTCCCAGGTCTTGTGAATCTCATTGATTTGTTCTTCATCGAGTCCACCTGTCACTTCTTTACGGTATCTCGCTATAAAGGGTATTGTGTTACCTTCATCGAGTAAATTCAATACAGCTTCGACTTGTTTTTCTTTAATACTGAGGGTATTCGAGATTTCTTTGACTAATAATTGATCCATAAATGTTCCACCTTTTTTCGTGCAAAAAGGGCTGTATTTGCCCTTTTAGTTATTCTATTTGATTGAGTGTAGATAAGATTTGTGTAGGGCTTGTAACAATAGCGCCTGTAGCAGCTAAAGCTTCACCTTGAATATGAATTAGGGCAGGTCTGTTTGGTAAGAATAGACCAGAAATATAGCTTGTAATGCCTGTATTGTCTTCGTCATTATAGTTCATTACGAAGAATGAATAGTTGCTACCAGATGACGCGTTAGCAGCAGCTAAAACAGCAGCTTCTAAATCTTCACAAACGGTGCATTCTTCAAAGTTTCCATTATAGATGTATACGTAAACATCATATTTAACATCTTCAACAGGGTCTTCTTCGTTGTCATTAATCAACCATTTATATTGATCCAATGTGATGTGTTCTACAGTTTCAAAACGATCATAATTAGGTTCTTTGTCCTTAAATACATAAGTATCTAATAACCAATAAGTTAATGCACCTAATCCGACTAAAACAATACCTAAAACAGTGAATAGCATAATTTTGTTGGCATTATTCTTTGGTTGTACAGCTTTTTTGTTGTTTTTATTGTTGACTGGTTTCTTTGTATTGGTAGCGCGTGGCATGTTAATCTCTCCTCATTCCTATGATATTATACAAAAAATATGGGGTTGATACAAGTTCTATATAGAATATGGTAATTATTCTTTTATTTCAAGTAAGACAATCGCGACCGCGTAATCATTTGTATGAGAAATACTGAGTTCTGTTTGATAGCGATCACTGTGAGGAAAGGATTCAAAATAAGGCGCACCACCCTCATCATTTAGGATGGTAATATCTTTATAATTAAGGGTTTTGTCCCCTGTTTTCAAGGCTTTAAATAATGCTTCTTTCGCAGCGAATCTGCCAGAAAGAAAGGTAAAACGGCGTTGTTCATTTTGAATATCATCAAAAAATAGGCGTTCGCTTTTGGATAGAATACGATCTACAAAAGATACACTGTAAAGTGTACGAATTCGGTCAATTTCAACTAAATCAATCCCCGTTTTAATCATTTTTTCCCCTCCCGGATGAAGTCCGCTAAGGCTTTAATTTTAAGTAATCGGTGATTCATCCCAGATTTTGAAATTTTCTGACCAGTTTCTTCGGTATATTTTTCTATCAGTTCATTGAGTGAAGCCTCAGGATAGGCTTCTCTTAAACGAATGGTATCTTTCAGCTTGGTATCGATCGTACCATATTCTTTGTTTGCTTTGATCAGTTCGATATCTTCTAGTTGTTCATTCGCTGCTTCAATCGTTTTTTTCTCGTTTGCAATCTCAATATTGATCAATCGGTTAATTGAGTTATTGAAATCTCGCTTGATGCGTTCATCTTCAAATTTAAAGACGGCTTCTACCGCGCCAATCGCGCTCAAGAAGGCACTGATGGCTTCGGATTCTTTGAGATATACAATCAATCCCTGGCGTCTTTTCGTGATTTTCGCATTTAAATCAAAGTGATTCATTAACCTTTGAATGAATATCGCATCCGTTTTATTCATGACAAATAATTCTAGGTGATAGGTTGGTTTGATGGGATCATTCACGGATCCTGATGCGAGAAAAGCCCCTCTTAAATAGGCTCTTTTTTCTTCATCGGTTTCCGTTAAAAATTCATATTCCTGCGTGTTTTGGTCAACCATGGAATGCTCATCAATAATCTTATTCACATGAGACTTCACAAGAACCAAATAACCACTTTTCTTATTGAGCTTCATGGTCTTTTTGGAAACAATCTCGGTTTTTGCTTCATACATGTTTTTAATTAAGACGAAAAACCTTCTCGCAATCGAAGGATTATTGGTGTGAAATTCCAAATGTACCCCTTCACTCGTTAAGTGTACATCGGTATTCAAATGCAATAAAGCCGATAATTCGGCTAACTGACTTTTCGCGTCCGTTCTGATTTTGACGATTTCCTCTTTGACCGTTCTCGCAAATGACATACTTACTCCCTAGACTCTAAATATCGTAATACGTTTTGTACTGCTACAGCACCATCAGAGGTTGCGGTAACAACTTGCCTTATTTGTTTAACTCGGACATCACCAGCGGCGAATAGTCCAGGTACTTTGGTTTCCATTTTTTCATTGGCTTCAATATAACCCCATGGGTTTGTAATACCTAAATCTTTAACCATATAGGTATTCGGGTTCCAGCCAATGTATTCAAATACCCCTTTACAAGGGATCATCTTCGTTTGTTTAGTTTGTGAATCTGTTACTTCCACGCCTGTAAGTTTATAGTCTTCGACGATAAAGCGCGTCACTAGGCTATTAAATAACATTGATACGTTTTTTTGTTTATAGAGGTTATCAATGGCTTTTTTATCTGCTGTAAAATGTGCCAAGTTTTGAATGATGGTGACATGGTTAGCAAGTGATGATAAATAGGTTGCCTCTTCAACAGCGCTATTTCCACCACCAATAACGACGACATCTTCACCTTTGTAGATCGGGCCATCACAAATAGCACACCAACTAATGCCATTGGCTGAAAGCATATCTTCGTATTCTAAACCTAATTTACGTTGAACCATCCCAGAAGCAACAATAATGGCTTTGGATTCATAAATACCTTGATCAGATTCAACTTTAAATACGTTTTGAATCTTTTTGATCGAAGTCACATCGCCATACCCATACTCAACCCCTAAAGCCATCGCGTGATTAAACATGTTTAATGCCAAATCGCCCCCGGATAGTTTGGTGAACCCCGTGTAGTTTTCGATTTCACCCGTGTTGACAATTTGCCCACCAGGTGCACTTTTTTCAATCATGATGGTTTTCAAATTCGCACGTTGAGCATAGATGGCTGCGGTTAATCCGGCTGGTCCTGCTCCGATAATAATCAAGTCATACATATTAAATCACCTCTTTGATTTCTATGAGTGAGTCTAAGTAGTAATCTGCTTGTGCTGCTTTTAAACTGTCTAAATGCCAACTATAATTCATTCCGATGGTTTTAATGCCCGCGGCTTTACCAGCCACGATATCATTTGGATGGTCACCCACATAGACTGCTTCGTCAACGTCATCAAAGAGTGCCAAGGCTTTAACAATGGGTTCTTTATCTGGTTTATGTTTCACAACATCATCTAATCCGATGATAATGTCGATATAAGGCAATAAACCCGTGACACGAAGACCTCTTTCCACTAAAAAATGCATTTTTGAGGAGACAACACCAGTTTGAATACCCAAAGATTTCAAGTGGATTAATAAGTCTAATGCCCCATCAAAGGGTTTCACTAACGCATCGTGAATTTCTAAATTTTTCTTGCGGTACACTTGGATGAGCTGTTGAATTTTTGACTCATCTTGAACATACTGTCCAAACCCTTGAGCCAGTGTAGGTCCAATAAAGGGGATATAATCTTCTTCCTTCATCGGGATATGTGGTAACTCTGTTTTAAATACGTGCTTAATGGTTTCGATGATGAGGTAATTCGAATCGATCAGTGTACCATCTAAATCGAATAATACCGTATCAATCATTTAGTTTCCCTCGGTGTAATGGTGTCGACATAATCCGGTAACTCTTTAAAGAAGACACGTTTCAAGATTAAGAACGCTGCACCGCCACCCATGAATAGAACGACAGAGTTCAAGACATTGATACGAATATCTGTATTACCCAACATCAATGGATCTGTTCTTAAGAATTGTTCAATGATTGCACGACCAAATCCATACCAAATGAGATAAATACCGATTAAGTCTCCTGATTTTAAGCCTTTCTTGCGTCTTAAAATCAACATTAATACGAGTCCAAAGAAGTTCCAAATACCTTCATATAAGAAGGTTGGGTGATAATAATTGGTTTCTCCCACATTGGCATCATAAAAATACATATTATCCACAATGAATTTTGGTAATCTAAGGGTATTTCTTAAGAATTCTCTCGTGGTTGCGATCCCATTGGCTTCTTGGTTCATAAAATTACCCCAACGGCCTAAGATTTGACCAATTAAAAAGCCTGGTGCTAATAAGTCTAAGATTTTCCAGATGGATATTTGTTTAAACTTCGTGAAAAATAATAAGAATACGATGGTTGTAATTACTGCACCATGAATCGCTAATCCACCATTAGGAATATTGATGACATCGATAAAGCTATCGTAGGTCCCATTTGGATCGAAAATAACATAGTATAAACGTGCGCCTAGGATTGCGAGTGGAACTGCGTATAATAATCCATCATAAATATGGTCGCGTTTAATGCCGATCAAATCGGATTCTTCCATCGCCATGACAGCTCCAAAGATGATCCCTGTAAGAATAAATACAGCATACCATGCTACTCTAAGACTACCCACTTGAATAGCAATTGAATCATAAGGCGCATCCCCACGGGTAGCGATGGTAACTAATAAGATAAACCATACAACCATCGCAGACACCATAATGTAATTACGTTGATGCTTTTGGATGTGTTCTAACACTTTATTCATGATCATTTTCCTCTGATTTCTTCATATGTCGGGTAATCTCACGGGTTAAGTTAAACGCGGCGTGATAGCCCATATATTTCAATTTTTCGTTCATAGCGGCACTTTCTACTAAAGTGGCTACGTTTCTGCCTGGCAAGACGGGAATGATAACTTTAGGGATTTCTGTGTCAAAGAACTTGGTTGTTTCTAAATCCAAGCCTAGACGATCATAATATTTATTTTCTTCCCATTTTTCGAGTTCAACAACTAAACGAATCTTTTTCGTTTCACGATAGGCACCTACCCCAAACATCGAGACAACATCGACAATCCCGATACCACGAATCTCTAAATATCTTTCAAGGATTTTAGGGGCTTGTCCAATCAGAATGCCGACATCCTTTTGATAGACATCGACGCGGTCATCTGAAATTAAAATGTGTCCTCGTTTGATGAGTTCTAGAGCTGTTTCGCTCTTACCTATCCCACTTTTACCAATGATGAGGGTGCCTAAACCACCAATATCCATTAAAACCCCATGGACTGTTTGACGTTCTGTGAGTTTTTCTTGAAGGTAAGAATACAGTTTTGAGTTTAAAGCGGTTGTTCTTAGATTAGACTTTAAAATGGGAATCCCATATTCATTGCCTAATCGAATATACAGTGGAGATACTTCAACATTGACCGAGAAGATGACTGCAGGTGGTCTATGGCTAAAAATATCTCGAATACGTTCTTCTTGGATGACTTCTGAGAATAGATTCGAGAAAGAGTTTTCCTTCGATCCAATCAGAATGACGCGTTTTGAATCAAAGAAATCCATGAAACCCGCAAGTTCAATCCCCGGTCTAGAAATCATATCTTCATAGATGTAGCTTTCTAAGCCTTGATGTCCTGCGAGGATGGTTAATTGGTTTTCTTTGACTAAATGGATTACTTTTATTCCGTTCATGTCATACACTCTCCTTTTTCCCAAATGTGCGTTGGTACGCATATATTAATAAAAATCTGATTACCAAAAAGAACACTGTAAATCCAATAATGCCATAAACTGTTTCAAAATAGACATCCGGAACCAATCGTTCGGTCGTGAAAATTAATATCATACCTGCTAAGGCTAAAATGAGTCCAAACGATTGGAAAATGTATTTGTAAAAATAGCGTTTAATGAGCAAATCTGTCATCGTATCCAGTAAAGTGAAGAGAATAACAAACAAAATAAATCCTTGAATGGATTCAATTTGGAGTTGCATTGTAATCCCTGCCGTAGTTGACACTGAAATCATATTGATGAGCATCGTGATAAGATAGCTCATCGTGTACGATTGACCCCTTAATATGGTCTTTAATCCCTTTTTAGCCATACTTATTTACTCAATAGGGGTCTGAGATAATCCCCTGTATAAGAATCTGGACATAAGATAATTTCTTCAGGGGTACCGGTTGTCACAATATTACCACCAGTCGCGCCACCTTCTTTACCTAAATCAATGATATAATCTGCGCTCTTGATGACATCTAAGTTGTGTTCGATGATGACAACGGTTGCGCCTTCATCGACAATCCGGTTAATGACGCTCATCAAGCGCTTAACATCGTCCGTATGTAACCCTGTCGTAGGTTCGTCTAAGATATAAAGTGTTTCAGGAGTGATTCTGCGATAGAGTTCTGAAGCTAATTTAACCCTTTGGGCTTCCCCACCGGAAAGTGTGGTAGCCGATTGACCTAAAGTCATATAACCTAAGCCAACATCATAGATGATTTGTAGTTTTTCTTTAATCTTAGGTATATTTTCAAAGAAGTCTAATGCCTTCTCAATGGTCATTTCTAACACTTCAGAGATATTTTTACCTTTATATTTCACTTGTAATGTTTCACGATTATAGCGGGTTCCACCACAAGCTTCACATTGAACATAGACATCGGGTAGGAAATGCATCGTGATACGCTTAACGCCATCCCCACCACAAGATTCACAACGCCCACCCTTAACATTAAAGGAGAAGCGTCCCTTTTGATAACCACGAACTTTCGCTTCATTGGTCATTGCGAAGACATCGCGAATATCGTCAAATACACCCGTATAGGTTGCAGGATTACTTCTAGGGGTACGGCCAATTGGACTTTGTGAGATATCGATGATTCGATTGACATTTTCAATCCCTTCGATCGCACGATGTTTACCCGGTTCATCTTTCGTTTTGTAAAGTAGTCGATGAATCCCTTTATATAAAATTTCATTCACTAGAGAAGACTTCCCTGATCCTGAAACACCTGTCACGCAAACCATTTTTCCTAGAGGGAACTCCACATCAATATTTTTAAGATTATTATGTGTTGCACCAAGTACTTTTATGAACTTACCATTACCGACACGTCTAATCGTTGGAACATCAATTCTAAGTTTTCCAGATAAATAAAGACCTGTGATGCTCTTCGGATTAGCCATCACTTCTTGTGGGGTACCACACGCAACCAATTCACCCCCATGAACACCGGCACCAGGGCCAATATCCACTAAATAGTCTGCAGCCATCATGGTTTCTTCATCGTGTTCAACAACAACTAAAGTGTTGCCTAAATCACGCATCTTCTTCAAGGTGTCAATCAGCTTTTGATTGTCTTTCTGATGTAGTCCAATTGAGGGTTCATCTAATACATAAAGTACGCCAGATAGCTTAGAACCAATTTGGGTAGCTAATCGAATACGCTGTGCTTCACCCCCTGAAAGCGAAGCCGCTTCACGGGATAAGGTAAGATATTCTAGTCCAACGTCTTTCAAGAATGTAAGTCTGGCATTGACTTCATTAATGATGCTTTCAGCAATCTTTGTTTGTTGTGAATTAAGTTTAAAATTATCCTTACGAATGAGTATTTGTTCAACACTCATATCGGTTAATTCAGCAATATTTAACCCATCAACCTTCACACTTAAAGCCGCTTTATTAAGACGTTTTCCGTTACATAATGGACAGATTTGTTCGGTCATATAGGACTCAATCCATTCACGAATCCAAGTACTGCTGGTTTCAATATAGCGTCTCGATAAGTTGGTGATAACCCCTTCAAATGGTCTGACTGTTTCATGAACACGACCCGATGAACTTTGGAGTTTAAAGTGGAGTTTTTCATTAGATCCATAAAGAACGATGTCAAGCTTTTCTCGTTCCAAATCTTTAATTGGTAAATCCATATCAATATTGTAATGTTTACATACAATTTGAAGTTCTAATGCTTGTAGATTTTCATCATCTTGGTTACGGTAAGGTACAATACCACCATCATTTAAACTTCGGTTAAAATTGACGACTAAGTCTTCAGATACAGTTAACTTTTTGCCTAGACCATTACACTCAGGACACGCACCAATGGGTGAGTTAAAAGAGAATAATCTAGGTTCTAGATCAGGAATGGTAAAGTCACTATCAGGGCAGGCATAGGTTTCGCTAAATGTGAGTTTTTCTCCACCTATGACTTGAACTTCAACAAAACCACCCGATTTAGAGGCTGCGAGTTCGATCGCATCATATAGTCTACTTCTGATATCATCTTTGATAACGATACGGTCAATGACTAAAGAAATATCGTGTTTTTTATTTTTATCTAAATCCACAACAGGCTCTAGGTCTACTAGTTCACCATTGATGATGGCTCTAACAAAACCATCTTTTACAAAGCCCTCTAGTACTTTTTTATGGGTACCTTTTTGAAGTTTAACCACTGGGCTTAAGACCATAACACGGGTATTTTCACCCAAGTCTAAAACACGATTGGTCATTTCTTCAATCGTTTGTTTGGATAGCGGAATATCCGTTCCAGGGCAGTAAGGGACCCCTATCTTAGAGTACATTAAACGCAAATAGTCATAAATTTCAGTGACAGTTCCCACAGTTGAACGCGGGTTTTTTGACGTTGTTCTTTGATCTATGGATATTGCCGGACTCAAACCATCAATTTTATCCACATTTGGTTTTTCAAAAGAACCTAAAAACTGTCTCGCATACGATGATAAAGATTCGACATAGCGTCGTTGTCCTTCTTGATATAAAGTATCGAAAGCCAAACTAGATTTTCCTGAACCGGATAATCCAGTCATAACAATGAGCTTATTTTTAGGTAAGGTTAAATCTATATTTTTAAGGTTATTTTCTTTCGCACCTTTGATAACAATATAATCATTATTACTCATTCGGTATCATCTCCTTGAATGCAACCTCGTCGATGACCTTAACACCGAGTGAACTTGCTTTATCTAATTTAGAGCCTGCATCAGACCCCGCTAATACATAATCTGTTTTCTTTGAGACAGATCCACTGACCTTTCCACCAAGGGATTCGATAATGCGGGCAGCTTCTTCTCTTGAATACGATTCTAATTTGCCTGTTAAAACAAAGGTTTTGCCTTCAAATAATGGACTGGTCTTAGAAACTTGTTGTTCTAAGGCCGTCTTGATACCTAATTCATGAAGCGTATTCAATAAGTGAGTCGCATAATCGCTACTAAAATATTGAATCACACTGTTCGCAATTGCTTCTCCAATATCATCAATACTGGTGAGTTGTTCGAAAGTGGCTTCTTTTAGGGCTTCTAAGGAAGGGAATTTCTTTAGTAGAATTTTAGCTACTTTCGCACCTACATGATTAATACCGAGACCAAAAAGCAGTTTATCTAAACTGTTTTGCTTAGAGTTCTCAATGGCTTCTAGTAAATTATCTACTTTCTTTTCACCCATACGATCTAAACCAATCAGTTTATCACGTTGTTCCTTAAGGCGATAAATATCCAAAAAGTCTTTAATATAGCCTTCTTCATACAGTTGAATGACAATCTTTTCACCCAAGGAATCGATATTCATTGCAGGACGACTAGCAAAATGAATGAGTTTGCCCACATGTTGTGCAGGACACCCTGGATTCACACAAAACCAATCGGCTTCATCTTTTTCTCTATAGAGTGGTTCACCACAGCTAGGACATACATCAATCATCACAAACTTTTGTGTATGTTTACGGTTCTCTAATACAGGTTTGACAACTTCAGGGATAATTTCCCCTGCTTTTCTAACGACGACATCATCCCCGATTTCAATATCTAGATTTCTAATATAATCTTCGTTATGAAGAGTCGCTCGTGCAACCATCGATCCAGAAATTAAAACTGGAGATAATTCAGCCACAGGGGTAATTACACCTGTTCTACCGACTTGGAATGTAATCGAATTTAACTTAGTGATGACTTCTTCTGGTGCAAACTTATAAGCTATCGCCCATTTCGGGTATTTTACAGTTTGCCCGATTTGTTCATATTTTCTTAATTCGTTGACTTTAATAACAACACCATCGGTATCGTAAGCCAATGTTTTTCTCAACTCATCGTAACGATGTATGTTCGTAATGACTTCTTTTATGTTTTCCGCAATCATACTATTTGGGTTGGTTTTAAACCCTTGTTTCGATAAAAACTCAAGTACACCTGATTGAGTGGACACACCATATTTTTCCGCATCCACCAATGTGTAACAAAAAATATCCAATCCGCGATTAGATACAATCGATGAGTCAAGTTGGCGTATGGTGCCTGCTGCAGCGTTACGAGCGTTCCTAAAAAGTTCTAACCCTTCTTTGGCACGTTCTTCATTTGCTTTCTCAAAACTCTTGTGTGGCATGTATACTTCACCTCTAACTTCAAGGGTTAGTGGTTGTTTTAATTTCATTGGGAGACTCTTGATGGTTCTTACATTGGAGGTAACATCTTCACCAACAACGCCATCACCCCTGGTTGAAGCACTTTGGAATACACCATCAATGTATTTTAAATTGATGGCCAATCCATCAATCTTTAATTCCATATTGAATGTGTAACCTTCAACTTCTTTTGAAATACGTTCATCAAAATCGATGAGGTCTTGATCACTAAATGCATTCGATAACGACATCATGGGTTTATCATGAATGACTTTACTGAACTTATCTAAAACAACACCTCCCACTTTGAGTGTAGGCGATGATGTGCTTTTATATTCAGGAAATTTCGTTTCTAATTCGATCAGTTCTTGCATAAGCAAATCATATTCAAAGTCAGATATGGTTGGTTTATCCAAAGTATGATACTCATAATTTGCTTGTTCAATCGCTTGTTGTAAATCCATCATTCGTTTCTTAACGTCCATAAAAATCACCATAAATATTATAACATATTTAAATATGTTGATTATAGGGATTGACAACTCACTTTAGTGTTTTGTCACTTTTACACCTGCTTCTT
>CAZXLG010000047.1:0-12852 GCA_964641335.1 uncultured Paracholeplasma sp.
ATAATTCTTTGGTATTAATATCGACGATTGGATGGTAATAAAGTAAGAATTCTTTTTTAGCAATCGCGTTTTTAATTTGATAGTAGTAATCCAAAAATTCGCTTTCGGTTTCGCTCATGTCTTCTGAGTATAGACGGATCGCGTTACCACCGGTTTTCTTCACGGTATAGTTCGCTAATCGGAGTGAGTTGAGTAAGGATTTGGTATTTTCACCATGCATCGGGTAATACGCGATCGATATCGAAGAGGTTAAATTGACATCTGTGGTACCGAATAAAGTAATCGAATCATTGATTTGTTCTTGAACTTTACGTGCAAATTCAACCGCGTCTGATTGGTCAAATTCCATAGGTACGAATAATACGAATATGTCATTTTCAAATCGTGAAGCTTTAACTTCTTTAGGTAAAGCTTGACGAATTCGCTTGGTAATCTTTTCAATCATCTTATTGGATTCTTTTTCACCGAACGCTTGTATGATTTCTGAGAAACGGTCAATATCGATGTAAATCAAGGAAAACATATTGTCTTTACCAATTTTAGATATATAGTTGGTAATCATGCTGTTCATCGCAGATCGTGAAATGATGCCTTCAACCAAAATGGATTTTTCTTCTTTCCATTTTTGTTCAGCCCAGCGCCAATTCACAAATAGGAAATACGCAGCGACCGCTGTAGCGATCATGACGAATAATAAGAGAATGACCGCAGTGGTTGGATTTAAATTGTTCATAGGTTACCTCTTTCTCGTCAAGGATGCACTTCTATCTATATTATATGCTTTAATCAGTGCAATTGCATCTTCATATTTCATGGCTTTACCCAAATAGAATCCTTGGATAATGTCTGCGCCACTCTTTTGTAAGAACTTAAATTGCTTCTCATCTTCGACCCCTTCTGCAATGATTTCAAGGTCTAGGTTCTTCGCGAGCGCGATGATCATATTAATAATCGCGCGCGAGTGCTTGTCAGCAGTCGAGTGTCTGACGAATTCTTTATCAATTTTAATCGCGTTGATTGGCAATTCTTTTAAGTATAGGAGTGAACTATACCCAGTACCGAAGTCATCGAGATGGATATCAAACCCTTTCGATTGTAAGAGTTTGAGTTTTTCAATGATGATATCGAATGAGGTCATCAAGAAAGTTTCGGTGATTTCAATCGAAATCGCGTGTTCTTTTAAACCATATTGTTCATAGGCATTCACGAGTTCGGTGACGAATCCGGCTTGTAAGATTTGGACCGGTGAGACGTTCATTGAAATCTTGATATCATATTGCTCGATATCTTTCGCCAATTTGAAAGTTTCGTTCATAACAATACGACCAATATCAATGATCATATTATTGTTTTCAGCGATTTCGATGAATTCACTTGGGGAGTCCAATTTATACTTAGGGTTATCCCAACGAACCAATGCTTCAAAACCTACAATCTTTTCAGACGTGATGTGGTATTGTGGTTGAAGGTACATGACGAATTCATGGCGTTCAATCCCACTCATCATATCACTTTCGATGACTTGTCTGCGAGACAAGCTTTGACCGAAAGTAACGTCATAAACGACTGGTTTTTGAGAGTGATACGCAGCCGCACGGTTAAGCGCTAAAATGGTATTGTCATAGACTTGATCCTCGGTAATTGAAACGTAAGCTTCACTATCGATATTAAACTGTCCAATTCTAAATTGTAAGACGAATTTATTCTTATCGACATCGATGGGTTTTTCAAAGGCTTCGACCAATTTGTCGCCCCAGCCTTCAATCGAATCGTAGCTTTCAAGGTTTTCAAAAAGAATACCGAAACGGTCAAATGAGATATGGTAAAGGGTGGCTTGGAAATCTTTTAAGGTAGCTTTAACGGTTTGTGCTACATAAATCAAGACTTCACCCGATAGTTTTTCACCAATGACCTTGGTGATATCTCCATATTTAAAGATCCCGAAAATGACCAATGCGTTTCGATGTTTAAATCGCTTATCATCCGAGACAAGGCTTTTCACATCGGCCTTCATGTAGTTCATGTTAGGTTCGTTCGTAATACTGTTATAGAAAGCAATCTCTCTATGGTATTTATACGTTTCTTCAAGTTTAGTAATGTCATCCCCAACAAGGGCATAAGTAAGGGCGTATCTGACCGGAATGAAACGAATGTAAATTTCCCCAGCTGGTACTTGGAATTTCGCAACAAACGGTTCTTGTTTTTTCATCATTTCAAAGGCTTCGGTGCCACCATCTCGAAGCGGGATATCTGAGACTGTTTTGTATTTTTTAAAGTTACGTATGTCACGCTTGAAGCTTGCATTATAGAAGAAAATCTTTCCTTTGCCATTGACTTTAAGGATATAGGGTTTGACATAATAGTGAATTAAACGTGCCGATTCTATATCTTCTGTCTTTGAATCAAGGATGCGGTAAACCGCGAACATGGAGGATATAAAGACTATCATGATGATGATAAAGGCGAACATTAAACTGTTGGTTAGGAATGCCATGGAGTCTAGTAAGTCATAATAGTTGATCACTTGACCAAAATAGATTCCCCCAACGGCTTCAATCGATTGCATCTTCGAATAGGCAAAGAATGAAGATTCTCCAAACATGGTGAACTGACCAACACCGGCATTTTCACTACTACCGTTGATGTCTTGGAAGAAACTGTTGCGATCTTCATCAGAGAAAGCATCCCCAAACTGATAAGTATCGTATTCATTCGCTTCATCAAAATACGTATAGCCATCTTTATGGAATACCACATAGCGATATTCAAGGACGTTAAAGGTTTCTAGGACTGTTGTAAAATAGGTTTCAGCATTCACATAAGCAACTACATCATCGTAAGCAAACGCTACATAGTTCGTTGAATCGGTATAAGCATCCACGACTAAATTAATCGGATATATCGAAATATCCTGATTATAATAGTTTTTATCTTTGTAGTTTAAGTTGAATGGATACAAGGTCCCATCGATGAATAAGCCTGTGACCTGTTTTTCAACGACCAAATCATAGTAATCATCATTGCTGAGTTCAACGACTGGGTCTAAAGATTGTGATCTTGCATCCTCCACCAGTGATTTAAAGGTTTCATAGGTTTGTTTTAAGGTAACTTCTACTTGGGTTGAAATCCCAAAGTTATATGTTTTAAAGGATTCTTCAGCACGCGAGGAAATAAAGTTTCGTGTTATGGACATGTAAAAAAGAACCAATACAATCGATAGTATTAGAAATAGTGACGTAAATATGATGGCTAAACGAATGCGGTAACGACTCATGCTGTGGACACCTCAATTGGGGGTTTCTACGTAATATTCGATAAACAATTGACATACTCCAAAAAACATCTGAAATGATGTTCTCATTTATAATATAACCTAATTATATCATTTATGATACAAAAAGCACCCATTTATCCATAAAAAGGTGCTTTTTACACATTTGGTTTTATTGGTGTTTGACCAATTCAATTCTAAAGATGTTTAAGCCGGTTCTGAGGGCTTTGATTGAGAATAGGAATTTGCCTTGTGGAATGATGATTTGTGTTGAAATATGAATGGTATTTCCATCAGTACCATTGGTGGTTAATGTGGATGCGACGGTATCCCCCAGTAAAATCGATAGAGGCATTTGGGCGAGACTGCTTTGATGACTTGAAATCGATAATTCCACAATATATTTACCATAGACCGGGACTTCTAAACCAAAGCTGATGAGACCATCTTTATCTAGACTAATCATTTGATCTTTATAGTGAACTCCCTCATTTTGATAGAGTGGTTTCGATAAATCGAGTTTAGTCTTACCCCAAGGTTCGGTATTGACTGTGATGACTTTGCTCATTTGAACTTTTTCAGAAATCGATTCTGAAGCCTTCGAACGTTCAAGGGTCGTAATCAAATATGTATTTTGTTCGACACCGTTAGAAACGATGATTAAAGCCGAGGATGGATTCTTTTTAATCACGATTGAGTGCTTTTCATGTGAGATGGCTTCGACTGTGAAATGGTTCTTCACTTTAATCACATAATGCCCCACGAGTGGGTCAAATCCAGCTAAGGATTCACCATTGATTTTAATATCATCGAGCAATGGAATGAAATAGTGTGGTGCTTTAAATTTATACTCAATCGAGTGCATTCGTCTGAATGTCGGTGAGTCTAATAAGAAATAACAAATGTTTTTCGCAACCCTTTGGGCTTCACCTTTAGAGAGTGAACCATCCTTGAAGGATGCCATGGTGTTGTCGTTCATTGAATTATTCAAAGCATCGACAACGACCATGTATAGATCGTTTTGAGATTGAATCATGGCTCTCGTATTCGATTTATCTCCAGTGGAGGTTTCATCGTTCATCTTCGCCCACCAGTCCGTCATAATGATGCCTTTAAAGCCCCATTCCTTACGAACGATTAAGGTGTTTAAATCGTAGTTTGAAGCTGCCCAAATGCCATTGATTGGGTTATAACTCGTCATGATTGCTTTGGCATGTGCTTTTCGAACAGCGCGTTCAAATCCCTTAAGATAAATTTCTCTTAAGGCTCTTTCGGAAACGACCGAATCCGCATCAAAACGACGATATTCTTGGTTGTTCGCAGCTAAGTGCTTGAGTGTGCCTGTTACACCTGCAGTTTGTAACCCTTGGACAATGGCTCTTGCCATTTCTCCTGTGAGGAAAGGATCTTCAGAGAAATATTCAAAGTTTCTACCACATAGCGGGTGACGGTGAATATTCATCCCTGGTCCTAATAAGACATCGATGTGATAGGATAACATTTCAATCCCGATCAAATAATATAAACTTTCGAGTAAATGGGTATTGAAGGTAGAGGCTAACAGTGTGCCATTCGGTAATGAGGTTGAAGGCATGCCAGAGTCCATTCGAATGCCTGAAGGACCATCAGAACAGCACGCAATCGGTAACCCGTGTGCTTGAAGCTTATCGGTAACCCCACCAAATGCGGATGCGGTTCCTGGGGTGACTTTTGGTGATGACATTCCTTCACCACGGACGAGTTCTGCAAGCTCAGTTAAACTAAATTGCGCTATAAACGCATCTAAAGATACTTTATGTTCATAGACATCGATTAAAGTGCGTTTTTCTAAGCACGTATGTTGAATTTCTTTGGGTTGGTTTTCTTTAATACGATCCCTGATTTTATAGGTTCTCAAAGGCGCAGGTTCATACCCTAACACAACTTTGCCATCCTTAATGGACGCTTTCATTCGGTCAAATGGTTTGATAGGTCTTAATGCTTCATGGGCTTGTTCAATGAGTTCAGTATCATTGATTTCAAACTCAAAGAAGGTGATTTCGGACTTCACATCGGTACCAAATACCACTTGATAGAATCCTTTTTCGAGGACATAGGCAGCAGTAAACCCCGATAGACCTTCTTCATCATACGAAGCAAAATCATACTTATCGAATGCGATATATACAGTGTCGGATTCACCTGGTTTTAATAGCGCTGTTTTCGCAAACCCTACCAAGGTTTTCGCCGCTTTACCAAGTTTACCTTGTGGGGCTTTGATATAGGCTTGTACCACTGCTTTACCCGCGAAATCACCGACGTTTTTAATATCGATTTCGTATTCAAACGGACGGTTGGTTTCTTTGATATGATAATCAAATTCTGTATAGGATAAACCAAATCCAAATGGATAGCGGACACGTTCTGGTTTAAAAGTTTCAAAATAACGATACCCTACGAAAATATCTTCTTGATAAATATTTTCATCATGTCCCCCAAAATTCTTGGTCGATGGGTAATCTTCAATCGCGTAAGCAATCGTATCCGGTAGTTTACCAGAGGGTGTGAACACCCCCGTAAGGATATCAGAAACCGCTCTACCGCCTTCTTGACCCCCGTGCCATACGTAGAGTAAAGATTGGATTGAATAGGTATCTAAGAAGGATAGATCAATGATATTTCCCACATTTAAAACAACGATAACTTTACTAAAAGATTGTGATACTTTTTCAATCATTTCTGTTTCTAAATCGGTTAAATAATAAGACCCTTTGGATAGGGTATTATCTTTGTCTTCACCAGCGGTTCTACCAATACAAATCACCGCAATCTCCGAGAAAGATTTCGCTTGTTTCAGTATATCAGTGGATAAAGCCATTTCAACTTGGCTCCAGGGTTCACTTGCCCACATCCCGGACCCAGCATTAAACGGATGGTCTTTTTCCCATTCGAGGTAGGTATTCAATAAGGTTTTGTTCACTTCTACCAGTGGGTTTTCTAATAGGGCATCGATGATCGATGTTGTATAATCGACATTGACTAAACCTCCAGACCCAGTACCGGATTTATAGTAATTGGTTTGAATGCGTCCAAACACATTGATTTTAACATTTTGTAGCGGTAACACTTGTTGATCATTCTTTAAAAGAACAATCCCTTCAGTGGCTGCTATTCTTGATAAATCTTTGAGACCCTGTAAGGGTTTCATTACCAATGGTTTAAAACGTTCTAAATAAGATTTCATAAAAACACCCCAATCTATCTATATCTATTATAATGAAATCGGTTTCCTTTTACCAGTAAAAAAAGGTTACAAATCGTAACCTTACTGTTTGAGACTTAAATGAAGCTTGAAAACAGGTAATAATACAGTTAAATGGATGAATAATAAGGCATTTAAGATTGGTGTTCCCCCAACCGTTAACGCTAAGAAGAATGAATAAAGGATGGGAACAATCAATAAAATAGAGATCACAGTGGTTAAACTATAAATGATGTGTTGAATATAGGCTTGTTTTAAAGTTGTAGCTGCTAAGGATAATGTACCCAATAAGGCTGGAATAAAGAATAGGAATGAAGCCCCGGATAAAACAAACCCCGTGAGTAACGCTAAGAGTAATTGGAATGCAATCCCGAGAATGAGGAATGCACGCATTTTTTCTAAAGTATTGACTTTCTTTTGATAATAGATGTGCCCCAAAACAACCAAGGATCCCATGAAGAGTAAGGTGGGTATTTCGGACCCATTCATTCGGACATAGGTGAGTGCGTAAGGGGTTCTCCCCAATAACGCCATCACTTGACCATAAATGATCCCTAAAACGACGACAACCACCAATACGAGTAAGAACCGTGTGGTGTAATGGATGATTTTCTTCTCAACAAGGTTATGTTTGAATAAATACACTAAAAGAGCGATAAATAAGAGGAGTGTAACGATATGCATCACAATCGCAGCAGTCTCACTATAAGAGATGAATACATTAGCGAATAGGGTAAAGAATACACTGTCTTGATTAGCAACAAAGTAATCGACATCACTATAAGCTTCATTCATGACGAAAGCCTCAACGAGTGGTTCAATTTGTTCGCCGTAGTGTTGAATGGATGAAACATTGACTTCTAAATAATTGTCGAGTGGGGTATGGTAATGTGATAACCCTTCTAGAACTGCGAAATTGATCCCTTGTTTATTGATATCCAAAAACTCTGTGAAATCTGTAAAGCTAGGCATCACTTGATAGACTGCAGTAGCGAGACTATATGAAACAGGTAAATTGGCTTTACGGTAAAAATCAATGACCTTCTGGTTATTTGATGAGGTTTCAAACATATAGGCTGCACCGCTGACACCTCTAGCTTCTAGATTGATAATAAAGCCTATTTTATCCATCAATGCAGTTTCGCCCTTGGCCATTCTAGCGCCATATAATCCAGTTTCTTCTGCATCTGTAAATAAGAAATAAATACTATTTTTAAGCGTTTTACCTTTATATAGATTAGCGATTTCTAACATCGTACCTAGCGCGTAGCCATCATCGGCTGCACCGTAGGAACGACCGAGTTCACCGTATCGACCGATATGACCTCGAGAATCATAATGACCAACCAACATGATGCCCGTTTCAGATTCGCCAGGAATTACACCTAATAAATTTTTGATGTCATAATCGGTACCTTCACCCAATTCTTCTTTGGTGTAGTTATACTCAATGACGTTTGTAGCACCTAAATAATCGGTTAGGGTGTCTTTAATATAGAGTCTCACGGCTTCATGGGCAACTGGGTCAAACACGGAATGTGGTTCTCGTGAAATGACTTCAATGTGTTCTAAAGCACGGATCGCTGAAAATGAATCAAGAGCCATTTTGGGTTTTGGGGTATATAAAACAAATAAACTTAATACGAGTGAAACAAGCGTGGTAATGACTGCAATCTTTTTTAGTAAATGCATAGCGTTCTCCTTTAATACTTTGATATTCAAAGCTACAGTTACCATCGTATCACTTATACACCCTTTTTTCAACACTATTTTGGATTTCAAAGTATTATAGACAAAAAACATGTGAATAAGTATTAAACTTACTCACATGGCTTGTCTTTATTTAGGACAATTTTTTAGCCGATAATCGACCGATTTTCTTACCTAATTATTTTTTAGGTGCTGGTTTAGCTGTTGAAGGCTTAGCTGGTTGAGCTGCTGCTGGTTTAGCTGGTTGAGCTGCTGGTTTAACTGGTTGTGGTGCTGGTTTCTTAGCTTGCATGTGTGGTCCCCCCTCCCTATATTAAAGTCGTTCGTATACGTCAAACGGCACCAATTTCACGTGATAATCGCACCGATTAGTCGATCAAGTATGGCTACAGTCACGACTATAATTATCGTTTGAAATGGGTTACCTTTGTTCACATTTGGAATTCTACCTTCATTATACTCTATGGCCTTTAAAAGTAAAGAAAAATCATTCGAATTTAAGCACTTTTTTAATCATTTTGGAAAAATGAAAACATCCCCATTCATTTTTGAATTTAGGGATGTTTTTTTGATTTTATTTCTCGATTTCTAAGAGGCGATTTTGCGTGAAATCAATGAGGAATGCACCGATTGGTGCTGTGATGATGATCGCAATGACAGCGACTGCCAACATCTCTTTACCATAGGGTAATCCAAGTGATAACGGGATCGCTCCAATCGAGGCTTGAACGGTGGCTTTGGGAATATAGGAAAGGATGATAAACCACTTTTCCTTGATTTGAACTCTTGACTGAATCGTACAGACCCAAACCCCAACTAATCGGATGGTTAAGACAAATCCAATCAATCCTAACGCAATCCACCCCATACTTGGAATCACTGTGATATCTAAAGCTACACCAACCAACACAAAGAGTAACATTTCAGCGAAGACCCAAATCTTTTCATACTTCTTTAACAAACGATCTGATAACACTGGATAATCCCGATAAATCATCGTTGTTAACGCAATAATCGAGAGTAATCCAGAATAAAATACTATTTTTTCTAGCGATAACAACAAAAGAGAGAATCCAACGATGATCAAGACTTTAATGGTATCTCTGATGTGAACTTGCTTAAAGTAATAAACCAACCCTTTACCTATTATAATTCCATAGACAATCCCTAAGATAATTTGAATCGGTAAAAAGATGATTTGTGTAAGTTCAAAAGAACCTGTTTGTTTGATAGATAACGCAATCGTGAATAATAAGATGACATAAATATCATCTGCGGATGCGCCAGCCATAATCATATTTGGGATCCCGCGTTTTGTCCCACGCTTTTGTATGATCAAATGAATCATTCTTGGCACAATCACAGCTGGTGACACCGCTGCGAGAATCGTTCCTAAAATGAACCCGTCGACCCATGTCCAACCCATGATTAGGGTTGTAAAAAAGATGGTTGCGAGAATTTCAAAGGTCGCAGGTAAAAAGGTTAGTAAAATCGCAATTCTACCTTGTTTCAAAATTTTATCTAAGTCCAGGGATAAACCAGCACGAATTAAGATGATGACTAACGCAATCGTTCTTAAATCGGCTGAGATGAGTATTAAACTATCATCCATGAGGTTGAACGCATAGGGTCCCAATAAAATCCCAGTTAATATAAATCCAACGAGCGTTGGCATGCCAATTTTTTTCAATAATCCAGCCATCAATAATCCAACTAATAAGAGTAATCCTAAGGATAATAACATGGTAACCTCCAAAAAATAAAACTTCTACAACCAAAAAAGTTGTAGAAGTCATCAGCGTTAGTGCGGTTTAAGTCCATAGACTTGGGGAGTACTTCATTCCCATAGATAGAATAATCGAATACGTTTTATTTGTCAATCCAATAAGACCATATCACCTTTAATATAACTAAGCTTTTGTATTGACAGTTATATATAACTTACCAAAGAATACAATACTGCTGTTATAAGTTAGGTACGCTAGTTGAGTTAAACTTGATTGCGTTAGTGAAACATACGAATCGCCAAGCATCATAACTGTAAATAAATCATCCCCAGGTTTCTGGTAAGCTAATGAAGGATTGAAATCACTTCTAATTTGTATAATAGACCCTACAGGAACATCAAATTTAACGGTGATGATATCATAGGGTTCAGTAAACCGGTAATTGTACTCACCTGTACCCGTCACCGTAATCGCGGGCCTAGTTAAATTCAACAAACTCGAATCTAAGTTTTGAAGTTGAACTTTAACACTAGTACCAATTTGATCATAATCAGTGATGAAACAGTAATAACCAGCTTCTTTGATACCAAACATTTGATTTAACGGTCGTGTCAAATTCTGACCATCTGGAAACAATCGATAGGATATGGAGTCATCTACGCTTCGTATATCGAAGGTTGAAGTATTTAAGAAGTTTGAATTGCTTGAACTCACGACATAATTACCCGGAACTAGATAAATTTTATATCTAATTTGGTCGTCAAGTGCTAAAGGCGAAAAGTAAATCGGCTTGTATGCATCCACTTCAACTATTGACTCTCTATCGGGTGCTGGAAAAAAACGGTCATCTGATGTTACATCAATGACATCAAATACTTTTTTATGTACCTCAGCATTCAAATTTACATCCAGGATTATCACCATTTCTTCGGGATTGAAAGTCTCAGTCACTTCGAATGAAAGTGAATATTTTAACATGAACTCACTAAAGGTTATGGTCATTTTAGCACGAACATTGTTTTCTAAATCTTTATCTGGCATGAGTTCATGGATGGCTTCATACAGTTCCGTGAGTTCTGACTCAGTTAAAAAGTGTTCTAATTCACCTTCTAAAGTATAGGTGGACTCATTTTTCTTGAAAATGATCAATTTCTTTGTTTTTATTTCAGTACCAGTCAAATCGATTTCTTTCGGTTCGACTTCGCGGTACATATTTTTGTTATCGATATTTAGAGGCCACCACAAATAATATTTACGTACACCGTCCTGCTCAGTTTCAATATAGGTGTTATCGTAATGTAAGTAATACGGTGTTTTTTGATATTCATAGGTTAAATTCTCTTCATGGAACGTTCGAAATCCATCAGATGCACTTACTTCAATTAAACTTGATAGGTTATAAACAAATTGATTCGATGAATTCTCAAATTCCGTTATTTTTTGTTGTAATTCATCCGCGTACAATAATAAAGATGTTACCGAACAACCTGATAGTGTTAATGCCAATAAAATAACCAAAATCCATTTTTTCATTTATCGATACCTCATCAAACTCGTTATATTTAGTATAACATAAAGATATATATAATAATTATCGTAAATTTCAAAAAAAACAATCTAATTCGTAGATTGTTTTATAGTGACTTCTTATTTTGTTTGATCAGTACCCGTGCATAACCCCCAGTGCCATAGCGGACACAGGTTGAAACACGGCTCAAGGTCGTCGAACTGATGTGGGTTTCCTGAATGATTTGTTCATAAGTTTTCCCTTGTAATAGAAGCTTAGCAGCATGTAGACGTTGTGACATCGCTTCTACTTCTTTAATGGTACACAAATCTTCAAAAAAAGCATAGGCTTCTTCTAAAGTTTCAATTTTAAGGATACTTTCAAACAAAGCATCGTTCATTGGGCTTTTCAGTTTTGACATAGCGTGACCTCACTTCAGAAAATCATCAAATATTCCATCAAGGTTATCGATATTTTGAATGTTTTCACTGAAAATGATACTCGAATTCTTCATAAAAAGCAATCGAGAAGAGACTAATTTAGCGAAACGTAAATCATGTGTCACAATTAAGACCCCAATGCCTGCTTTTTTCAGTTTAAGAATGATGTCGACCAAATCATCGATCGATTTAACGTCGAGTGCCGATGTAGGTTCATCAAAAAGCAGTATTTTAGGGTGGGTAGCGAGCGCTCGTGCGATTGCGATGCGTTGTTTTTGCCCCCCTGAAAGATGGATTGGATATTCATTGAGTTTATCTTCTAATCCAACAAGATTCAGTAATCGTTGCGTTTCCGTTTCTATTTCAGTCTTATCTTTTTGATACACCAGCCTAGGAGCCAGTTCTAGATTTTGTTTCACGGTTAAATGTTCGAATAACGCAAAATCCTGAAAGATAAACCCCATTTGTTGATATAAACTGCGCTTTTTCACTTTATCTAAATCTTTAGTCGATTCACCTAAAATGATGATTTCACCCTCATTTGGGGTTTCTAGATTCGCAATCAACTTTAATAAAGTACTTTTACCAGACCCAGAAGGTCCGATGATACTTAAGACCTCTCCTGCATCTAATGTCAAACTAACTTCTTTGACAGCGGTTAGTGTCTTATAGGATTTCGATAGATTATTAATTTCTAGTAACATCTAATTCACCCCATACGCGATTAAGCGTTTCTTTTCAATTCTTTTAAAAATAAAGTCAATCACATAAGTCATCATTAAGTAAAGGATGGCTGCAACAAAGTAAGCTTCAACCCTAAAGTCTTGTGAGACCGTTTCACGGGTATTTCTCAAAATATCAGAAATAGCTACTGCGCTCACTAAGGCGGTATCTTTAACCAAAGTGATCATCTCATTCGCAATACTTGGTAATGTTTTATGCAAAGTCTGCGGAAT
>CAZXLG010000048.1:0-11943 GCA_964641335.1 uncultured Paracholeplasma sp.
GGTAAAATCAGTATCATAAAAGCCATCAATAAGGCTAAACCAACAATGATTAACCCCCCTTCATAGTACATATAGGGTTGTCTAATCACAGTCTCATCGGCATTATTCTGTTGTTTTTTCTGATTCATCATGATTTTAAGTAGTATCACTGTTATGGTTAGGGGTAAAGCATAGATTAAGTATTCCATTGTTACTCCTACTAAGAAAAAGATTTATATCGATTTTTATTTATGGTGATTAGATTTTTCGATCTAAAAAATACTCATTTTTTACTTGTGAACTATCAATAAGATCCAATTAAGATGTTTTATCAGGATCATCCGATTCTGATTCATGTTCATGCTCAGATTTGGTATCATTGGATTGTATTCTTGAATTAAGCAAGTCTTGAACATTTTTTAACCAATCGCCTTCACTCGTAACAGCCTGTTGGAAGGCTTGAAAATCAGGATGGTCGTTGGCACTAAGAAACGTACGACGAATTTTGCATTGTTCGACAAAACTCAACAATAAATCCAGTCCAAATAAAGCTAACCCAAAATAAGTAAAGGGTCTATTGAATATACCAATAATGAGAAAGAGTATCGATGGGATAAATAGCCAAAAATAGTGAAATAGGATATTGGCAATAAGGCCGATAATGAATAAAATTTTTGGATATCTTCTTTTTTTCATATGATAACCTCAAGATGAATTGTCTAATTTTTAAGTGTTAATAATACAACATTTTCGATGTGAAAAGTTTGTGAGAACATATCCACAGGCTGAATATCACCAATGTGATAAGATCTCGAGAGTTGTTTTAAGTCCCTAACCAAGGTTTCTGGATCACAGGATACATACACCACTTTTTTAGGTTTAATGATTTGGATTGCTTTGACAAAATCCAAATCAAGACCCGATCTAGGTGGGTCAACAATAATCGCATCCAACTTCGCTTTTTGTTCGACTAAGGCGAGAATATAGTCTTTCGCATCCATCGCAACAAATTCAACGTTTTTAACCTCATTGATTTCAGCATTCTTAATCGCGTTTTTAACAGAGTCTTTGTTGATTTCCACGGATAAGACTTTCTTCACATAATCGCTTAACATGAGACCGATTGTACCAATCCCTGCATAAGCATCTAAGATGGTATCATTTTTAGAAGGTTTCAGTTTCTTCAAGACTTCCCCGTAGAGAACTTCAGTTTGATGGGCATTGATTTGATAGAACGTCTTCGGTCCAATTAAGAACTTCTTGCCCATTAAAATATCTTCAATGTAGCCCTTGCCAGTGACGATTCTCGAATCTTCACCCAAGACAATAGACGTTTTACGGTCATTGATGTTATGGACAATACTGGTGATTTCTGGGTGAGCAAGCATTAAATCTTTCACTAAGTTCCCTCGACCAGGGAAGATATTTGAAGGGGTAACGATGACCACTAAGACCTGTTTGGTTTGGATACTTCTTTTGACTAAGACATGTCGAATAATACCCGTTCTTTTATCTTCGTCATAGGCAGGTATTTTATGCTTTTTCATCAATACTTTGATGGTATTAATGATTTGATTGCTGACTTTATCTTGAATGTCACAATCCGCAATATTCACGACTTTGTGGGTGTTTTCTTCATAGAGTCCCGCAACGATTTTCCCTTTATGTTCTCTAAAGGTCATTTGAATTTTGTTGCGGTAGTTATAAGGTTCATTAGACCCAATCGGATCTAAAACCGTCGCTTCTAATTGGTATTTCTGACATTGTTCAATGATTTGTTGTTTTTTTAGGCTTAATTGGTCTTCATAAGATAGATGCATCAATTGGCATCCACCACAGGTATCGTATTTTGGACATCTCACAGGTGCTCGTTTTGGACTATCCGAAACCCGTTTGATGACTTCTAAACCTTTGGTAGTCATGTCAATATTGACTTTTTCACCGACCAATAGATTGGGTAATTTATAGATTTTTTGATCGATTTCAACGATAGCGTAGCCATAATTGTCGGTCTGTTTAATTTCAATGGTTTTCATAGGGTTCCTTTAAAGTTGAAGGATTTTTTCAATTTCAACTTTGATTTTTTCTTGTTGTGTTTCTTTAAAATAGCTCAAATCCATGGTTTTTAAACGATTCTTAATGGTTTGTTTTAAATACGGTTTTTCTGCAATCCACCAGGATAGACCAATGATGGCTTCAATCAAGGTGGTATAATACGGTAAATCTAAGAGTTTAAAATACTCCACTAAATAACCATCATACTTATGGTTGTTATCGTACTTTAAACTGTGTAACAATAATCCGATACCATAGGTGATGTAATCTCTTTTAGGGTGTCTTAAAAGAAAATAATAATCGATTTCAGGGATTTCATTTTCCTCTAAAATTTCCAATAATTTAAAATAGGCTGCGTCACTAAACGCTTGATTTTTATCATCTAAAGCACTAATTAATGCCTGTGGATTAAATACCATATATTTCATGATGACATCATCACAAATATCTTTAAGCACTTCTATGGCTTCTCGACTGGTTCGATCGACTTTGATTGATGACGCACCAAAAATAGCGTTTTCCAAACGGCCTTTCGCTTTGTGTATGCTTTCCTGATCTGTGGTATATAAGCCAACATAGGTTTTCGTAATGTCAAAAGCTAACATGACACTGTTTGTCAATTTGAAGGCTGGGATGGAAAACATGATGGAGGGTTTCAGTTTTGTACGTTTCTCAACATGGGCACATAACTCATCGATGATTTGTTTGAGTTCAGGCTCTAAATTGACTAAATACTCTTCCATAGTCTCTCCTAAAAGTTCACAATATTTTTAAGGGGTTTTTGTTCCAAATAACGCTTGAGATTATCTTCGAGTAAATTGTATAAACGCGACATCATATAAGGGCTTGATGGGGCGTTATGCGGGGTAATATACACATTGTCCATATACCAAAGGGGTGAATCTTTGGGGAGTGGTTCTGGCGTCATAACATCTAATCCAGCCCCTCGAAGGCGATTATTCTGTAAGGCATCGATTAAGGCATCTTGGTCAACGACTTCCCCACGACCAACATTGATTAAAACAGCATCTTTTTTCATCCATGATAGTTTTTCTGAATCAATTAAATGATTTGTGTTTTCATTGAGAGGTAAAGTAATCACCACATAGTCACTTTGTTGTAAGACTTGTTTTAAACCAGATTCTCCAGTATAGGTTTGGTCAAATACAGGGTTTGGTAAATCGGATTTACGATAAGTGATCAAACGAGCACCAAAGGCTTTTAATCGAACCGCAGCTGCATTCGCGAGTGAACCAGATCCTAAAAATCCAATCGTTGAACCGTAAATTTCAGGTTCAAAACGGTGTGGTTTCCACACCCCTTCATGCATCTGATTGACATATTTTTTAACATTTCGATTAATCACTAAAATCTTCGTGATGATGTCTTCAGCAATCGTGATTGCGTAGACATCTTTCGCATTCGTAAACACGATGTTTTTAGCTTTTAAGGTTTGTTGATCGACTTGATTATACCCAACCATTAAGGATTGTGCCCATTTGAGTTTAGGTAATACAGATAAATTATCCTTATTCAAGAAACCAGGATACACAATCGCCACTTCCACACCTGGGTCGACTTGGTCTACCACATTGATCATTGGAAATTGAGTTTTCAATTGTTCAATGTAGGCTTGTTCTAAAATGCGGGGTTGAATAAATAGTTTCATAATAACCTCCTATTTTTTGAGTTTGACAATGAGATAAATAATCGCAGCAGGCCAGAAGAAAATGGCTAATACGATTAAAATGATGATATCTTGATCGGTAAAATTGGATTTATTGGGGGTTTCTGAATTTGTAGACTTTTGTTCACTGAAAAAATCATCTTCTTGTTTTGATTCAGTATTTTTAGTCATTGGTCTGTGTCCACAAAATGGACATGTATCCTGATCATCATAATATTCATTTTGACATGCGCTACATTTTATTTGTTTGATTTCTCTCATTGATTTAACCTCTAGTTTTCCGCTATAATCTTAGTATGAGTATATCATATTTGGTCTTAAAAGACCACGATTCTTTAAAATTTTATATTAAATAAAGGGGTTAACAATCATGAAAATTGGTTTTATTGGAATTGGTATAATGGGCTTACCCATGGTACGTCATTTAAAAAAAGCAAATCATCAAATATCGATATACAATCGAACTTTTGATAAGATTAAAGATTTAAAAGATGAATTTATTTTAACTACTTCAATTCAGGAAGTTGTTTCCGATAAAGACGTCATTTTTTCGATAGTGGGATACCCATCCGAAGTTGAATCCGTATTACTCGAAGCATTTCTGTATGCAAAACCACAAACGATTTTCATTGATATGACGACATCCTCTCCAACATTAGCTGCTCAATTATCGAAAATTGGCTTATCTAAAGGATTTATCGTTTTGGATGCACCGGTAACTGGTGGGGATATAGGGGCCAAGAATGGCACTTTATCCATGATGGTTGGTGGAGATATTAATGCTTATGATCAAGTGAAACCCCTCTTAGAAACAATGACCTCAAGAATCACTTATATGGGGTTAGCTGGTGCGGGTCAGTATGCAAAGTTAGCGAACCAAATCTGTATTGCTTCTAACTTGATGGGAATCACAGAAGCGTTGATTTTTGCGAAAGACCATGGTTTAGACCCAAATGCGATGTTACAAGTCATCGGAGCGGGTTCAGCATCTAGCTGGCAAGCGATTAATAATGGACCAAAGATGATTAATCAAGATTATAAACCCGGTTTCTATGTCAAACACTTTTTAAAAGACTTAAAATTAGCCCTTGATTCGATGATAACCCCTCTACCAAATTTAAAACAAGCCCATCAAATCTATACTTGGTTAAGTGAATCCTATTTGGATTCAGGGACTCAAGCCATCATTGAATATTACCTACAACAACACTAAGAAAAAAACACATCCCTAGGGTGTGTGTTTTTAATATAGCCGCTATTTTGAGATTTTTAGCTTCTTATGCTTTTCAATGTACATGTTTTGGTCAATATGGTTCATGAACTTATCAAATTGGTCATAGTGATCCTTAAATAAACCAAATCCGATTGAAATACCAAGTTTGAATTGAAACTCATTATTTTCATTCACACGATCAATCTCGTCATGGATGTTTTTGACTAAACTATTTAAATCTTGATTGGGGCGGACTAATGCGATGAACTCGTCACCGCCTAATCTCGCGATAATATCATGAGAAGACAATTGATTTCGAACGACTTCAACAATCTTCTTTAATGCTTTATCTCCAGCGATGTGACCATAAGTATCATTGATTGCCTTGAGATTATCTAAATCGAAATACAAGGCTGAAACAGGATCATGGCTATCGCTTTTTATCAAACGATTGATATGTAGAAAGAAGGTTTCACGTGTCCAAGCACCGGTTAAGTAATCTAAATGAATCACCCTTTGTTGTAAGAATAAATACATCAAAATCAATGCAAAAGCAACACTTGGCCAAATGGTTAGAATGCCATAATATAGAGCTTGAATAAGCCCACCAATCATGGGTAATAAAAATGAAACAAATAATAATATTTTATCTTGTTTATTGACTGTTTTACGATTACGAATAACAATGATCATGGCGAGTAATAAGTAAAGATAGGTTGCTATAGTCACTATTGGGTATAAATCATTGCGGATATACTGACCATTTTCAACGGAGAAAATGAGTTTTGTCCAAGGATTGGTGATGACAAGGATGATGTTGATTACTAAAGGGGCTAATATCAAAGCATTTCTCCACTGCTGTTTTTTCAAATTTGGTGCGAACATGGAGCGAATCAAATAATACCAAGATAAGGTTAAAACAGGTCCAATTGCGAATAACAATGTATTTAGAGATATGGCTAAAAATACGGAAGTTGAGTCTGTTTGACCATCAATCATGATGGTATAAGCTTCAATCACTAAAATAAATACAATAATCCAAGCTGTGGTTAAATAGACCCTGGATACTGTATCTTTACCATTCAATCTAAAATACGCGATTACTGAAATCAACATTAACAAAAAGGCGGTCATGAAACTGACGTCTGTTTGATAATACAGTTGCATAAAATCGCCCCCTTATATAATTATTATACTATTTATAATTTACATTGGCTTCTTTTTATTTCACGAATCAACCAAAAAAATCCTAAAATCAATAAGCCTAGGGAAATCAATTTATAGGGTAGACCAGCTAAAGGTAATACTGCGACTGAAAATGTGATTCCGATGACAGCGAAGAAAGCAATCACACAGGACGTACAGCCATACGTTAATACCCCAAATAAGACAGAAAACATGGTCATGAATGTGCCTTTTCCTTCTTTTTTAGTAAGGTCTACTAAAGCACTTGAGAGATTAAACATGAAGGCAGATAATAAAGACATAAAAATATTTAATACAATATTCGTAGTAACCAAGTAAGCCCCATAATCATTACGCATTTCTGTGTAACCACCATTGAGACTGTCTAGTAAATAATAAATGACCATGAAAAAACCAGTATAAATTAAAAATGAAACTAAATACTTGAGACTTTTTTGTTTTTTTAGTACTAAACCAAACATAGTGATAAACTCCTTTATGATGTACATTCATTATAACAGAACCCAGTCTAGAAGGGTCTCATAAATGCTTTTTTGAAATCACTCACACAAAGAAAAGATGGTTTTTGACATCAATGGATTGATTTCAAAATGACTTTGTAAGAAATTGAGTGCGGCTTTTGCGGAACCTTTATTATTTAGATAGCCTTGCTTGATTGAAGATAAAATGTCAAAGGCCTCTATAAAGCGATTTTCAATACGTCTTTCATAGACGAATGAGTCTATTAAAATGGGGTTTTCAGGGTATACATATTCAAACAATTCGATGATGAGTGAAGCTGCATACACTTGAATAAAACTAAAGGCACTCGCATGTTCGCCACGATGTTCCCGTTTAAGGCCAATATAGAGATTAGTAAGTGCTTCGTTGACTAAGAAATCTTGTGTTCTTTTCTTAGGGTTAGGCACTTTTTTAGGTTCAATCCAAGCTAAATCAAAGCCTTGTTTTTGATAGATTACTTTACCTTGAGTAAACCCAATATTGGGTAGTTCTTCTTTCTCAAACACAGCGAATTCTGCGAATACATCATTGTCAAACAATACTTTATGACCATCTTTCGTATTTTTAAATTGAAAAACAATTGGTTCAATCGCTAACCAAGATAGCTGATTGATATAGTGTTCTTTATAACCCTTCTCAACAATGAGAAAGAAATCCATATCGGAATATTCGTCCATTCGACTCGTTTCTGACATACTACCTAATCCTAACAAACATTCAACATGAGGATCATTGGCTAAAGACTTTCCAAGATTATTTAAAAACACATAAGCTTTTGACATAGACATACCTCCATATACTCTATTATACAAAACATGATATAAATATCATCCCATTTTCTTTAAAATATGGCTTGATTTCGGCCTTATGATTCCGTATAATGAGAGTAAATTCGATGACTGAGATGAGTAGTTCAGGTAAATGTATTAAGCGAGTGCATGACGGTGAAAGATGCATATACAGACTAACTGAATGAATGGACTCACGAGAAGCTAGGGGAATATAGTATCCGATGCCGTAGCCTACGTTATCAGGCAAAAATATTAAAGTCTTCAATGATGGCGTATTTTGTAATAAGGAGAATTCTATTCTCAAATTTGGGTGGTACCACGAGCACATCGTCCCAAGGGATGCGTGCTCTTTTTTTATACCTAAATCAACAAATACTCAAGGCTTTAAGGAAAGGTTACCATGGAGTTTGGTAGTTTTGGTGGACAATTTGTCCCAGGAAAGATTTTAGAAGCGGTTAAGAAAGTCGAAAATGCGTATGAAGAAGCGATGAAAGACCCTTCATTTTTAGAGGAGTACAAAAAGTACTTAAAAGAGTATGTAGGCAGACCTTCATTATTGTATGAAGCGAAACGACTAACAGAGTATTTGGGTGGAGCACGTATATTTTTAAAGCGAGAAGACTTAAACCATACAGGGGCACACAAAATTAACAACGTTTTAGGCCAAGCATTGTTAGCAAAACGCATGGGTATCAAGAAACTCATTGCTGAAACAGGGGCAGGTCAACATGGGGTCGCAACAGCGACGGTTGCTGCTTTATTGGGTATGGATTGTGAAGTCCATATGGGTGCTGTTGACGTTGAAAAACAAAGTCTTAATGTGTACCGAATGAAGATGTTGGGTGCCAAGGTCGTGGTGGTTGAGGAAGGTTTAAAAACCCTTAAAGAGGCCGTCGATAGTGCCTTATTTACGTGGGCAAATGAACTTGATACCACCTTCTACTTGATTGGGTCAGCGGTAGGTCCGCACCCTTATCCTACGATGGTCAGAGAATTTCAAAAAGTCATTGGTGAAGAAATAAAAGCTCAGATTAAAGCCAAAGAGAACCGATTACCAGACTATGTGATTGCCTGTGTTGGCGGGGGATCAAATGCGATTGGTGCCTTCTATGATTTTATACAAAATCCTTCTGTCAAATTGATTGGTGTTGAAGCTGCTGGTGAAGGCATCGATACCAAGCGCCACGCAGCAACCATGACTAAAGGTAAAACGGGGATCATCCATGGGATGCAAACCAAAGTATTATTAGAAGACGATGGGTCAATCAGTGAAGTTTATTCTATTTCAGCCGGTTTAGATTATCCTGGTGTTGGACCAGAACATAGCTATTTAGAATCCATTCGTCGTGTGCAGTATGTTCCAGCAACCGATCAAGAAGCCGTGGACGCGTTTATGTTACTGACCAAAACGGAAGGTATTATCCCCGCAATTGAATCCGCCCACGCTGTGGCACACGCGATTAAACTCGCACCAACCCTACCAAAAGAAAACATCCTCGTCATCAACCTTTCGGGTCGAGGAGACAAGGATGTTAAGCAAATAGCACGTTTTTTAGGCGATACCTTAATCGACTAATCGTTCATAAATTAGATTTAAACCATCGGGTTTTAACGTATAACCGTTGAACTGTTTTGGTAATGCTTCAATCGAATTAATTTGATTTTGGACAATGTGGCGTAATAGTGCACCACGTTGTTGTTTATTGAATACCGAAATGACTTTACATTTCGAATCTTTACAATCGAGAAAATGAACTTCATAGGTAGGCACAAACGGCTTTATTTTTGAAGTAAATTCATCACTTGCTAAACTCAATACAGGTTCTAAAACTGTTTTAAAGTATTGCTCAAATAGGGGTTT
Source organism: uncultured Paracholeplasma sp. (assembly GCA_964641335.1). GTDB lineage: Bacteria > Bacillota_I > Bacilli_A > Acholeplasmatales > UBA5453 > Paracholeplasma. The sequence continues at coordinate 9,294 of CAZXLG010000048.1, forward strand.
CCAAACATTATTTAAGTCCAAACCGCTGATGGTAAAATCCAAGCGATATGGTTTTATTGAATCGAGTGGTTGAATGATACCATATAGTGCATCAATGATTACACAATGATCATTCAAAAAAGTTAACTCAAGATTCGATAAAGAAGCTACATTTAATGATTTATAAGATTCACCGTGGTATAAGTCGATGGCTCTATAAGCAGCATTTTGATCAAACTGTTTGTAATACTGTTGAACTTCTTCTGCAATACTTGGACTCACTTTAAACTTTTCTTCAATACTGTGTTTTGATAACCTAGCCAATTTATGTATCAGTTTTTCAGTTTGGGGATACTTAGTTTGAAAGTTTGTTGTGGGTTTATCTAATGAAAAACTTTTGGCTGGTGCGAACAAGATTTTCACATCATCACTCCTCATCAAACCTATTATAAAGGATTTAGTACACTTTTCAAAAAGGATGCAGTTCTTTGTTCTTTGGGTTGATTAAAAATCACCTCTGGTGTACCTTGTTCGATGACTTTCCCTTTATCCATGACAATGATTTCATCGGCGAATGCTTTCGCAAATCCCATTTCATGGGTAACGACAATCATGGTCATACCGGATTGTGCTAAGTTTTTCATGACGGATAGTACTTCGCCAATCATTTCTGGGTCTAAAGCTGAGGTAGGTTCATCGAATAACATCACTTCTGGATGCATCGATAGGGATCTCGCAATTGCGATACGTTGTTTTTGACCACCTGATAATTGGTTCGGATAATGGTTTGCTTTTTCCGTTAATCCGACTTGTTCAAGTAAGCCTAATGATACTTCTTTCGCTTGTTGAGCGCTACGTTTTAACACATGCATTTGAGCACTATTGATATTATCTAACACCGTCATATGAGGAAATAGGTTAAAGTTTTGAAACACCATTCCGACTTGTTGACGGTGTTTTTCTATTGGATATGTCTTTTCGGTAATATCAAGATTATCTTTATAGATATGACCACTACTTGGTTTTTCCATTAAATTTAATGTTCTCAATAAAGTTGATTTCCCTGATCCTGAAGGACCGATAATGACATAGACCTTATTCTTTTCAAGGTTTAAAGTCACATCATCGACTGCGATGGTTCCATCCGAAAAGACTTTGGAAACATGATCAATTTTAAATAAATTATTTGGCATCAGATTTCTTGAGTCTCCTTTCAAGGGCACCCATCAATTTCGCAGTGGGGAAGGTTAATACAAAGTATAATACCGCAACCACAATGTAGGTTTCTTTGACAGCATAAGTTCCAGATTTGACCATCGAAGCCATATACATGAGTTCAGCAATCCCTAAGTACATAAAGATGGATGTTTCCTTAATCATGGTTACAAATTCATTACCTAAAGCTGGGATGATGTGTTTAATGGCTTGAGGAAGTATAACTATGCGCATGGTTTTGGATTTAGAAAATCCTAAACTAAGCGCTGCTTCGGTTTGACCACGATCAACAGATAAAATCCCACCACGAATGATTTCAGAAACGTATGCAGATGAATTAATGAGTAAAGCCAGCATGCCAGGTACGAATGAGGATAAATCAATCCCCATAAACAAGGTTACAGGTAGTTTGATAAAAGAATAAATAAGTAACACTTGTACAAGTAATGGGGTTCCACGAATGAGTTCTACATAACTCGTTCCAAGTAAATTCAATATTTTATGGGTTGATAGACGCAATAAAGCAGGAATCAATCCCAATAAAGAGCCTAGAAAGACGGAAATGACCGCTAATAATAGGGTCATCAATAAACCGTTTAATAATAAACCGACGTAATACGGGTCTAAAATAAAACTAAAATCCATAATTAACTATTGAGTAAAATGGCTTCTGCCACAATTTCATCCATACGTCCAGAGGCTAATAAATCTGCCAGTACCGTATTGATGATTTTAAGTAGTTCGACATTACCTTTTTGAACAGCTACCGCCGAACCCCCGTCTGGGTCACCAATTTCAATCGCTGCGATGGCTAAAGAAGCTTGATTGAGTACATACCCATCCGCAACTGGTTTTTCCATCACAACCGCGTCTAATTGACCATCTATTAATCTCATGACCAAATCTGGTATGGATTGAATGTAAGATTTTTGTGCATTTAAGAAGGTTTCATCGACTAATTCTTGTTGAATCGAACCCATTTGTGCCCCGATACGCAGTGTAGCAATATCTAAGGATTCGATTGAAGTATACGTATTTACCATAGACTCTTTGACAAGAATGACTTGAATTGCTTCATAATATACCATAGAGAAATCTACTTGAAGCGCACGTTCAGCTGTCGGTGTCATCCCTGCTAAAACAAAGTCTACTTTTCCATTTTCTAAGTCGTCCAATAAGAAGTCAAACCCTTTATTGACAACTTTTAAGTTTTTGCCTAAATCATGGGCGATTGCTTTCGCAATTTCAATATCGATGCCCACAATCGTTTGTTTTCCATCAACTTGCATAGGCCATTCATATGGTGCATAATCCGCGGATGTCCCTAAAGTGATGTATCCTTCATAGGATTCATCGAGGATGTAGGTGTAAATGTTAGATGATGTGCTGCATCCGCTAAGTAGTCCTACAAATAAAAGTAAAGCTGTGAGTAATAATCCCTTTTTCATATTGTCCT
>CAZXLG010000049.1:0-11298 GCA_964641335.1 uncultured Paracholeplasma sp.
GAAGGCTGGTTTGGATAGGAAGCCCCCACTTCTATTAAGTGGTGGGTAGTTCACGTAAGGAGTAAACTTTCACCAGTCGATAATTAAGTATGTTACAATAACTTTGAAAGTAGGGATATCTATGGACTTTACAGCATTAGTTGCCAATCAAAAACAATTTTATTACACTGGCGTAACTCAAAGCGCATCATTTCGTATTCAATCTCTAAAAGCATTAAAACAAGCCATTCAGACATTTGAACCGAAAATCATTGAAGCACTTTATCTTGATTTAGGTAAATCAAAGGAAGAAGCCTTTTTAACTGAGATTGGACTTGTATATAGTGAAATTAGTGATGCCATTAAACATGTGGAGCATTGGATGAGACCAAAACGTGTAAAAACCCCACTCGTCTTATTTAAAGCGAAAAGCCGTATTTACCGTGACCCACTTGGTACAGTGCTGATTTTGTCACCTTGGAACTATCCATTCCAATTAGCAATCAACCCGTTGGTAGGCGCATTAGCCGCTGGTAATACAGCAGTCGTTAAACCGTCTTCGTCCTCAGAACATACAGCCAAAGTCATCGATGAGATGCTTAAGAGTGTGTTTGAACCGAACTATGTCACAACCGTTTTAGGTAGTGCGAGTTTAGCAGAACAATTACTCTATGAAAAATTTGACCATATTTTCTTTACAGGCAGTATTCCTGTTGGGAAAAAGGTCATGCAGATCGCATCCGAAAACCTCACCCCAATCACTTTAGAATTAGGTGGCAAAAGCCCATGCATCATCGATCAAAAAACAAACATCAAAATGGCTGCGAAAAGGATTGCTTTCGGTAAACTCATCAATGCTGGTCAAACCTGTATCGCACCCGATTATGTCTTAATTAAGAAAGATCAAAAACCTGAATTTATCCAATATTATCAAGAAGCTGTAAAAGCATTTTATGGGGATAACCCAATAAATTCACCACACTATCCAAAAATCATCAGTTCAAAACATGTCGAGAGATTACTCGGCTTATGTGCGAATGAATCGGTTGTTTTGGGTGGTAAGAGCGATGGCGTTAAGATTGAACCAACCATACTAGACAATATTACGTTTGATTCAAAAGTCATGCAAGAAGAAATCTTTGGACCGATATTGCCCCTTGTTGAATATGAATCGATGGATGCTTTAATTGATACCCTGAGAACCAAACAAAAACCCCTCGCTTTCTATTTATTTACGAATGACAAAGCGGTTGAACGCAGAGTCATTCAATCCTTGAGCTTTGGCGGTGGTACCGTTAATGATACCCTCATGCATTTCGCAAACCATCATTTGGGTTTTGGTGGGGTAGGTCATAGTGGTATGGGTAACTATCATGGGATTCGTAGTTTTAATACATTCACCCATGAAAAATCTGTTTTGAGTCGCTCTATGAAAATTGACTTACCACTTAGATACCATCCAATATCCAAAAAATCAGATTGGATCATTCGTAAAATATTGAAATAGTAATCTAACAAATGTGTGCCAAAAGCACACATTTTTGATTGTTATCGTAAATTTCGCCTTATAATAAGAATAGGTGATTGAAATGGAAGAAAAAGAGCTATATCTGCCGGTCAAAACATTTTTAGAAAATAAAGGCTATCAAGTGAAAGCCGAAGTCAAAGACATCGATGTTTTCGCAGTGAAAGAACACCACAGCATCGCTGTTGAACTCAAAACAAAGATTACGCTTAAATTAATCTATCAAGCGATTGAAAGACAAAAACTGTGTGACAAGGTTTATATTGCTTTACCTAAAGAAGCCTTCAAAAGTCATCAAGCCAACATTCGACAATTTGTTTATTTACTCAAACGACTCGATATCGGTCTAATCAGTGTATCTAGTCGAAGTGCTACCCTATTTATGGAATCTGAAGGGTTTGATTTAGATAAGAGTCGACAACAAAACAAGCGTAAGAAAAAGGCGCTACTAAAGGAATTTTCGCTTCGTGAAAGCGATGAAAATATCGGTGGTATGAAGGGTAAGAAGATGACCCATTACCGTGAAAAAGTATTGAAGATTGCTGAATATTTATATGAGTTTAAGGAAAAATCACCCAAAGAAATCAAAGCCTATACCGGTGTGATCGATACCCCTAATATACTCCAAAAGAACTATTATTTTTGGTTTAAAAAGGTGGATAGAGGGATATACACACTAAGTTTAATGGGGATCAAAGCCATTGAAGAGATGAAAAAAAAGACAGAAACGAATCTGTCAGTTGAATAAGTATTCTAGTATGTTGTCTGTGAAAAATATCACAACAACATTATATAACCCAAAAAGATAGACGACTACAGGGCCAAACAATAAACCCGTGACGAGTCGTCTTTTTGTATTGCTTAAGTATCCTTTAAGTTGAATGTAGCCATCGATGATTAAAGGAATCGCACCCATCAAATATACCCAAAAAGGTAGATTTAAATAGGATATTGGTATCGATAGTAGTATTCCGAAGTATATACCCATACATCTAGCACAAATAGGTAAGTAAGGGTGTAACCAGGAGATGGAACGATCACATAAGTCATGACAACCAAAGAACAAGGTCACATAGGGACGTTTAAACAGGTAACCCAATAGGCTAATAAGTATTAAGTAAACACATAAGAAGTAGGCCATTATTTTGAAAAATGGGAGATCAAACGGTGATCCTTCAGTAAAAAATAAACCCAATATAAACGTTGGTGACACCAGTAATAGGATGAAAAGAACCCAAACATCTTTGTATTTGATTATGCTGCGAATTGCCATAACCTCAAGAACCAAAGAATGACATAACCAACGATGGATATAATGACACTAATAAGAGCTCCGATACCTGCACCTCTAGAGTATCCGGGTTTATCATTCATAAATATCAAGAATAAGATTAATCCAACCAGTGGGAAACAAAAGCCTAAAACACAAAAACCCATATTGGTTGATTCGTAATCTGAGGATGAAGATGATGAAGCACCTGGATTGAAGTTTGGGTTAAAACTCCCATAAGAAGAATCTTTATTGTTCGTTAGCGTCAGCTCATCTTTAGTGCTTCCTAGGGGTTCCCCACAGTTTGGACAAAACTTTGCTTGAATGTTACCTAAGTTACCACAGTTTTACAAGTTGCCATAATCGAATACCTCATTTCATAAGTTAATTGTAACAAGATATTCATCCATTGTAAATGATGATTTTTTTAAGTATTTGCATTGAAACAATGATTTTAGATTTTCATGCCTTCTATAGAAAAGTATGTTATAATGATTCCGATAAAAGGGGCTGTCATTATGAAAAAAGTCATTGTTGTGGGTGGCGGAGCAAGCGGTTTAGTTGCTGCAATCAGTGCGAAACGACATGGTGCGGATGTAAGCATTATCGAACGCAACCCAAAATTAGGCAAAAAAATCCTTGCAACCGGCAATGGTCGATGCAACTTCACCAATGTCGATGCACAACCCATCCATTATAATAATCCTGAATTTGTGTCTCATGTATTTGAGGCATTTAGTCCAGCTGAAACCTTATTGTTTTTTAAATCATTGGGTATTACCCCAAAAATTGAAGACCTCGGTAAAACGTATCCGCTTTCTGAACAGGCATCGAGTATCTCAGATGTCTTGATTTATGAGGTGAAGCGTTTGGGGATTGAAGTCATTTATGATAAAGTGATACTTTCTGCCCATAAAGAAACCAATGGATTTGTCCTATACGATCAACAAGGTGAAACCTATTACTGTGACCGGTTGATTGTCGCAACCGGCGGTCTCGCATTACCACAATCTGGTAGCGATGGCACAGGGTATCAAATAGCGAAAGACTTAGGTCATGAAATCACACGCTTATTTCCTGCGTTAGTCAAACTCAAACTCGATTCACCGTATTTGAAACAACTCGATGGGGTGAAATTTCCAGGGTTTGTTTCATTAATGTATAACAATCAAAATATTCAAACTGAATTCGGTGATATCTTATTCACCAAATATGGTATCAGTGGACCTACTATTTTACAGCTATCGAGAAAAGCCAATGCGCTATTACAAGACCATCAAAGCATCTTTGTAGATGTTAAGCTCGTCTCAGAACTCTCCATCAATGAAGTAGAACAACGCTTATTGGATTTAAAAAACCTTCCCGTAGAATTAGCCTTGTTAGGTTTAATCAACCGTAAAATCATCGGTGTTGTATTAAAAGAAGCGATGATTATGCCTGAGGTTACGATTGGGAATTTAAAACCCAATCAAATCAAGAAATTGGCACAATTATTGACCTCGATGAAATTCAAAGTGACAGGGTCAAAAGGCTATGAAGAAGCACAAGTCACCGCTGGTGGCATTAAGTTGGATGAGATTGTCCCTAAGACACTTGAATCTAAGAAGTCTAAAGGGTTATTCTTCGCTGGCGAAATCCTCGACATCGATGGGTTATGCGGCGGATATAACTTACAATGGGCTTGGAGTAGTGGATACATCGCAGGACTCTCTGCATCGAAATAGGAGCACACATGATTCGAATTACAGAAATTAAAATTGAACTCAAAGACGCACTGGATTTGGTGCAGGAAAAAAACGCGATTTACCAATACATATTTGAAAAGTACCGCATAAAGAAAACCGACATACGGGCTTTTTCCATTTTCAAAAAAGCCATTGATGCACGAAAGAAAGACCATGTCATCTTTGTCTATTCCATCGATTTAGAATTACCTTATGAAAAGAATTTATTGGATAAAAAGATTCCTAACATCAACGCAACCCCAGATATGACTTACCACGAAGTCCCTTCAGGGGATACACCATTACAACATCGTCCTATCATCATAGGATTTGGACCCTCAGGGATATTTAGTGCCCTTGTGTTAGCCAGAAGAGGTTATCGTCCTATCGTATTAGAACGTGGTTTAGACGTTGATTTAAGAACGAAACTATGGGATGAATTTAAAAAGACTGGTGAGTTTAATGAACAAGCCACCATCCTCTTTGGTGAAGGAGGTGCTGGGACATTTTCCGATGGCAAACTCACGACCCTCATCAACGATTTACGTAGCCGTTATGTCTTAGAAGCGTTGGTTAAACACGGTGCAGACCCTGCAATCTTATATATCAATAAACCCCATGTAGGGACCGATGTCCTCAAAGGAATCATTAAATCCATTCGTCATGAAATTACATCCTTAGGTGGCGAAATACGTTTTAACTCGAAAGTGACACATCTGGAAATTGAACAACAACAATTAAAAGCAGTCATCGTGAATGACACTGAAAAAATACCGACCAATGTGTGTTTGATTGGGGTTGGTCACAGTGCGAGAGATACGTTTACTAAACTATACAATATCGGTTTAAATATCTCTCAAAAAGCATTTTCTGTAGGTCTTCGAATCGAACATCCACAGGTACTCATCAATCAATCTCAATATGGTTCATTCCATACCATGCCTAACTTAGGAGCAGCCGATTATAAATTAAGTTACCATAGTCCAAGCGGACGTGGTGCGTACACTTTCTGTATGTGCCCTGGCGGATACGTGATGTGTTCAGCATCTGAACCCAATGGGGTAGTCACCAATGGGATGAGCGAATCCAAACGTGATGGTGTAAATGCGAATGCAGCGCTATTAGTAAACGTGATGCCTGAAGATTTTAAATCGGAACACCCACTCGCGGGCATGTATTTTCAACGCGAGTTTGAACAAAAAGCCTTCATATTAGCCGGTGGTGGCTATAAAGCCCCACTACAACTGGTTGGCGATTTCTTAAATAACCGTGTGACAACATCGATTGGTTCGATAAAACCGACCTATGAACCAGGGTATACCTTTGTTAACTTTAAAAATTTCTTCCCTGAATATATCAGTCAAACCCTCCATGAAGCCTTATTAGATTTTGATCGAAAGATTAGAGGTTTCGCCATGGATGATGCAATCTTGACCGGTGTTGAATCGAGAAGTTCATCCCCAATAAGGATGAATCGTAATGACCAAGGTGAATCGAATATTTTAGGCATTTACCCAATGGGTGAAGGTGCTGGGTATGCGGGTGGCATCATGTCATCTGCCATCGATGGCATCAAACAAGCCGAATCGATTATTCAAAAATACCGTAAAAGCCAGTGAAAACTGGTTTTTTTTGAATTTCAAATGCCATTTGAATGCTTTGAAATTGACAAAACATCCTTAACGTGATAACCTAGTTATGAATACTAGATAAAATATTATTGTTTATGACTATAGGGGGAAAAAACATGAAAATAGCAGTCATTACCGATTCAGGATCAAACTTGAACCAAGCTTTTGTAGAAAAGCATCCAAACCTTAAGGTGATACCACTCATGATTGTCAAAGATGGCGTTCAATTTAGAGATCAAATTGACATCACCGCAGAACAGATTTATAAAGAGATTGATGAAAAGAATTTCTCGACATCCTTGCCGACGATGGACTCTTTAGAAAAGGCTATCGAAGAAGTGAAAAAAGGTGGATATACCGATGTATTAGTCATCAATATTTCATCTGGGTTATCTGGTACATTTAATGCCTTCCGTTTGACATTACACGACGTGAAGGGAATCAACATTCATCAATACGACACAAAGACCTTAGGGGCAGGCGAAGGTTACTTAGTTGAACTCGCTTTAGACCTCATTGAAGCAGGAAACAAACCTGAAGAAATCATTCAAGCACTTAATAAATGCCGCTTTGAAGATTCATTAGCTATTTATACCATCAATACACTTAAATACCTTAAAAAAGGTGGCCGTATTGGTAAAGTCGAAGGGACTATCGGGGACTTATTACGTATCAAACCAGTCATTACAGTCAACAATGAGGGTGTCTATGTCACTTTAAGTAAAGCCATTGGTATGCAAAGATCACTCTTAAACATGAAGGAACTCATGGTTAAAAAATTTGGAGATAGCCTTGTAGACTTAACCGTTCATTATGGTGAAGACTTAGAAAAAGCGACTCAATTGGGTTCTATGATGAGTAAAACACTCAATGTGAGAAACCTCAACATTTCCGCATTAACGCCAGTTTTAGGCATTCATACAGGTCCACAAATGTTCGCCTTTGTTGCGAGAAAAATTTAATTTTATCAAAAAAAGAAGCCGCTAGAATAAACTAGGGGCTTCATTTATTTTGACAGGATATATACATTCCATCGTATTGAAACTTGGACTACCAATTTGATTCGTTACTGGATAAATATTCAAATCTAAAGATTCATTGGTATTGAGAAGTTTTTTGAGTTGTTCCAAATCTAAAATTTCAGGGTTTAACCAAACTTTCTCAGCTTTCTTATCGAGGATGACTGGCATTCGATCATGAATCTTGGCCATTTGTTTATTGGCTGCGGTTGTTATAATTGTACAAGTATACAGTTTAGACCCATCCGGTTTAGTCCAGGTTGTCCATAAACCTGCCATCGAGAATATCTTTTGGTTTTTGACTGTAATTCTCATGGCTTGTTTTAATCGTTCATTTTGAGCCCATTCAAAGAACCCATCTGCGATAATGACACATCGTTTTGTTTCGAATGAAGGTTTGAATGCTTTTTTCTCATGAATGGTTTCAGATTTCGCATTGATCATCGAATACCCCATCTTTTCATCGGTTGAAAAAGGCGGAACAAAGCCCCATTTGATGAGTCCAACACGGTATTTGGTCTTATCTGATAACACCACAATGATATCTTGTCCTGGAGCGACATTGTATCTTGGTGAGGTAATTTGATCGGAAATATCTTCAATATCATAGGTTTCATGGAGATAATCTTTTAAATCATCGAGTGAAACAGCAATCGTAAATCGTCCACACATGGTATCACTTCCTAGGGATATTATAACATAGTCAACTTGCTTAAAAAGGGTTTCATACGCTTTATTGGACTAGGAATCAAGCGTGCCTTCCGCTATAATGGATATAAGGAGTGATACTATGGCAAAAGATACAAACGTCAGTTTAAGAAGTTTAAACTTCTATCAAGTCTTTTTAAGACAACATACCCAAGAAGGTACATTTTTAAGTTTAATTAAAGACCTCCCACGCATTAAAACCCTAGGGATGGACTTTGTTTATTTATTACCGATTCATCCGATTGGCAAAGAACATCGTAAAGGGTCTGTAGGTAGTCCTTATTCGATATCCGATTATTACACAGTGAACCCTGATTTTGGAACAGAAGCCGATTTCAAAACCTTGATTGATGCGGCACACGAAGAAGGGTTAAAAGTCATGATTGATGTTGTTTATAATCACACCTCACATGATGCTGTATTACTACAACAACACCCTGAATGGTATTACCGTAAAAATGGTAAACTCGCAGGTAAGGTTGGCGACTGGTGGGACATCACCGATTTAGACTTTTCTCATAAAGAACTTTGGGATTACCTCATTGGTGCCCTAAAGAAATGGTCTAAGTTAGGTGTTGATGGTTTTAGATGTGACGTTGCACCCGTAGTTCCACAAGCTTTCTGGCTACAAGCTCGTCAAGAAATCAAAAAGATTAATCCAAATACAGTGTGGTTAGCAGAATCCATCCATGGTGAATTTTGTAAATACATCCGTGACTTAGGCTTTGAAAGCATGTCTGATTCAGAAACCTTTGAAGCGTTTGACATTTGTTATGACTATGACATCCATCATGATTTCTTAAACTATGTTCAAGGTAAATCACCACTCAATGATTGGCTTAAAGCGATGTTTAAACAGGAATATATATTCCCTAAAAACTATATCAAACTCAGAAATCTAGAAAACCACGACCAAGAACGTATTGCACATTGGATTAAAGACCCAGTGAGACTACTCAATATCACCGGTTTATTATTTTTCCTAAAAGGTGCTACTTTAATCTACGCAGGACAAGAATACGGTGTAGACCATAGACCGGATTTATTTGAAGTTGATAAAGTAGATTTATCGGTTAAACACATCGAGATTCGTAACCTAATACATCGAATGTCACATTTAAAGAAAGACTCCTTATTCCAAGTTGGTATTTATAATATCCATATGCAAGATAAAGAAGCAGCCGTCATCAGTTATGAAAATAAGAATTCATCGACGGTAGGTATCTTTAATGTGGGTCATGTTCAAGGTGAAGTCAAGGTTAATGTCCCTGATGGTACCTATCAAAATATTTTATATCCAAATCAAGTCATCGTTAAAGATGGCAAACTCATGTTAGAAGATAAACCAATTGTCCTCTTCTCAATCAAACAATCAATCTAAGACAGCTCAAATGCTGTCTTTTTTGTATAAAAATAAAAAAACAACTCGTTTGAAGAGTTGTTATCGAGTTCTTGGCTTACCACAGTTGATACATACTTTGTAGTTGGATTTATTTTCATGACCACAATCACATGTCCATTCGGCATTGGCGAACACTCTTTTTTGTTTCACAGCCAGCATTTCATGTGTTACATATGTTTGTTCATCTTCACCACGCGCTTCTAAAAGGTAGGCAACACCCGCTAAAGCAATCGGAATGGCTGGTCCAGTGACTAGATAATACATAAATTGAAAAAACAAGGCACCTGCTTCAACATTGGATGCAGAAGAGATTTTTGAAATAAAGCCAATAATCCCAATCAGATAGTTGATGAATAGGATGACACCCGCTAATTTTAAATAACCTGCTAACTTGACCATAGATTACACTCCTCATATAATTAATTATAACAAAAAAATTAAAAATCAATCAAATATATTTTGATATATTATTTTAGAAGTAAAAAAAAACAACTTTTGAGGTAAAGTTGGTTTTTGTTTAGATGGCAGGGCTAGCTGGATTTGAACCAACGATGACGGAGTCAAAGTCCGTTGCCTTACCGCTTGGCTATAGCCCTATCTAGATGAAATTATGCATGGGGCGGCTGAAGGGAGTTGAACCCTCCGATGCCGGAGCCACAATCCGGTGCGTTAACCGCTTCGCCACAACCGCCATCTATGCGCAAATATTATTATACATGAAAATTTTTTCTTGTAAAGAGAAAAATATAGAAAAATTAACATAGGGTCAAAAAGATTGGTTAATCTAAAGATTATTTGATATGATTAAACTGCGCAAGGAGTGTACAAATGAAATTTTTAGGCAAATTTGTTTATGGCTTACTCGTCATGATCATCGGATTGAACGTATTTTTATTTTCCTATGTCGATATGACCAGTGGGTATTTATTAAAATATGGTAATGAAGCGATTGAAGAAGGCTCTGACCTATTCTTTAGAAGCATCTACAGTTACTATGCAGACGATTACTTAATCGATGAAACCATCGATGGTGAGTATGATTTTAGATTATGGGCATTCGTCGGTGCGAATACGACTGAAAACCATTTAAGAATTCAAATTCAAAATGTTGAGGGTTTAACTTTGCCCGAAAAGTACTTTATCCGTTTAACCCTTACAGGGGATGAAACAGTGGATGTTTATTTCCAAGATACCAAATCGGACTTATGGCACGCATCCTCCATCAATCTTAAAAAGCTACTAGCTGACCAAGAAGATTATCTTGATATCATTGATTTTCAAATGATTGAATCCGAAGAAGTCATGGTCGATGATGAAACAGAAACCGTTGAAACCATTTTATATGACTTCCCAGGAACATTACTATTATCCAAAGATGATATGGATGTTTTAAAACTCACCGAAACCAATACCGATGCACAAATGTTGGCATTAGGTTATATTAAAGGTATTGAACACGATTTCTTTAAAGAATACCAATACATTCTTTGGAGAAATGTCGCAATCTTCTTAGCTTTGGTTGGTTTAATCACATACCTATTGTTCTTTAGAAAACGTCGTTACACAACCCATAGCGTGATTGATTCAAAAGAACCCATCATCCGTGAGAACCTCAATGTCAAAGCAATTGAAGAGATTGAAGCCCTAGATAATAAGGAAAATAAAGACCTCGATAAATAGTTCTTGAAGAATTTTTGAACGTGTGTTATATTAGTAATGCACGTTCATTTACCTAGGGACATGGTGTCAACGGTAGCACAGCGGTCTCCAAAACCGTTAGTACGGGTTCGAATCCTGTTGTCCCTGCCACTTGTTTTAGCAGCCTCGATTATCGCTAACCTCGAGGGATTTTGTATTGAATTGGAGTGATAAAATGGGTAAATTTGTAGAATTTAAAGCCATATTTACTTTTGGTACAACAGTTGTAGTTGTATTCATTTTGTTAGTGTCTGCAAAATACTACTTACAAGAAAACACGGTTACTCCATGGAGTGAATATTATGAAATTCATACTCAAGCAACCAACTATGTAAATTATTT
>CAZXLG010000050.1:0-11291 GCA_964641335.1 uncultured Paracholeplasma sp.
TTGATTCCTTTTTGGATGGATGAACTTCTACCTAAAATCGAGTAATACGAAACACCCATATGATAATACCCCGCTTCAGGAACATCAACATAAAATGTTATGTCGCCAGATTCAGGGATATATAAACCGAGCTTTGAATTGCCTAAGTCATCCGTAAAATTCGATACATACGGCGATTCTTCTGCTACCAATCCACCTGTATACGTGAAAACATCCAAATCAACAAGCACTGTATGATTTGGATAGACTTTATTATATCTTGATTTGTAGTCAGCGTAAGATTCATCTGTTTGCGTATTTTGATCAAATTGCGACCCTTCATACGTAGAGTTTAAAGCGCTTACGCGTTTTGGATTGGCTAATAGAACACCGATTGGGATGGCTAGTAATAAGCACAGGATAATGATTTTTTTCATAGAATACCTCTTCTAAAAATAGGTTGTATAGTCAATTCAAATATAGTATAACATTCATCACTTGACTAGTCAAGTTAAAATGTATCCGCTTACTGTAAGTAAGTGTTGGTCTTGTCCTCTAAATTTACTTTTAAAGTCTCAATCGTAATATAAGGTTTCTGCAGTAATAAGAAAACCAACCATAATCCACCACTAAATCCTAAGAGTATACCCAAGATTGGTATCCAAATCATGAGTAAAATGAAGAGTGAGATGACCAATACAGATAGAAAACTTCTCATCGCGTACCCAATGGTAAGTAAGTAACTGTGCTTCAGAATGGCTATGAACTTAACCTCGTAGATACTACTTAGAATCATGCCATGATAGAAAGCGACTAACGTAAAGATGAGTCCCCATAAAGTAAGGAATAGTGCAATTACAAATAGATAATTTATTGGTTCAATGCCTTGGTAAAAGAACATCACATTAAAGATTAATACCACAATAATGAGTTCATAAATAACGCCTTTTAACCAAGTTTGTTTGACTGTTTTCTTCAAAATTTTAAAATAAGTATCGGTTACTTCCGTGGATGTATGCTTTAAAATCATGTTTAAAGTTAGCGCACCAGTAGACAGCGCTACCGGTAATCCAAAAATAACTAAGCCAATTACGGTAGTCAGGATCATATAGAGATTTAATAACAGGATTTTAAAAAATAAATCTGTGAAATGATAGAATTTTGAGTTCACATAACGTTCAAAAAATGACATGATTATTCCTCCTATAAAACACAAGAACAAGCAACTCTAGGTTGCTTGTTCACGGTTTTATTTAGTTGTTTATTGAGCCATCGCTACTACAGTTGTAGAAGCGTCTTTGAAGCTGGTGATTGGTGCTCTCCAACCGTTTGGTGCCACTGCAGCAGTTGGGAATGTTGCCCATGGATTAACGAAATGGTATGCAACAAATTCTCTCGCAGCAACAGATACTGCATTACCGTTGACGGTGGTATTCACGTTAAGAGCGTTCTTACCAATCAATAGCATATCGCCTTCGGCTAGGTAAGCACCTAAGCCAACAAGTTGTGCACTGTTTGCAGCGTATGCTGTGTCATCAAACCAACCTGTACCTTTAACATAAGTTTGTTTAGCTAAAATATTTCTGACAAACTTCGCTTGGTAGTTAGAGTCAAGAACAACCACAGTACCAAATGCTTCTGTATAGATACCAGACCATGCTTCAACAGCTTTAATGTCTGTAACTAAGTATAAGTATGCACCTAATTTTGATGCATCAGTTAAATTACGACGGTTGAAATAGTCAGTAGCGTTCGTGATGACGACTTGTGCAGGCATACCATCAAATGTCATATTTGTAACCACTGTTTGGTCGATATATACAACGTTTGAGTTAACTGAGTCGGTATGTGTTGATAAACCGATACCTTTGACAACATAGCCGTTCACACCATTGAAACCTGTAACTGCAGATACATCGAATGATGTTTCTTCAGAGGTTCCAACAAGTTTTAAGAATGTTCCAAGTTTGAGGTAAACTTCATAATAGTCTGTACCTTCAACAGCTTCCCAAGTGACTAACTTAGCATTTTCAGCGTCAACTGCGATAACTGGTGCATTTAATGTTTGGATTTCGACTTTCTTATAAAGAATTTCGTTGGATACTAAGGAAGAACTATACTTGAATTGGTCTACTGTATTAGCAACCACAGTAATGACATAACCATCATTGGTGGAAATAGCTAAGTCTAGAGAAGATAAATCCAGTGAAGTTGCAGTGATTGGTGAACCAAAGGCTACACCATCCACGAATAATTGATAGTTTAATGCGTGTGGGATAGCTTCCCAAGAAAGTGAATGTCTATTTAATTCGATTTCAGGGGTTGCGATTGGATCTGGCATTTGAATTAAGACACGGTAGTCTTCTTCTAATGCTAATTCGATTTCAGTTAATTCAAAAATGTCTTGTAGATCTTTTGTAACTGCACCGCCAGTATAACCAGAATAGAATAGGTTAGACACTAAGAAGATACGTGCAGCTTGTGGAGCTACTGGGCTGATGAACATCACAAATCCATCGGCAGGAATAATATCAGAAATGCCTTTGAATAAGTCGCCACCTGCACCGTTATTCCAAATAACGTCTGTGTGTGTTAGAACTGTTGCACCTTCAACGACATCCATTTGTAGGTAAACACCGGTTTGGAATCTCGCATGAATGATGTTGTAGTCTTTATCGGTTACGATTAAGGAACCATAAGGTAATAATGGTAAATTGTTATTATTTGGATATTCAGCACCATGTTCTAAGACTTGTGCATTAAAGAAGTCTTTGGACATGACATGTAATACGTCTTGTAGTCTAAATTTAGCACCACCGAATACGCTATCGAATACGAACGCTTGATCGTCGTTGTATACAAATGGAATCCAATTATCACCGATACGTGCCGCATCCACGGTTACGTCTAGTGCATCAATAACAGTGACAACGCGTTCTACTGTGGTAGAGTTGTTGGATTTGTCTGTTGCTGTATATGTAATGACATATTCACCAGCGGTGTTTTTGTCATAATCGCCTAAATCAAACTCAACGGTTACTTCATAACCATCGCGGTTGTCTCTAGCAACGATTTCAGCTAGGAAATCGACATCTACAGTTTCTAAATGAGAAATAGCTGGTAATTTACCACTGACTAACCCTAAGAATGCAGGTGCAATCGTATCTGGGGCAGCAATAACTGTTACGTCGAAAGTCTTTGTTTCTGACGCTTCACCATAAGTGATGGTTGCTGTAAGGGTAACAGCCTCGTTTTGGTTGGCTCTAGTGACCACACCGGCATTTGAAATGACGGATGGCTTGCTAGAAGCCCAAGAAATAGTTACTTCGCCTAGGGATGCAGGTAAAGTTAAGTTTTTTGTAACTGATACAGCGCTGTCACCAGATTGGAAGGTAACGCTGACTGAATCTAATACTTCATCAACATACTCTTGATCTGATTTTTGATTGCATGCTACGAGTGCCATCGCAGCAACCACAACCATCACGAGTGTGAAGATGGCTTTTTTGAATCCAAATTTTGTCATTTGATTCTTTCCTCCGTTTTAATTGTATATACATCTACACTCATTATAATCATCTTCAAATGTATAGTCAAGTATTTTTGAAAGCGTTTTATGCATATATTCAAAATAAAAAGGGCCGAAGCCCCTTTATTGTTTTGAGCTATAAGCGAAGTCTGCATATTTAAATCCTAAGTAAGGTTCTTTCGATAATTTCTCTTCAAGGAAAGGGATTTTATCGATTTTCTTCGTTTTATAACAATCGATCCAATAGAGTAATTCGTCTGCGCGTTTGAGTTGTGCAAATAATCTACTTTGAAGGACTTCAAGTCCAAATGGTTGATAACGTTCGTGCCATATATCTGTAAAAGATTGGGTTAACGCATCCATTTTAGTCTTAAAACGATTGACCATTACTATTGTATGACTAAAGTCATAGGAAGTAAAGTAGCCTTCTAAAAATGAAGCTCTAATTTCTAATTTAAGTTTTAATACTTGAGCGATGAGCAAATGGTGTTTTTGATTTAGACCACGTAACTTGGTGATATGTTTTTTTGTTTGTTTAATCCAATCATCGAGTTTTTTATAGTCATAACCAACACAATCATTCAAATAGATACCCAGTAATAAATCATCCCAAAGTAATCGAACAGGGTAATAACCTAATTGATTCACTTGCCCAATCATCTTCATCCATTCATATGGCATTGACGTGATGGACTGAAGATAGAGAGGATCAAGTTTATCATGACATGCCCATTGAGTGACATCGAATAGCCCTTGGAAACTGGTTTCGAAATCGACATAAGCACCATCATCTTGCCACTGGGTAAAGATGATTTCTCGAATACCTAGTTTCTTACAGGCTTGAATAGCCAAAGAAGCTGTCTTCTTCGTTTGTTCATAATCATAGGCAAGTTTAGTCCATATCCATGTGCCACTGGCCATGACCACACGACGGTTGATCTCTATATGTTTTTGGAGCATTTTTTCATAGATTTCGATTTGATGATTGTAGTAGTCCCAATACACTAAACCGACATTGTTAGGAATTTGATTGATAAAATCGTGATCAAATTCAATCGTTGTATCGTAATAATAATTGGTTTTAGAGCGGTGTCTAAAAAACATATCTGACCACATTAATACATCTTTATACCCTGCTTGAAGACACAATTGATTCACCATTTTGAGGTGTGTCATAAATAAGTCTTCAGGTTGTGAGTATCCATATTTTTTATAGTGTTGTCCAAAACTAAATCCAAAAGTTTCATCCATTCCAATATGTATTTGATTGGTTTGAAATGCTTTTCGACAGAAATCAATCATGGATTTGATGAGGGGGAGGCTTTCTTTTATTAACAATACATCATTTTGGTCTTTAAACTCTGCTGAGGATGGCCATCGTAAAAACTGACCCATATGGCCTAAGGTTTGGATACAAGGAACTAATTCAACCCCTAAGGAGGTAGCGTAAGCATCTAAGGTTTGTAAATCAGTCAAACTGTATCTACCTCTTAAATAACCAAACTTAGGGTAGTTCTCTAATTCATAGACATCTTCCATGTACAACCAAATCACGTTGAATCCTAACAATGCTTGTTTAAGAATAACGGATTTAAAGTAATCCACAGTAAAAACAGCATTCCTCGATAAATCGATCATCGTGCCTTTCACTTTAAATCCATCATCGGGTACAGTTTTACCTGTGATTTCAAGATGTTTTAAGCTAAATAGGGCACTTGGAATATTTTTATAATAAAGCGTATTTCCAACGATACTCGTTTGTTCATCTTTAACAAAAGTTTCAATATTGTGTTGGATGTTGAGTGTTTTTAGAAGTTGTTTCATCATGGTTTTCTCCTAACAATTAGGAATATGACAACCCCAACCGCGACAAGACCAAACGACCCTGCAGATACTAAAATGAGTGTCCATGGTTTGGCTTCTTCTGGTTCAAGAGGGGGTTCAACTGGTGGTTCTACCGTATATGTAAATTCATAGTCAAATGAATCTTTCGTTCCATCTTTTAATTCATAGTGAATCGAATAAACATTAAGACCTTCATCATAGCTATCGAACACCGCTTTACGTAAACCGGCATATTGAACGAGTGCAACCTCTTGGGTAGACGACGCCTGGTGGACGACATACATTCTGTCAATCAAGCGATCAGGGTCTTCAAAATGAATGAGCACACTCACTTGATTGCCTTCGAACACATGTTCTGTTTCAGTAAACGTTGGTAAAACGATTTGTTTAACATAGTAGGCATAAATGACTTCGTTATATACACTGAAATTCATACTTGGGTCTACGACACTGATGGCGTTATCGATTTTTGAATCGATATCAACGCTTAGTATTGGATTGGATACGGTTTGTTTTACACCATTGATGAACACATCATAGTTCACTGATGGTAATTGAATGGTTAATGTTTCATCAGCCAATTGTGTCGAAATGGTTGCTCTAGTTTTGGGTTTTACAAAGAATACCGCATTCGATACGACACGATAAGACATTGGTCCACCTTCGGATGGACTGTTGATGATTTTGAAATCATCACCCTCTTTTATTATCGCTTGGGTTGAACCACCACCATCTAAGTTAAAGCCATTTACCACGCCGTGTGATTGCATGACTTTCGCAAACTCTCTTAGATTTACCCCTTGGGAAAAACCGGATTGTCTACCATCGATGGTAAATAGGATTGGTCTATTATTATCATCAAATCCAATTCCAGTTCTTGGATGTCTTGACTCGTTGTTTGAAGCGCTTTGTCCACCAATTTCAGAGAATTGTTTAATGGTTTCATTTTGAATAATTTGAGAATCTACGCCTAATACTGTATGAGATTCTTCAACGGTTTTGACTTCTTTTTGAACTTTCACATACGCATTTTCCAATAAGGCATTTACAGCATCATCTTTGGACAATACCGATAATTTGGTAGATGTGGTTTCAATGGTGGATGATTTTTCAACTGGGTTATTCCCAAAAAAGTAAAATTGATTGTTAGTGTTGGTTTTTCCTATTAAATCAAAACTATAGTGCTTCCCAGAAGCCTTTGAGATTGCATCATAGTTGTAAAAAACACCAGTTTGTCCATCTTCAATGGTTGAATCATTGATGGTTTGTAAGTTGACCACTGATTTTAAAGCATGAGTTATTTGATCGTAAATGTAGAGTTTATATGTATCCCCTAAAGCGATACTTTTAATGGTTGATTCATAGTATCCGAGTCGATCGAGTTCAATCGCTAAGTATTTATCATGGTTATTTGATTTTACCAAGCGAGACCCAAAAATCATATTCGCATTGATGGTAGACCCAGTGGTAAAGTAATCCCCATTCACCCCGGCAATGACTTCATAATCTGGATTTTTTAAGTTGAAGTCTCTAGCTAAACTTAAGACATCCCGATTGACAAGGTTACCATTATTATCAAAGTAACTCCACGTGGTTAAGAATACATCCTCATTTCCTTGGATGATTTGGATATTTTGAATTGATTCCGTACTATTATCATTGTATACATTCGCGGTAATTGAATTAACCGTGACACCTTCTAAACCAGTATTACTTTGACTGATGATTACATAGTCTAGTCCTGCAGCGTAGATGGGTATTGCACATAGACTATAAATCATGAGACCTATGATGATGAGTTTTTTCATTTTTTAACCTCTTTTGGACTGATGGATATCATTTGACGACCTGTCGTGGATTCAATCGCTGTTGAATAGAATGCTTTTGGATCCGGACATTGCATCGTCACAGAAATTTCTTCATTGAATGGTGTTTTAAATAAGGTGTTGTTTTCTTTGTAATACAGATAGCAAGATTGCCACAAAGCATTCAGGATTTGGGTGTCTGATGGAATCGCTACTTTACCTTCATTTTTTGCTTGATCGATGGCATTCACACGCTTGTAGGTTTTTAGCATATCGGTGCCGTGTCCTTTAGAAGCAAACATGGGTGATATAAATGTGGATGGTTGTTTTAAATGGTATTTTCTTCTTAACTGGATAGAATAAGGGAGTTTTGAAACCTCTAAGACTTCTATCTTCAGTTGCATAAAGTCTGGTTTAGGACTATATAACGACATCTTAAGGGTATCCCCTGGTAAGTAATAGTATTCGGAAAATGAGGGATGGTATTGCGCATATACGTTTTTCAATCCATTTTTTTCACTGAGTTGAGTCGCTGCATAATTACGATGGTTTTGTAAGTCATACCCACCGACATCGGCATTTTCAGCGGTTATGTAACGCCAAAATGGGCGGTATACACAACTACCCGATGTGATTTCCCCACCAAGTTCGGCTCGAAACAACGCTAGTCCAACATCGGATTCATCAATCGCGTGCCCCCCCATATAAATAGAGGATACATCTAGGTTTTGATGATTTAAATCGAGTAAACCTTTTTTAGGTTTGAAATCATTTGTATAGCGTCTAATAAAGGGTAAAGGTAACGTAATTACCCCCTCAATACCATAAAAAGCATACTCAACACTCATGACTTTATGGTACCAAGCACCTCCAAAACAGTGTTGTTTAATCAAGGGGTGATTGAGTTGTAGTGGTTTGATTGGTATCATGAAAAAATCCTCACTTCATGGTCATTATAACAACAATTATAATACTTGTCTATACATAATGTCTATGTAAAAAAATAAACGATTGCTCGTTTATCCTTTAATCGCATGTTGTACAAATTTGTATTGGTCAGCTCGATAGTATGATTTGACAAATTCAAACGGTCTACCGTTTGTTAAGAACGTGTTACGAACAATGAGTAGAGTCGGAACATTCTTATTCACTTCGAGCGCAACAGATACTTTAGAGTCAGCACTGATGGCTTCAATCGATTGAATACAGTGCGAAATCTGCATACCCAACTCTTTTTCGATGTATTGATAGAAAGACCCACTTAAATTTTCTTTGGTGATGGTTTTAAATAGTTTAGCTGGAATGTAAAGTTGTTCGAATAAGACAGGAATATCATTGCCATAGCGAACGCGTTCGATGTGGATAACTTCATCCTTTTCATTCAAGAACAACTTATCTGCGATTTCAGCGGATGCTTCGATATATTCAAATGAGATGATTTTATTGGATACTTTTCTACCGGTTGCAGCCATTTCTTCGGTAAATGAGCGCACACCGTGAATATTTTTTTCAATCTTACGTTGTGAAATGAAGGTCCCTTTACCTTTGTGACGATAAAGATACCCGTCATTTACTAGGTTGTTTAAGGCTTGTCTCACGGTCATACGAGATACATTATATTGATCCTTGAGTTCGTTTTCTGAGGGTACTAAATCACCGCTCTTTAATTCGCCATGATTGATTTTTGCTTTGATGTCTGATTCGATTACTTTGTAGATTGGAGTTATCATAGGGTCACCTTTTAATTTGATAAGTATTACTTATCCCTTTTTGTGTTTTCAAATTCAATTGTTTTTTATAAGAACACCCTTTATAATATCAAATAGAATTGAAAGAGGTGTTGTTATGCGTCAGTTTTTTGTGTTTGATATCGGAGGAACCGAAATCAAATATGGGGTTGTTAATGCACAAGGGGAAGTCTTAGTTAAGAGCAAGATGCCATCACGTGGTGCATTGGGTGGAAAACAAATTTTAGATGATATTGTTGCTGTTGTAAAAACATTATCATTAGAATATAAAGGTGAGGGTATTGCGATATCTTCTGCTGGTGTAATCAATTCAGACACCGGAGAAGTCTTAAGCGCAACCAACGCAATTGTTGATTTTATTGGTTTAAACGTTATCAAATATTTGAATAAACGCTTAAATCTACCTGTATCAGTCATGAATGATGTAAATTCTATGGCGCTTTGTGAATATCACAAAGGGGCAGGGATTGGTTCTTCATCCATGGTTGCGATGACCGTCGGTACTGGTATTGGTGGGGCGATTTTACTCAATGGTCAACTGATTCAAGGTCACGGCTATAGTGCAGGAGAATTTGGTCTCATGCGCATTGAATCCAATGATTATGAAGCCATTGCTTCAACATCCAGTTTAGTCAGAGCTGCTCAACAAGAACTTGGTGAATCCATTCAAAATGGCATTGATGTTTTTAACTTATATGACCAAAAAGATGCAGTTGCAATCAAACTAGTGAATCGCTTCTACGACAATTTAAGCATTGGGATTGCGAACATCGCTTACGCGTTCAATCCTGAAGTCATTGTCATCGGTGGTGGTATCACAGGTAGAGACCAATTCATTTCAGAATTGATGACCTATGTGAAACCAAAACTAAACATACATCTACAAAAGCATACTCAAGTGAAGGCTGCATTATTCAAAAATGATGCAGGAATGATTGGTGCATTTTATCATTTTCTCAATCAATATCCTCAGTATAAGTAAACCTTTACTTTAATATTATATCGCTCAACAGTTGCCTATGCAAGTTATGTTTTAGAAAACATCTAACTAAGACCCTTTGGGGTCTTTATTTTTATTTGTTTCACTTATCTATACAATTAAGATTGCCTTTTTATTTTTTGGTGTTATGATATATATAGACAAGTTAAAAAGAGAGATGATACAATGCAACTCAGCAATCTTTGGATTGTTCTAGAAGATCAAATGATCTATGGTGATCTAATCCTAAACAACAATTTAATTGAAGCCATCATACCAAAACCATATATGGGACAGACCCCAAACCATTATGTAGTGCCTGGTTTTATTGATTTACATATCCATGGCGCAAACGGTTATGATGCGATGGATACAGAACCTAAAGCGATTGAATCTTTTGCTTTATCGTTAGTTCAAGAAGGTACGACTGGTTTTCTACCTACTACGATGACACAAACCCTAGAAAATATTACATGTGCACTATCCAATATCAGCACTTACATGAACACACAAAATCCAAATGCTGCACAGGTATTAGGTATTCACCTAGAAGGCCCATTCATTCACGAAAACGCTGCTGGTGCACAACCGAAAAACTGCATTATAAGACCAAATACCACTACTTTCAAAATTTTGGAAAAAGCATCCAATTTTCAAATTAAAAAAATTTCTATGGCACCTGATTTTGATGAATCATTGGTGTTAATGGACTACTTAAAACAACAAAATATTGTGATTTCTATTGCCCATACCAAAGCAGATTATCCCCACATTCTTAAAGCCATTCAACATGGAGCATCTTCTTTGACACACATGTATAATGCGATGACACCATTACACCATCGTGATATCGGTGTCGTTGGTGCAGCATTACTTCATGATGAGTTAAATGCTGAACTCATCTTTGATAAAATTCATGTATCGGTACCTGCTGCGAAACTACTTTTAAAGAATAAAGGCATTTCAGGCATAACGCTCATCACGGATAGCATGCGTGCGAAGTATCTCGATGAAGGTATCTATGATTTAGGGGGACAATCCGTCCATATAAATCAAGGCGAAGCACGCTTAGCCGATGGCACATTAGCTGGGTCAATCCTAAAAATGAATGATGGTTATAAACATTTAGTAAAAGATTTAGGATTATCAAGAATAGAAGCGTCTATCATCAGTTCTCTAAATCCCGCAAAACAACTGGGTTTAGATAAAGAACTTGGATCTATATCCAAACATAAAAAAGCCAATTTGGTAATTATGGATGAACAATTTAATGTCATCCAAACCATTATTGAAGGAAAAATTGTCTACGGAGTGTCATTATGAATATTCACATTTTAAGATCTAAACACGAAATCGATCGTGTCGTTTCAAATGAACTAATTCAATTGGTTAAAACCAATCCAGCC
>CAZXLG010000051.1:0-10992 GCA_964641335.1 uncultured Paracholeplasma sp.
ATCCATTCTTGGAAGGTTGTTTCACCATTCACAAGAGAAATCAATGTAAACAAGATGACCAATACGAACAACCCTATCGGTATGATGGATACATATTTTACCAAATAGAGATAGTTTGATTTGTGTTTGTCTTTCAAGTATAGAAAATAATGCGGAATGCCAAGCATGAATAAAATTGTATAAAGCCCTAAAGCCACTAATAAGAAAAACGCACCGAGAAAAACAATGACCCCTGTAGCAATCGGAATCTCACCTTGAGCTGGTATCGTATCGATATTTTGCATGAACAAAATAATTTGTATCAAACCATAAATCAGTGTTCCTAAAATCAATAAGGCAAGTATGCCTAATGCGAGGCTCATGCGTTTGCTCATGTGGGTCTCCTAAAGGTTGATAATGTGGTATCCTGCGGCTTTTTCTAAGCGATTCATCAAAGCGTAACCTAAATCATCGGTACTCAGATGATGGATAAATATATATTCAACTGCCCATAAATCCATGTCTCTTAACGCAGAAAATAAATTATGAGCCATTTCGGTTTGATTATGAATCGACCCTAGGGGTCTAGTAGGTACTTTGAATAATGAAACATATTCACTTTCACAAATCACTGAAATGGTTGATTTTTGATGGGCTTGTTTAAACGAATCTACATAATCGACCATGTGTTCAATAGTTCCATTTAAAATGGTGACTTGGCCTTTAGGTTTATAGTGGGTGTACTTCATCCCGGGAGATTTAACGTTTCCAGTAGGTTTTGTATCAGATAAATCCAGTACTTTGTGATTGAGGGCTTTTTCAATCATCTTCTTGGTAATAAATCCTGGACGTAAGATGGTTGGATGTTCAGATGTCATATCAATGACAGTGGATTCTAACCCAATTTCAGATGGACCCCCATCAATGATGATATCGACTTTGCCATTAAAATCTTCGAAAACATGTTGAAATTGTGTTGAACTTGGTTTGCCCGAAATGTTTGCTGATGGTGCAGCGATGGGGACCCCAGATAATTGAATTAGTTTTTGGGCGATGTCATTTTTTGGGAATCGGATGGCAACCGTATTCAACCCCCCAGTGGTCTCATCAGGTACGAGCTCATTTTTTTCAAAGATGAGTGTGATTGGCCCTGGCCAAAACGTATTCATCAGCGTTTCTGCTTCTTCTGAGACAAAACGAACATAGCGATAGACATCCTCTTTGTTCGCGATATGAACAATGAGCGGGTTATCCGAAGGACGCCCTTTGGCCTGATAAATTTTTTTTGAGGCTTTTGGATCTAGTGCATTCGCACCAATGCCATAGACAGTTTCGGTTGGAAATATGATCAAATCGCCATCAAGGATGGTTTTTTGAATCAATTGTTGATTTTCTATAGATTGTAAGTCGGCTTTTGACCAACATAAGGTGTTTTTCAAGAGGTTCACTTCACTTTCATGGGTATTATATCAAAATAAAGACCATTTGTCTCGAAGATTTTGTGACAGTATTGTGACAAATGTCGGGCCATATTATCCTTTATTTTATTCTTATTATAACAATAAAAAAAGCTCAATAAATGAACTTTTTGTTACTTTCTAGATAAAGCGTAAGCTTCATATTCTGAAATGAAGTTAATCACGCGATGTTTGATTTCATCACGAATACGGATGAGTTCCGGAAGGATGGTTTCAAAATCACCCTTGAGTGCGGATGGGTCTTCAATGTTCCAATGGAATGTTTTTAATGACCCAGGAAAAATCGGACAGCGTTGACCACTCGCTTCATCACAAACGGTAACGACATATGTATAGCGTGTTCCCTTTTTAAGCATATCAAATGTGGATTTGGTTTTGTTATCACTGATATCAATACCATCTAGCTGTAATACTTTAACAACATTAGGGTTGAGTTTACCAGGTTCTAGACCTGCGCTTTCAGCTCTAAATAAACCTTTGCCTAAACGATTTAAATAGGCTTCAGCCATTTGGCTTCTCGCTGAATTGTGAATACAAACAAACAATACATCAATCATATATTTTCCCTCTTTATATCGATTTCTATCTATATTATAACTGAATTTTTCATTAAACACTTTCAGGAGACTTTCATTTTACACGCTTTTTACAAAACAATATAGCCTCTAAATCCGCGGTCTTTGTAATAGGATTGAACACCATTATGATAAATGAACGTATGATTATAGCGTTTATCGCCAAAAATCGCGCCATCTAAATCACGAATTGCTTTTGGTGTTGCTAACCAACTCGATGTTTTGGTATCGAAATCACCCAGGGTTTGTAAGGCTCGGTATTGCGATTCATCCAGTAGTTGAATGCCCATGGATTTGGCCAAATTCATGGCAGAATCGATGGGTTTAAATTCTTTTCTCGCTTCTAAAGCAGCCGCGTCATAGCACAAGCTACGTCTGCCTGCAGGCGATTCTTTCGAACAATCCATGATGAATATTTGATTTTGATTATCTGGAAAAACCACCACATCCGGTTCACCACCGGTTTCTTCCATCTTTAATATAATCGATAATATTTTAGCATTCTCTAATTTTGGTAGAACAGTGTTCCATTCTAAATGACCATGTCTATTCGGATTTTTCTTAAAACGGTTCTCTAAAGTATTGAGAAGTTCAAATTGTTCTTTCGTAAAGTTTGTCATGTCATTGCTCCTTTTTTCTTCATTATAACGTAAAGCATATAAATCACGTAGCTAGGTGCTTATTCACTCGTTTATTTTGTTGTATTTATATATTACTAGGATGAACTTTGGTCATTTTATGATAATAATAGAGCACACCTAAGGATAAAAGTTCAAATACGCTTGAAAATAAAACGACACCAACAATACTTCTTTCATAAATGAGGCCAATGAGTGTCGAACCCAAAAACCAGGCTAATCCAAATGCTGTATAGAAAATCCCATACGCAGTTGCACGTTTGTCTTTTGAAACTAAAGAGGCGATGACTGCTTTAAGGATAGATTCTTGAGCCCCCATCGCAATCCCCCATAAAATGACGCCTAATAAGATTCCTACAACACCATCAACTAAAAAGAATACGGGTGCAATCAATATACCGAAGATCACGGATATGATTAAAGATAAAACACCCACTTTATCATAATAATACCCAAAGAACACGGCTGCTAGCGCATCCACACCCATGGCTAAAGCATAGAGGAGTGGGATATATGAGGCTGTTATGATCGATTCTCGGCTGATGTGAAAGGCCAATACAGGATAATCGATGAACCCCATCGCGAGTAACATCACCGCGACAATATAAATCAAAAAGTATTTATTGCCTTTAAACCCTTGTTGACCTTTAGATACGTCCATTTGATCCGGATTTGGGTATTTGGTTTTCGCAATCACAATGATGACAATCGTTAAAATGGCGAAAATACCCAATAACCCAAATGCGAGTTGATACCCATTGAATTCGCTACCCGAATTGAGTTGTAAGACGAGAAATACGAATAATGGCCCTAAAAACGCCCCTAATTGGTCCATCGCTTCTTGTAAGGCAAATGCCTTACCCAATCCGATATCCGCGGTTGTAAAGGAGGTTAACGCACTTTTCGCTGGGGCACGAATCCCTTTACCAACGCGTTCTAATAGGATTAGAATAATCGCGACAAACCAAATATCTTTGGATACAAACATGAGGAGTGGTATCACAAGTAAATTAATTGAATACCCTAAAATCATCATGGTCCAATATTTTTTGGTTCGGTCTGCAATCATCCCAGTGACGATTCTTAGTGCTTGTCCAATAAACTCTCCTAACCCTGAAACAATCGAAATCACTAACGCCGATGCCCCTAATAATCCTAAATAAGGTCCGTAGATACTTCTAGCGCCTTCATGGGTAAAATCAGATAACATCGAAATGATGCCAATTAATAATAAAAATAATAATGCTTGTTGTTTACGATTTTTCATAAAACACCTCTTAGGTTTAATCTTTGTGAAAATTTTATAGATTGATGACACACCTAAAGATATTGTAGCACGAAAGAGCACTATAGAAAAAAAGCCTTCAGGTTTTACACCTAAAAGCTTTTGATTTTTTATTCTTTTTCGACGATGTGTTTGAATAAACGTTTTAAGTCACTTTCATTCAAAAATGGGTATAATGCATCGAGTTGATGTTCAGGAATATGACCTGCAATATATTCATCCACCACATAAGATAACGCATCTGCATCAACAAATGGCGCAATCATCATTGGGTTTAGTCTCGGGTTATCGCCTTTTAAGGCTTTCTTAAAAAGTGCTGTCGCATCCTTTTCATCTAAAAATGGTAATACGACCCCAACATCGATGCCTTCAAGTCCATCCTCTTGTAAGAGTTTTTCCACCAGATCGTGGATGGTGTCCTCATCCATGAAAGGTAACATTTGAACCAGTCGATGCATCTTCGGTTTAGATTTGGGACGTTCCTCGGATTTATTTTCCAAAGAGTGAAGAAATTGTGCTTTTTCGGTTCCATCCGTAAACACCAACGTTTCTTGGTTTAAATATCGTGTTTTCGCTTCTTCGGTTGAGATGGCTACGTGTATTTCTTGGCCATCGACCATCATTTTTCTTAAAATCATCGGTGTATGCCTCCTTTGTATACAGTGTTGAATAAGAATTTTTGTTCGCTTTGAGTCAAACGTACGCTTAAATCATTCAAGTTACAACTTATTTTATGCTCTTTGATTGCTTTTAAGATCTGCATTCGTTCAATGGGTGAAAACTGATAGAACACATCCGGAATGTTCACAGTAATCTCACCTCTAATGATTTGTGTTATGATGAATGCTCGTGAATGATTTTTGAATAAATCATTTTCATCAATCTCGGTTTTATCATTTAAACATAAGAGGTTTTCCACCGAGGTATTGAATAGTTGACAGAAATCGAGTAACAGATCAATTGAAGGTAATCCCGTACCGTTTTCCCATTTGGATAAAGCTTGGCGGGTAATGTTTAAGCGATTGGCCAGATCATCTTGAGTGAGCGCTAAGTTTTTTCGATACTGGGTAATCTTCAAACCAACTTTTTGAGTATCTATCATGGGTTTACCTCCTACACCTACATTGTATATGGATTTAAAAACATTGTCACGCAACGTGTGGTTGCTAAAAAGAAAAAAATCCCGATGTCAGGATTTAAAATCTTATTGGTACTAGAAAATCATCATAAACTTAGAAATAGTACTCACTAAAAAATTACTTTTTGTTTCGATATACGGTGTAATTTATATAAGCAATCCCAAGCAATATCACAAAAAGAATTCAAGATACCAAAACTAACTAGAATACTGAATCCCCATGCTAAACCGTAATAGATACCTAATATCAGCATATTTACAGACAAAAAGGAAATAGTAATGCCCCAAATAGGAAATGTGTTTTAGGCATGTTTATGTAGTTCTCCTTGTATATAATCAATCAAATCTTGATCATTCGTTAATGTGTAGTACCCTAGGTGATCTTTATAGACATCTGTATACATACCATTCACTAAAATGGCTATATGGTCACCATACGGTTCTGGGTGTGCTTCTAAAGATTGAATCAATTTTTTTGGAATTCTAAGTTTGATGGTTTGATCAGCATAATTAGATAACATTAGACTCCCTCATTTCGTTTAAATAGTCTTGTAGTTTGATTCTTAAATCTTGATAATCGTCTTCTTCAAAGGGTGTGGTATTCATCGTCATGACTGTACCTAATCCATCTTCCATGCGATGTTCATCGAAGGATGCTTTAAAGATCTCAAAGTCCATTAATCCCATCGAGGTATGCGCGATATGTCTTGTCGCTTGACGACGTACATAACGGTCATATAGTACCTTGGGTTCACCATACAAAAAGAGGGTTAGTATATCCTCGGAATTAAACCCTGAAATCTCTTTGATTTTTTCTAATTCATGTTTTTTGAAGTTCGCTTCAAGGATGATCGAGGTATTCGACTGTTTCGCTTTACTAGCCAATTGAATCATCACCTCGACAGTCGCGACAGATAGCTTTTTATTATCTTCCCGGTTAGAAAATCCGATGACATCTACCAATGACGCTTTAACATCATCTTTATTGACACACAAAATGCCCAAATCTTGGGCAATTTGATTGGAAATCGTTGTTTTTAGGGTAGCCAGTCCACCCGTAAATAGGATTAATTTCGCCATAAATTTATACGCTATACGCTAACGCAACCATTAACGATAATAGGGTGGCGTAATACATCAACCAGGGTTGTTTGGTTCGGTATAAAAGATACACAATAACCAAACTAACAATGCTTAATACCGGTATCCCCACCACGAGGTGATTATAATATCTTAAATAGATTGTGATGAAGAGCACCGTAACTGTAGGGACTAAAAGAATTGCTCTTAAAAGTGGTTTCTTTTGAAATCTCAATGTGAGCACATAGACCAATAACAAGACGATGGCACTCATCGCACGCAACTGGTCTGCAGGGAAGCGTTGTGGGTCATCGGCGTACCAAATCGCCTCTATGGATAAATAAATACCCACATATGAAAACCACGCGACACCCACCAAAATAATTCCGAGTACCGTAATCCATAAAGCAGGAAGAATCCATTTTTTAAACATCATCGGACACCCTTTCTTATGTTTCTTGATACCTTTATTATAATTCTAAATAAGTATTTATTCTAGGGGTACGGTTGTTCTTTGAATTTTTACGCGTAAAAGTGTCTTTAGTTTCGAGGGTTCAGTTTTACGAGGATCGCTTAAGTAGATTTCTTTATGTTTTTTAGATACTCGATTAAGTCCGTGATTCTTAAGGAAGTGTTGGATTTTTTCAAAGGATTGAGGTTCGGTATCAAACGATCCGATATGACCTATCTGACAACATAATCCATCTTCTATTTCCTCAAATTGAAGTTTTTTTAGTTTGGGATTATCCTTTTTTTCTAACACAGCTTCATAAAAACGTTTGAAGACGTCTTGATTCACGAAGTCTGGTTGTTGAATCATCAGTTTATATTGATAATTGTCTTTATCGGTAGAGGGTTTTGTTTTATCAATCAAATCCCATTCACCTTCTAACGGATAAACTGTATATTCGACATAACCCATTGGTGGATTAGGCTTTTTATAGGACATCTTGATGGCGTAACTGATGGCGTATAAGGCTTCTACATTGAGTTGGAAATCCAACTTATTCGGATTACCTTGACCTTCAATCGTTATGTATTTTAGTTTCGGAACCTCCAAAATGATGGGGTCCTTTTTAAGCGTATATAACATTTTTCTTACTGATTCCATAAATGATTTCTTCTTTCTTAATCAATTATTTGATCCATACTAGGATGACTAAAATAAACATAAGAATGGTCACAGGTGCCCATAGATTACGTTCTTTTTTACTTCTACTCGCTAAATTCATAAGCATCGATATCCCCATAATGAACACAACAACCCACATCCATACAAAAACGAATCCCTCTGATAAAAGTGTCAGGATGTTGGCTTGTTCCAAGACAACCCAAGCATTGAAAGCTAATAAAAAAGATTGTACCAAAGCGACGATACGATAAGGCCTAGGTAAAATACCTTTCATCTGGCCCCCCATCGTGTATTCACCCCATGGAAATTTAAAGAATATGAGCCATTGGAAACAAACGACGACACTACTCAGTATGAGAAATAGATAAGCAGCTGGGGTAGTCATAAAACCTCATCCTTATAATAAACAGTTTGAAACAACGTTTTTAGCCAATCGATATCTAAGCTTTCATGGTGAAATATTTGAACCATACCTTTTGGTGTAATGATGTAAGTCGGATTTAACTCTTTGACAGATATACCAATCGAGGTATTGATATTGAGATGGTCTTTGAAGACAATAATCCTCACATAGTGATTGCCTCTTTGAAAGGTGGGTATACCACCCCACATGTATGGTGTGATATCTGGTTCAATAGAGTTTATCAAATCTTTTACCTGATGATATCGGTTTTGACTTTCTAGTGGATATTCTACAAGATACTGATTGAGTGATTTAGCCATGATTAGCCTCCTGTATGAGTTCAATGAGTGTTTCATTGAATGGACTATCGCCATTTTCTAATAACCGTAAATAAGCCATTAAAGGTACTGCATTCATGACCGATTGAATGGGTATATTCAATTTTTGACAAATGAGATTTAAATATTTATTCGATAATCTCATCGCATATTGTTTAAGAATGATATAGGATCTCGCGATGTCCATGACAGGGTTGCCTGCTTTCGCATTTACCCAATCGATGATGATGTATTTTGACCCATCAAACAGAATATTTTCCAAATGAAAATCCAAATGACACAAAACAGCCATTGGTTCGATTTTGTTTAAACTGTTGAGTGCACATTGTTTTAATCTCTCATCCCATATGGACGATTCTATTGTTTCTTTGAAGGCCTTAAAAGCATTCGGTAATCCACTTACAGTATATTGATAGAGGGTACACTGAAGTGAAATCATATCGTCTAAACCTTGTTTATATTTTTCTTTACGCATCCGATCGGCTAAGGTAATGCCTTTGACATAGTCCATTTGGATTTCTCGTTCATTTTCACTTAGGTGATAGGATACCATCGGTAATGTGGTCTGATGTTTGATCCGTTGGTGGATGTCGTATTCATAATGAATCCAATTTGTTGGAAAGTCATTTGGATACGTTTTATAGGCATAGGTTCCGTCGGTATAGATGGTAGAAATTCTCCCTTTACCAATGAGGGTCCTTTGTGTATTCATAAATTTAAATCTCCTATAAGAACAAAAAAACCGATGATGAAAACACGGCTGATTGCCGGATTCAAATCATCGGATTTTTTCATAAGTTTGAGTGATCTCATCTTTGACCTCTTTCCTCATCCAATGTGGTTCGTTGGTTGATCATTAGATGATGAAAACTAAAAACACAGCTTTAAATGAAGAATCCCAAAACCGCCGCGATGACAACAATGAGCGGTGCAGGTATTTTCTTTGATAGTAATAAAAGTGTACTGATAATGACAATTGAGTAGGTAGCGAAACCTACAGGTAATTTGAGAGATGAATTAATGGCAGTCATCGCGATTAAACTCGCTGCAGTAATACTAACCCCGGCTAAGAAATGCTTCATATGGGGAAGTGTACGACTGGATTTCCAAATTGGAAATATAAAGAATACCAATAATATTCCTGGTAAAAATATACTTAATCCCCCAATTAATCCCGCAATCATGGAGAAACCCGACCCCGCATAGGAACGCGAAGATACGAAAGCAGCGAAACTAAATAAGGGTCCCGGGATGGCTTGGTCAATGGCGTATCCTGCTAAAAAGTCATTCAATGAAATGAGTGACTGAGTTTGAACCAAATCTTGAATCATCAGTGGAATGACAATTTGTCCGCCACCAATAACAGAATACCCATATCGATAAAATGATGTATATAAGGTAACCATCGGTTCACTGGTTAAGAACACGAGGCCTTCATTGAGTAAAGCTAAACCCAAAACAATCCCTAAAATATACCATTTAGGTTGATGGTCAATCTTGGTAATAGATTTGGTTTTCAAATGAGGAAACATGACAACTAACCCACCAAGGACCAGTAAGATAGGCACTACCCACATGGAATAACCCACCAACCATAATCCTAAAGCAAGCATGATTAGATACATCACGATATCCTGTTTTTTCTTAATCACTTTACGAGTTAAACTCACCGCTGCATAAAGAATAAACGCTACCGCAACCGCAGGTAAATACGTGATGATGGGTTTCCAAGAGTCATTACCAGCAATTTGAGTAAAGAATACCCCAATTAAACCCATGGTTAGGATAGCAGGTAATGCCCAAACTAAAAAGGTTAAGATGGCTAACAATGGTCCACCCACATAATACCCAATCGCGGTAATCGTTTGTGTACTACTTGGTCCAGGGACTAAGGCATATAACCCTATCATTTCTGTTAATTCTTCTTCTGTGATATATTTTTTCTTCTTTACTAAGATTGAAGAAAACACACCATAGTGAGCTTCTGGTCCGCCATATGAACCAATGGAACATAGTAATACGTCTTTTAGAAACGTCATATTCTCTGAAAAATTAGATTTAGACATAAGATCACCTTTATATGATTCATCCTGAGTATTCACTCAGACTTATAGAATACGCTTTGGTATTCAAAATAATCATAAGCGATAGACTATCGTTTTTTAAAATAAAGTGCTCTTAGTAAAAATGTATGATCAACAAATGCTTCATTCAAGTAGGTTATTCTCTTACCCTTATGATAGAGTATATACCCATGATTCGTCGGCTTATAATCCATATCTTTGATACTAAAAGTACGTTTTTTCCCTATAAAGTTACGAAATTGAATGTCTTCTTGATTGATATTTATCCTAAAAAAATAATATAAAAGCAGCATCATGAGACCAGTCATAAAAGCAGTAAATCCGAACAATAACACGCATACGCCTACAACAAATAGAGCGATATCACCGATTTGACCTTTTTGTTCAAATATAAATGCATAAGTCATCGTACTAGCGATGAATAAACCACATACTAAAAATACATATCCCATGGTGAGTGTGAATCCATTGTATCTTAATTGAATTGGATGGTCTGTATCAGCTAATGATTGTTTTGTATCTACCATTTTCAATTTTTTTCGGAGCAATTCATCGGAGGTCAAATACGGTATTTTGATGATAATCTTATTTTGATAATAGATGAGGGTATGGGCTGATTGAGTGTAGTACCTACATTCTTCATAACGATAGGTTTTGGAATGGTTAAAATAATTCGTATAGATGAAACCATCTTTATCAACTTTAATTCGCCACAAAAGATACATAAAGATAAAAATGAAACCATAAAGACTAAAAGTACAGATGACAATAGCAGCTATAATCTTTTCTGAAAATGGGTTTTTAAACGGTAAAATCAGTATCATAAAAGCCATCAATAAGGCTAAACCAACAATGATTAACC
>CAZXLG010000052.1:0-10990 GCA_964641335.1 uncultured Paracholeplasma sp.
AACCACGTTAGGGTCAGATTTAAAATTTAATTTATCTGGTGTAGCTAGCCCCTCAGTCTTAATCGAATCCTTAATGATTAGTGGAGAGTAACTTATACGCCTAAATTGGGCCATCCATTTTAGGTTGGTACACAACCTCAATTTGATTGCTAGTTATAACACAACCTTAATTTGATGTACCCAAAAATAAAGCGGCTTATTATAGCCGTTTTATTCTACATATAAGACTTCAAAATCTTCGAAAACAACAAGCATCTCTTCACTGAAGACATAACCGAGTTCTTTCGCTTCAGCAGTAAAGAATCGGATGTGTCCTTTACGCCAGGATTCTAAATTATCATCTTCACCTTCACGCTTGATAATGTCATAGGTGAGGTCTTTGAATGGCAGTATCGTGACTTGTTTGGTTTCTACCACACAGCGAGGATAGCCATAAAAATCGGTAATGATGTTCAAATCCCCTATGTTCGGTAGTGTCTCAACCCCAAGTTTATACATGTCATAACTGCCAGCCGTAGCTTTTTTCTGACCCGTAATCACGAGATTCAACAGTTCATTTGAGATTTCTTCTGTCAAATCAAAGTGATAGTGGTCAACAAACTTTGTGGATTTATCGCGATGTGTCTTTTCAATAAATCGAGCAAAAAATTCATCTAATTTATTCATGATGTCAAAATCCTTTCGTTAACTTGATTATAACACACAAAATGATAGTGAATATGACAGGTACTAATGGTAAAATAACAAAGGACGGTGAGATAATGATCACACTAAGAGAAGTCACGAATGACAATATTATCGATATCTTAAAATTATCAAACACACTGGATGAATCTCAAAAAAAGAGTGTCGCCCCAAATGCTGTATCGCTTTCACAAGCTTATGTGAATCAGCATAAAGCCTGGCCAAGAGCGATTTATCTAGATGAAACCCCAATTGGTTTTGTGATGATGGCACTACATGATGAGGATATTCCTAAGGAAGACCAACCAGCGTACTATCTTTGGCGTTTTATGATTGCTAAAGAATATCAAGGTAAAGGCTATGGTAAAACAGTCATCAACATCTTAAAAGAAAAGACCAAACAAGATAACCAAAGATATTTATATGTCACCTGTACGATGCATGATGTGATGCCGTATCAGTTTTATATCAACAATGGCTTCATTGATACCCATGAGATGGATGACGATGAAGAAATCTTAAAAATGAAGATTTGATATGGAATAAGTCCATGACGCCCCTTAATTATTACAAAAATCTTAAATTATTCAGGAATGTTTTGGAAGTGTTTGTAAAACCATAAAATAATTATTAAGTGTAGCGTATAATAAATAACAATCACTTATAGAGAATAATCATATTACGTTGACTAAGAAGACACCTATTGATTGGAGAAGTATGAGATGAGAAGTTTAATGACCAATGAAGTAATTACGTATCAAAATTTCGAAATGCTCATGAAAGACATTCTCGAACTTGCTTCACAGATTATGCCTGAAAAAACCATCTATATCAACTCTTTAAATGATTTTACCCAAGTAACCCTAAAGGTTTCTAGTCAAGATAAAGGGATCCATCTATCTGAAGGAACCACAATCCCAGTTGAACAAGCCATTTGTAATCGAATCGATTACTCAAAAAGTGCACCGCTTATTTATGAAGATATCCGAAATGAAATGGATTTAGACTCTGTGAAGTCTACCATTGATGGGCTAAACATCGGAGCATACCTAGGGATTCCGATCACGCTTAAAAATGGTAACCGTTTTGGAACATTGTGTGCAGCGAGTTCTCAAGCAACCCAGTTCGATTCGAAAAGTGTTGAACTTTTACAAAAACTAGCGAAGATGTTTTCCTATTATTTGGAACTTGAATACCTTGCTTATCGAGATTCACTCACAGGGATTCTAAATCGACAACACTTATATCGATTTTTTGATGACGCTCCATATGATTATGGTGCATTACTGATGGTCGATTTAGATAACTTTAAACAAATCAATGATACATTTGGACATGATATCGGCAATCAAGTCTTACAAGAGTTTAGCAAAAAACTAGAGGATTTTACAAAATTAACAAAGTATGGATACCCGACCCGTTTGGGTGGTGATGAGTTCGTTGTTGTATTACCGCTTTGTGATAATCTGTTTGAAATTGAACATAAAGCAAGCGTCCTTTTAGAATCACTCAAAACATGGACTACACCGATTGGCGATGTGAAATTAGCAGCGAGTATTGGGGGCATATTATACAAAAAAGGTCTAAACCTCAACATCAGGGTCCTATTAAAAGAAGCAGACTTTCTCTTATATGAAGCCAAAAAATTAGGCAAAAATACCTATAAAATCAGGGAATATAACAAATAATTAAACCTCAAAAAGGACGATTAAATCCGTTTTGAGGTTTTTCTTTTTGATAAGACGTTTTGATAGTTAGTGTATAATTAAACTTAGAGGAATTTGAACCATATGAAACTGATTATTGCTGATTTGGACGGAACACTGATTTCTAAACAACAGATGAGTGATTCAACCAAACAAACCATTCAAAAACTAAAAGATCAAGGCTATTTATTCACCCTCGCGACCGGTCGTCATAAAGACGCAACCAGAAGGGTCGCAAATGAATTAATGGTTGATTTACCCGTGATTTGTACAAACGGGGCGTTTATTTATGACTTCAAAAGAGAAAAAGTCATTCATCAAGATATCATTGATACAAAAAGTGTTCAAAAAGTATTAGAGATTCTAAATGAACAAATGAGTAGTTATCTCTTATACACCACCCAATCGATTGTTTCCAATCAAAGCGCAAAGGATAAACTCGCTTTAAGGATTGGTTCCTTTGAGTCTTTAGTCGTGAAAGACGAATCGCTTAAAGACTATTTACCGCTTGGTTTACTAAAAATCCTGATCATAGAACCTGATGAGATTAAATTTAAACAATTAAGAGAAAAACTATCTTCATTAGATTCAGTCTACGTGTTATCGAGTCAAGCATCATTCATCGATGTCGGCAATAAAGTTGCTAACAAAGGTCGTGCTTTAGAGATTCTATCAGCCCATTTAAACATTCCATTAGTAGAAGTCTTCGCGATTGGTGACCAAGAAAACGATTTGACCATGATTCAAAAGGCTGGTATTGGGGTTTCCATGGGTGATGGTGAAGAAGCATTGAAAAAGACCGCTGATTTTATCACTAAACCATTTAAAGAAGATGGTTTTACATACGCCATAAACAAATTCATTTTCAACAAATAAATAGATAAAAATCCTTGTTTTTTAGTTCTTTTTTAAAAAGTCGTCCGCATATATAAACACCGTTTACATTTGAAAAAATGTGATATAATGGTATTGAAGATGTAGATAGAAAGATCTTTTTTAGAATGTCTTTAGACTATTTAAGCTATCAATAATCTATCTATCTCGCAGCATAGAAGACATTAATGAGGAGAAAATGTATGTTAAACAAACAAGATTTAATCAAATTGTTATCGGGTAAAACAGGCATCTTACTCGATCAAGCGTATCCAAAATCATTCCATCAAACAGAGGATACTTGGGTATTTATGCAGGCTAGTGAAACGTCCGATGAACTCGTCGCTTATGGCAGAAAAGCGAATTTGTTCAAAGGCATCCAACAAGAAGTGAAAGGATTACCTTTAGTGATTTCAAAACTTACATTTGAAAATGGACAAGTATTACGTCAATTATTTCCTTTTACTAAACCCGTACCTGTCCTTCATAAACAAAGAAGTGTGGGTTTAGGGGACCGATTAGGTTTGGCTACACCTGGTCATGCACGTGTTTTTGAAGAATATGATGCTTATCCAATTTTCGCTCAACAATCTATACGCGAATTAAACTTAACCCATAGAACTTATGAAGACGTGTTAGATGCGGCTTCTTTTGGTGCTTTTAAAGCAGGCTTTATCAAAGGCTTTGGTGCCGATGGAGACCATTTAAAGAAACCAGAAGATATTAAATACGCATTATCTTTAGGATTCACCATGATTACACTCGATGCGAGTGATTATATTCGTAATGATGTCAATTCGATGTCAGACCATGAAGTGGATCAAGCGTGTGTTTTAGATGAAGCCTTGGTTCAAAGATACGTAAACCAATCAATTAAGATTGATAATAGAACCATTCAATTTAGTACCATAGATTTAAAGCGTTGTGTCCTTGTGTATGGTAAAGCCATTGAATTTACAGCCAATATTTATAAGACCTTCTTTATTGACGGTCAAGCGAATGCGAACTTTGAATTATCGATTGATGAAACATCGACACCTACTACCCCAGTTCAACACTACTTTGTTGCGAATGAATTAAAATTGAGATCTGTAAAATTAGATACTTTAGCCCCTCGATTCTGCGGCGAATTCCAAAAGGGTATCGATTATATTGGGGATATTAAACAATTTGAACAAGAACTCATCATCCATGCATCGATTGCCCGTCATTTTGGCTATAAATTATCGATTCACTCCGGGTCAGATAAGTTCTCCATCTTTACCTTAATTGGCAAGCATACGAGAGGTCATTTCCATGTGAAGACAGCGGGGACAAACTGGTTAGAAGCGATGCATGTCGTCGCGATGAAAGCGCCTAAGCTTTATCGTGACATTCATACTTATGCCTTAAGCATGTTTTCTGAAGCAACCAAGTTCTACCATGTTACAACCGACTTAAATAAGATTCCTAAACTTGATACTTTAAAAGATAACCAACTACCTGAATTATTCCATAATAACGATGCTAGACAACTCATTCATATCACCTATGGATTCATATTGAACCATAAGGATGCTCAAGGCAACTTCGTCTTTAGAAACGAACTCTTCGCATTATGGAGAGCTGAAGCGTCCACCTATAGTGACCGCTTATATCACCATATTGGTAAGCACTTAGAACTATTGTATAAAGGATTTTAAAAAGGAGACCCCTATGACACTCAGACCCCATAGCAAATATGCTTTAGTATCCCCATCTTCCATGGGGGTAAGAATTACTCCGTTTGACCGTCAACCGGTTCACACCAGTCAGTTATTTCAAATGCAGGCTACCTCAGCTGAAACCAACGTATTGAGTATTTCTGCAGCATTAGGACTCAAAACCAAAGTCTTGACTAAATTTGTAAAAGACTCACCCATCGCTTTACTGATCAAACAAGATTTAAGACGTCGTGGAATTGATTTTGAAGGTAAAGAAGTCGAACAAGGGGGACCTTGGGGCTATCGCCATCAATTCAATATCGCGGATAGTGGGTACGGACTACGTGGACCACGCGTTCAAAACGACCGCGCTGGTGAAGTAGGTAGAACCATTCAACTCGAAGACTTTGATTTAAACCGTATTTTTAAAGAAGAAGGCGTTCAACTCTTACACCTATCCGGATTGATTGTTGCGTTATCCAAAGAAACCAGTCAATTTTGTTTAGAGTTAGCAAGATTTGCGAAAGCCAGTGGAACACTTATCTCCTTTGACTTAAACTACCGTGCTTCCTTCTGGAAAAATCGTAAAGAAGAATTGGCCAAAGTCTTTAAAGAAATTGCATCTTTAACAGACATTTTAATTGGTAATGAAGAAGACTTCCAACTTGCTTTAGATGTCCATGGACCTGAAGCGGGGGGTAAAGATATCAAGAATCAAATTGAAAGCTTTAAAGGCTTAATCGATAACGTTAAAAAAGCATTCCCGAACGCTTCTACTTACGCAACAACCCTAAGAGAAGTCGACAATGCGAATGAACACCAATGGGGTGCGATCCTCAATCAAGGAAATGAATGGATCGTTGTTGAACCAAGAAGTATTCAAGTCTTAGACCGCATTGGTGGGGGCGACGGCTTCGTCGGCGGCTTACTTTATGGTCTTTTACGGGGATTTTCTTTAGAAAAGTGTGCACATTTTGCCTGGGCAAGCGGCGCTTATGTTACAACTGTATTAGAGGACTTCGGTTTACCTGCAGATGAAGAACAAATTTGGAGTATTTACGAAGGCAACGCTCGAGTTAAGCGTTAATAAGGAGACAACATGGAAAAACTATCAGACATTGGATTAACTGGATTGGCTGTCATGGGGGAAAACCTCGTATTAAACATGGCATCCAAGGGCTTTCAAGTCACTGCACACGCAAGACAACAAAGCCGTGTAGATGAATTTTTAAATGGACGTGCGAAAGGTCTACCAATCATCGGAACTTCCGATTTAAAGACATTAGTACAATCCTTAAAGAAACCAAGAAAAGTCATGATGATGATCAAAGCAGGAGACCCTGTCGATCAAGTCATTGAACAACTATTACCACTCTTAGAACCAGGAGACATCATCATTGATGGTGGAAACTCTCATTATCCGGATACCGTTAGAAGAACTAAATATGTGGAGTCCAAAGGCTTCTTATATATTGGTACAGGGGTTTCTGGTGGAGAAGAAGGGGCGTTACTTGGACCCTCTATTATGCCAGGAGGATCGCCTCAAGCATGGCCAACCGTTAAACCGATTTTCCAAGCCATCGCAGCGAAAGTCGCCGACGGGTCTGTGTGTTGTGACTGGGTGGGCGAAGATGGCGCAGGCCACTTTGTTAAAATGGTTCATAACGGCATTGAGTATGGCGATATCCAACTCATCACCGAAGCGTATCATTTAATGCGTAATATTTTAGGCATGTCAGCCGATGAGATGGCTGAAGTCTTTAAAGCATGGAATAAAACAGAACTAGACAGTTATTTAATTGAAATTACTGGAGAGATTCTATCATTTAAAGATGAAGATGGTTCACCACTCATCGATAAGATTTTAGATACTGCAGGTCAAAAAGGGACTGGTAAATGGACGGCTGTACAATCCTTAGAAGATTCTGTACCGCTAACCCTTATTACAGAAGCCGTTTATGCCCGTTTCATCAGTGCGATGAAAGATGAACGCTTGGTTGCTTCTAAAGCCTTTAAACCCGTACCAATCACCTTTAAAGGGGACAAAAAGGCCTTTATTGAAGATATTAAAAAAGCTTTATACGCAGCGAAGATTGTGTCTTATGCACAAGGCTATGCTTTAATGAGAGCCGCTGCAAAAACCAACAATTGGAATTTAAACTATGGCGGTATCGCTTTAATGTGGCGTGGGGGATGTATCATCCGCTCTGTCTTCTTAGGTAAGATTAAAGATGCTTTTGATCAAAACCCAGAATTATCCAATCTATTATTAGATCCATACTTCAAGAATGTGGTTGAAACCATGACTTCTTCATGGCGTAATGTTATCGCGACTGCTGTAATAAATGGCATTCCAACCCCAGCGATGTCCGCTGCGTTAAACTATTTTGATTCATATAGAACCGAAAAATTACCTGCAAACCTCTTACAAGCTCAAAGAGACTTCTTTGGTGCACATACCTATGAAAGAACCGATAAAAATAGAGGTGAGTTCTTCCATACCAATTGGACTGGTCGCGGTGGTAAGACCTCATCAACCACCTATAACGTATAGGAGGATTCAATGAGCTACCCACTCCATTTTGATTTAACCAATAAAGTCATCGTCATCACTGGCGGTGCAGGGGTCTTAGGCACAGAGTTTTCAAAAGCCTGTGCACAAGCCGGTGCTAAAGTGGTTATTTTAGGTAGAAGTTTAGAAAAAGCTGAAAAACTCGCTTCTGAACTACGCAGTTTAGGCCAACAAGCATTGGCAGTATCTGCGGATGTAATATCCAAACCATCCTTAGAATCCGCCCATGAACTCATTAAAAAAACCTTTGGACCTGTGGATATTTTAATCAACGGGGCTGGCGGTAATGATCCTAAAGCAACCACAGGGGATGAGTATTTCAGTCAAGCTGCTTACCAAACCGAAGGTGCGAAGCATTTTTTCAACATGGACTTAGACGGTTTTAATTATGTCTTTGGATTAAACTTTACAGGGTCTTTAATCCCTTCTCAAGTCTTTGGTAAAGACATGATTGGTAGAGAAGGTTGTAGCATCTTAAACATCTCATCCATGAGTGCGTTCAATCCATTGACTAAGATTCCTGCCTATAGTGCTGCGAAAGCCGCAATCAACAACTTCACACAGTGGATGGCTGTTCATTTTGCGAAAGAAGGCATTCGTGTGAACGCCTTAGCCCCAGGATTTTTCGTCACTGAACAAAATAAGAATCTTTTGATTAAACCCGATGGTTCCTTAACCGA
Organism: uncultured Paracholeplasma sp.; assembly: GCA_964641335.1. Classification (GTDB taxonomy): domain Bacteria; phylum Bacillota_I; class Bacilli_A; order Acholeplasmatales; family UBA5453; genus Paracholeplasma. The sequence goes on from CAZXLG010000052.1 coordinate 8,198, forward strand.
TCGCTCCAATAAAATCATTAGTGCTACACCAATGAAACGTTTTGGTGAACCTGGTGAATTGATTGGGACATTGCTTTGGTTAATTGACCCTAAACAATCTCAATTTGTGACAGGGGTTGTGATTCCTGTTGATGGTGGGTTTAACGCGTATTCAGGGGTTTAATTATGGAATTACTCTTTAAAGAAAAAAGCCCTCTTGGCTTATCTAAATCAGAAATACTCGAAGGATTAAAACAATCCATTCAAGGAAAGAACTTAAGAAAGGTTTTACTCATTCCACCTGATTTTACCCGTTTTCACTCCAATGCGGGGTTGATTACGAATTTATACTATCATTTATTAAAAGACCACACCCAAGTCGATATTCTTCCTGCCTTAGGTACACATGAACCGATGAGTCACGCAGAAATCGATGAAATGTATGGCGATATCCCAAAAGATCGTTTTATTGTCCATAACTGGCGAGAAGACATCGTCCATGTCGGCGAAGTCCCTGGTAGTTATATTTCATCGATTACCGAAGGTTTATGGGACCAAGGGGTTGGGATGGAAGTCAACCGACTCATCATGGACCCAAGCTATGACTTAATCATTTCCATCGGACAAGTCGTCCCACATGAAGTCATCGGTATGGCCAACCACGCGAAAAACGTGTTTGTTGGTTGTGGGGGTAAAACCACCATCAACCAATCCCACATGATTGGCGCGGTGTATGGCATGGAACGGATGATGGGCAAAGACCATACGCCAGTGCGTAAGGTTTTAGATTATGCCTTAGAACATTTCTTAAAAGACCGTCCGTTAATTTTCGTGTTAACGGTCACAACAGCACCAAAGAATGTCATCAAAACCCATGGTTTATTCATTGGGGATACGAGAAAAGTCTTAGAAGAAGCGATTGTTGTTTCTCAAGAAAAGAATATCAACTTCTTACCTAAAGGGATTAAGAAGTGTATCGTATATTTAGACCCTAAAGAATTCAAATCCACCTGGTTAGGCAATAAATCCATTTACAGAACCCGTATGGCAATCGAAAATGGGGGAGAACTCATTGTTCTAGCTTCAGGGGTAACTAAATTTGGTGAAGACCCTCGTATTGACCAACTCATTCGTAAGTATGGGTATTGTGGTAGACTCAATGTATTAGATTTATTTAAGAAAAATGAAGATTTACAAAAAAATATGAGTGCGGCAGCACATCTAATCCATAGTTCATCCGATGGTCGATTTAAAATCACCTACGCTGTGAAGAATATCACCAAAGAAGAAGTGAAGGGTGTTCATTTTGACGCCATGGATTATGATGAAGCCATTAAAAAATATAATCCAACCCAATTAGAACCTGGTTGGAATACCTTGAGTGATGGTGAAGAAGTGTTCTTTATCCCAAATCCTGCTTTAGGATTATGGATTGATAAGAATAGATTCTAAACCAAGAAAGTGAGTAACATGCAAAAGAGTCCTTTATTCCCTTATATCGTATCTAGTTTAATGATTGCGTTAGGGATTGTCTTACCGTTTCTAACAGGGTCTAATCCACAACTCGGTTCAATTTTCTTACTCATGCATATCCCAGCCTTACTCACCGGATTAATTCTTGGTCCAAGATATGGATTGATTGTCGGTTTAATCACCCCAATCTTAAGAAGTTTACTCGTGGGTATGCCACCACTATTTCCGGTAGCGTTAGTCATGATGTTTGAACTTGGAGCTTATGGGTTCTTCATTGGATTCATCAAAAAAGCCTTACCTAAATATGACTTAACTGCCGTCATCGCTTTGGTGTTATCGATGATTTTAGGTCGAATGGTTTGGGGGTTAGCAGCCTTTATATTTTATCCGCTAGCTGGGTTTAATTTTAACCTAAACATCTTTATGACCTCCGCCTTCATCACCGGATTACCAGGTATTGGCATTCAACTTATTTTAATTCCACTTCTTTATTTTTCACTCCAAAAAACACATGTCTTGGATGTGATTAACAATGACAAGTGATTTATCGAAAACCGCTTTAAATAGACTTTTTAAAGAACTCCAAGAAAATAGCTACGCGATAGATTTCAGTCAACTCAATGATTCAGTTGGACTAAAAAAAGTATATCAAAAAAGACACCTTATCGGGTATGAAATTTGTCATGAAGGCGAAATTCATATATCCAAAAAAGACTTTTTAAAATGGATTGAAGTGTCTAAAATCAAAGAGGTAAGCCTGAATAAAAATCATTCGATCATCAAAATCAATACCTATGAAAATAACCTTTTAAAGGTGTTATCTGAAATTAAAAAAATCCAATCGGTAGACCCTATTTGGGTCGCAATCGATGGATTCGCTGGGGCTGGTAAAACAACCCTAGCCAATCGTTTGGGTTTGATTATGGATGCGAATGTATTCCACACGGATGATTTCTTTAAGAGTCCTGAAATTGATTCAAATGATAATCTATCTCAATATGGATTTAATATTGATTACACTAAAATCAATCAAAGTATCATCAATCAGATTAATCAAAAACAGCCTGTAAACTATCAACCGTTTGACTTTAAGACTCACAGGCATTTATCGAGCATCGCATTACCTTATAGACCAATCAATGTCTTTGAAGGGGCTTATGTATTACATCCCTATTTAAAGAATAACTGGAACTTAAAAGTGTTCTATGGCATTTCTCGATTGAGACAATACCAAATGATTTACCAAAGAAGTGGATTCAAAAAACTTTGGCAGTTCATGACAAAATGGATTCCTAAGGAAAGACGATATGTCAAAGGATTAAGCATTAAGCAACAATGTAA
>CAZXLG010000053.1:0-10601 GCA_964641335.1 uncultured Paracholeplasma sp.
GGTGTGATTTCCCCTCTGGTCACTAAATCGTATAATTTAACGTGTCCCATGGAGTCACCTTATTTGAGTTTCTTAAGTTGTGCTTCGGCTTCTTCGATTGTAAGTTCGCCTTTACGAATACGTTCGAAAATTTCTAATCGTTTTTCATCGTCTTTAGAATCTTCAACTTTATACCCTAAAGCTTGAGTGACATCTTCTAAGCTCTTTTTAACAGTTGGGTATGAAATGCCAAGTTCTTTTTCAATTTGTTTGATGTTGCCTTGGTTTTTGATGAAGACTTCGATGAAATATTGTTGTTCTTTGGTGAGGTAATCGAATTTGGATAATTGAAACTCACCTCTGACGGTAATGTCTTTCTTTTTACTTTGGATTTCGGTGACGACTAAGTCTGCACCAATGAGTTCAAATGCTTTGGTTATGTCTCTCATGTGTATTCCTTTCTAAACGCCCCATATTTCAAATAGGAAGTTTTCTTTGGGGGATTCAACCCCGATAAGCCGATTGTTTTTACCAATCGTCTTTAATAACGGAATGATGTCATGTATATTGAATGACTCAAACTGTACTTGATCGCCGGTTGGAATGCGTTTGATAAATGTGCCTAAGAAACGGAATGTCCAAAACGGAATCTTCGGTGTTAGAAATAGGAAGTTGCCTTTCATAAATACCAATCTAAAGCCGCGCGCTGGTTTAAATTTGTAGGGTTTTGATAAGGCGTTTTCTCTAAAATCTAAGTAGGCACCTACGGAAATTTGTCCTTTTTCCACAAGTGCAAGTGCTTTTTGTTTTTTCATTTTCATCACCTACACCCATATAATACAACCACTAATCAATGTTGTCAACACTTTTAATCAATAATTTTAATTTTGATATTGATTTTATTGATTTTAACATTGATAAAATTGATTTTTATGATTTTGAATTAAATATTTTTGAGTTTTGAGTGTTATTATCTCAAAAACCCAGTTTTGTATTATAATAAAACAAGGAGGTTATTAACATGAACTTATTAGATCGCTTTTTAAACTATGTCAAAATAGATACACAATCAAACCCTGAGGTCGAGTCTTGTCCTTCTACAGAAAAACAAAAGGACTTAGGACACCTATTGGTTAAAGAATTAAAAGAACTTGGTGTAGATAATGCGTATATGGACCAACACGGTTATGTGTATGGATTAATTCCATCCAATAGCCAACGAAAGATTACACCAATTGGTTTCATCGCACACATGGATACTTCACCTGACGCGCCTGGTGCACACGTGAACCCGCGTATTATTAAGAATTACGATGGCGGTGTCATTCAACTCAATGAAACTCTATCGATGGACCCACAAAAATTCACCGCGTTAAAATACGTGGTTGGTGATGATTTGGTTGTCACCGATGGAAATACGTTATTAGGGGCTGATGATAAAGCAGGGGTTGCGGAAATCATGGCCATGGTTGAAATCATGACCTTAAACCCATTTGAACATGGCGATATCTATATTGGATTTACGCCGGATGAAGAAATCGGCCGTGGGGCAGATTTATTCGATTTAAACTTCTTCAAAGCGAAATTCGCTTACACCGCGGATGGGTCTTTGATCGGTGGGATTGAATATGAAAACTTTAACGCTGCTTCTGCGAAAGTATCGTTTGTCGGTAAATCGATTCACCCAGGGGCTGCGAAACTCAAGATGATCAATGCCCAACACCTCGCTTTTGAATTCCATAGTCTTTTACCGGTATTTGATAATCCTGCATATACTGAAGGGTATGAAGGATTCAATCACTTAAGCAATACTGAAGGATCTGTTGAATTCGCTAAACTTTCCTATATCATTCGAAACCACGATATGGTTAAATTCAACAAACAAAAAGACGACTTCAAACGTGTAGTCGCCTTTATGAATGATAAGTATGGTTATGAAGCCGTAAGCTTAAAGATTACCGATAGCTATTTCAATATGTTAGAGGTATTAAAACACGATATGTCCCCAGTAGAACTTGCGAAACAAGCCATCCAAAATGTCGGATTAACCCCGCACAGTGAAGCGATTCGTGGTGGTACCGATGGTGCGAGATTGACGTTCATGGGTCTACCTTGTCCAAACTTAGGAACCGGTGGATTTAATTTCCATGGTCGTTTTGAATTCGCGAGCATCAATCAAATGGAACAAGCCGTTGATGTGATGATTGAAATCATAAAACTCATTTCAAAGTAATTCAATAACATAAAGAAATCACCCCCATACCGACAATGATATGGGGGTGATTTTTCTATTTTATCATCAAAATGATTTCTTTAATGCGTTTCTTCCAGTCCGATTCATGATGAATACCCCCAGGAATGATTTTGTAAGTCGAATGTATACCTTTGTGTTTCAGGGCTTCGTAGACACGATCATTGGCTTTGATATAGTCAAAGTCATCCGATTCATTGTCGCCTGTATCTAAATAGATGAACCCTTTGTGTTTCTTTCGGTAGCTTAAAATATACTGAACCAATGCGTCTTCAGATATCCAAAAGGCATTGGATAAGCATAAAGCGTTCTTAAATACTTTCGGATAAGCTAAGGTACCATATAACGAAATATGTCCACCCATTGAGGAACCTGCAAGCGTTACATTGGATAAATCCACTGGGTAATTCAAAGCTAAATACGGTAAAACGGTATCGATGATGTCATGTAAATAGATATCCCCTTTACCCCCAGTTAAACGTGGGGTTTCACCAAAGGATATGACTTTAGAAGCGATGAACGGATTATATTCATCCAAGCGGTTTAAACCGTTCGCACAAGATAATCCAACGATGATGGCTTTAGGCATATCGTTTTGTTCATAGATTTCTTTAATCCCCCAAGAGGTGCCAAACGATGCGTCTCTATCAAAAAATACATTTTGTCCATCGTGGAAAAAGAGTACTGGATAGGTTTCTTCATTTTCAACATTTTTTGGTAACATCACATAGAGTTTCGCATCACGGTTTAGTAACGGTAAATGAAATGGTTTTACAATGACGTTCATTATTTTTTCTTCCTATTAAATTCTTCGACAGATTCTAAATACATCTTCGATTGTTCATGACCTAAGTTCGCTGCTTTTTTCCAATAATGAACGGCGGTATCTTCACTCTTAACGACACCAAGTCCCTTCATATAAAGCATGCCTAAGTTAAACATCGCACCGACCACTGCTTTTTCAGCGGCTTGACGGTAGAGCACAGAGGCTTTTTCATAATCTTGTTTGACAAAGTCACCATTTTGATACATCACGCCTAAGTTGTATTGGGCATAAGGGTGTTTTTGTTCAGCGGCTTTCGATAACCAGTGGAACGATTTATCAAAGTGTGGTTTACCCTTATATTTAAAATAGAGAATCCCCAAGTTGTACTGTGCATTCATATCGTTTTGATTGGCTGCTAAGGTTAAATAAGTGACTGCTTCATCGATGTCTTTTTCAACCCCTTGACCATTTTTATACATTAAACCAATATAGTATTGAGCAAGAGCGTAACCTAAATCAGCGGATTCTTTTAGATACGGAAAGGCCTTGTCATAGTCTTTTTGTCCAAACTCGCCTTCATAATAAAGAATCCCTAAAGTTCCTAATGCTAGATAGTGGTGTTGGTTCGAAGACGCTTCTAACCACTTCTTCGCTTCGTTATAATCTTTAGAAACAATATCGGAATCGATATATAAAAGGGCTAATGCGTATTGTGCATAAGCGTGGCCTTGCATCGCAGCTAAAGAATAGTATTCAAAGATTTCTTTGTCTTTACGCACATCTTTATGTAAGGCTTCATAAATCGACCCAAGTAAGAACTGTGCTTCTGCGTAACCCGCATTGGCTGACTTATCTAAGTATTCAATCGCGGTCGCGATATACTTTTTAACATAGAACCCATAATAGTAATAACAACCAATCATGTAGTTTGAAATTGGGTCACCTTGATTGGCTTCTTCTAGAATGCCTTGATACCCCGCTTCAAAATAGTCTTTAGCTAATCTTTCATCCTTTAGTACGCCATAACCCGTGGTATGGAGTAACGCAAACCCATAGAAACATTTAAGACTGCCTAAAGACATCCCTGTTTCATAGAGTTCTTTCGCTTTGACCACATCCATCGTATTACCTTCACCGATGGCGAAGCTTCTACCTAAATGATAAAAGGCATCAGCGTAGCCATTCAAGGCTAAAGTTTCTAGAATTTTGATTGCTTTTTTTGGATCTTTTTCTTTGACATTGAGTCCTAAATAGGACAATGCTTCATCGTATAATGTGTTTAAACTCATATATTATCACCATATTATTTATACCATACCTCAGTACAGTTTTACCTTTGATAAGCAATATTACAACAAAATTAATTGTCATTCACTAAATACTGTTTCAATCATTTGAGTTAGGGTGTCTATAGTATCCATATAATCGATATCTTTCGCAAATGTATATTGTAACTGCTAGTTTTCCCATTGTCTTATATAGTTGATATCGTCCCTTAACGATAAGGTAATACGCTTAATTTCCATCAATGAGTAGACTCTACCATTTTTATGAACTCAGATTTGTATAAACGCAAGTTTAAATTAGTTTGGGTTGATCTTAGTTTTACTAGATATATCTCTTACGATTTTTTTGACTTGATGGCTATTAATCATAGGAGAATTTCCACGTACTGCTTAACAAGCTTCTCAATACCAAGGGCTTTTGAATATTCATAAAGCCGATTTAAATTCTTATCAGTTTGTTTTAAATACTGTTTGATACTACTATATAAAAAATCTTTATCAAATCGACTACGTGAACGAATTAAATCACAAATACTGCGTTCTTTGTCATAAAGGGTTACTTGATTCCCATAAGGTGTTTTAATCGTTGTTTTACCTAAATTCAATAAGTCAGATTTAATGGTAAATGTGTTGTATATAGTCTTACTTAGTTGTGAAGTATTATAACCGCTAGGCAGGGTCACAGTAAGAAATTGAGGGTCACGATCCGATAGCCCATGTAAGAATAATGCGGTATCATGGGAATAAATAAGCTTTTTTTTCTTTTGTTGATACGTGAAAAAAACATCTTGCCATGCATCTTTGGTTTGATATACACCTGTTGTTAATCTAATTAGTTTGCCTTCTTCAACCAAAATGGACAAATACTCACGATGAACACCAGCATTATCAACTTCTTGAGTCGTTACATATCCATGATTCTTTTCAATTAAAGCCTCCAATTTGGATTTCAAAAAATACCACCCTCTTGTCTTTTATGCTTATATTATATTTGATACTAGTTTTTTTGTCAAATTTAAAGGTAAATAAAGCCGCACCTAATGTGCGGCATTTTATATACATTTATTTATGATTTTATTGGCTATTTCAATCATCCCATACTGTGACGGGTGAATTAAATCAACCGATAGGTGATGAAACTCGTGTATCGATTCGCCATCTAATACAATGAAGTTTGGATACTGTTTCATCAATTCTTTAAAAGCGTTACGATACAGAATAACATCCGCTTGTGTCCCACGATTTTGGTCGAATCCAAGCATGCGCCAATTATTTAATATAGTAATGCCAAATACTTTCGCATTCGGTTGGGTATCGGCGATTTTAGCTAATAGATAACCTAAACGCTCGATGAATAAAGAGACTGGATAACCATCGCCTAATAGATTGACCGAAAGTTCAAGTGTAATTAAATCATAGGATTGTTGACACATAAAATCAACGAGTTCTTTTTCGATATATGCAGACCCGCTCATGCCATAATTGAAACACTCATAGCCTAACGCTTCCGCAACAATCCCTGGATAGTTTAAATCCGGGGTAAATCCGTTTCTACCTTGGGTGATTGAAGTCCCATAAGCGAGGTATTTCTTCTTCGGAAACTTAGTAATGTCTGGATATTGATAGTTTCCTTGAATAGACTTAAGGTTAATATTTTCTTTTAAAATGATACGCACTAAACTGGGTTCAAAACGATGGTATTGGTGTAGACGAACAAGTCCGTCTTGTGTAAACTTCGGTTCTAGGGTTAGTGTATATGCACCAGAAAACGAATGAAATTTCCCTTGATAATCCCCATAATACACCAGCACCTGAGCCTCTTTTTCAGCATAGAACTCAATTTTCACTTGTCCTAAAATCGTAAACCGGATTTCAGAACCAAACAGTGTATACGCATTGGGTTGACCTTTTAGCGATAAAGATTTAATCACATTTTCTGGAAACTTGTGTAAACGATAATATGAATCCTTATAGGTAGCGAAGAGGTTATGCAAATAGACGTTAGTCATGGGTAGGACGTTTTACTTCAATTTGAATTAAATCTGTGGTTAACGTGTAGTTCACCAAATCGGTTTTTACCATGTAGGTGATGTAAGCATATGCCATACCGTCTAAGGTAGCGTGTGTGATTTGATTGTCGTTAATCACCAATCCAAGTGGGTTTTGGAATAACACTTCGATGGTACCTTGAACTTCTACGCCTTGATCTGTGGTAACATCTATCGTTAAGGTATCGCCAATATAATACGTATATCTCGTCTTAACCACCAAGTATTTAACAAAATCTTTAAAGCGTTGAGATTGGTCTGTATTGATACCGTAATAACCAGATAGGAATGACTTTCTTAAGTCAACATCATTCTTTAATCCCCATGGGCAATAGAGAATCGCACGTTTCTTTAAGATTTCAATTAAGTTGGATTTAGAATGACTGAAGTATGGGTGAATCATGAGGTTATATTTATTCGAGATTTTGATAATATCTGATACACTCATGTGATTTTGTTCCAAATCAATGAGGAACCCTCTCGAATACCCTTTCGCATACTTCTTAAAGTTCACTAAGGCGAACGGATAAAAACTCATTAACAGTGGTGGGCGGTCCATTTGATTTAATACGCGATTCAAACGCTTCATCGCGACGGCTGATGAGGTTTTCGCTTCAATCAATAAGGATGTATTGGTATCTTTCACTTGTTTATGGAACATCGATAAGGTTGGGAGTACTTCATCGGTTTTTTCACCTTGATAGACCATCTTAATCGATTGTAAGGACTTTAGAGTATCTTTACGAATCACGTAGTCTTTTTCATAGGTACGGCCTAAAGAATCGTCGTGGTTCACAACGATGTGTTTATCTTTGGTTAAATGGAAATCGAGTTCAACGAAATCCGCTTTGAGTTTCGTCGCTTCTTTCGCTGCTTTTAAACTGTTTTCTTGTGCTTCTGCATGATAGCCACGGTGTGCAATCACAAACGGCGAAAACGCGTAATCGCCTTTTACATCGATTTGTTTACGGTCAATATTCTTACCATAAAGACCATCAACTCCTGCAAGGACTGCTTGATAGATGTCGGATTGTTTTTCAACATAAGCGAATACGACCAATCCATAGGTCTTTAAGTGTCTGACCATCGATTGAGATAACGCAGTCGCTTTTAAACAAACGGTATGGGCGTGATGACTAAACGCATCCTTTGATAAGTCAACAAGACTATTGAAGGTATCCGGCATGTAGACCAAGCGTGCATATGGGTAACTCTTATAGAGAATATTTAAGGCTTGTTTGGATTTGGAAAACACAAAAATATCAAATAATTGATGTTTATAGAGGAGTTTACCTACATTTTTCGCATCTTTTATTTGATTAACCTCAATCGCGTTCAAGCCATTGAGGATATTTTCTTCATTGATATATTCAAGCCACTTGATGTCGCTTGAGGGGGTATTTGAAATTACTATGATCTTTTTTAGCACATACATCTCTCCAGTATATTAATCATATAATATTTAACCTTTTTAATCAATCATTATAGGTGGAAATAGTGCAGTTTTTAAGAGGATACTTTGAAATCCAAATAACACAAAAAATGACGATAACCAAAAGTCAGGAATACGTAAGATTTTTAGAGAATTTTGGAACTGATGATATTCTTATGGTCTTACTGATTCATCCTTAACAATTATTAATGAATTGAAACAAACTATCATTAACTTATCATTTATTGTATAATGATATTAATTGAGGAATTCAGTGATGTCTAAGAGAAATTTCAAAGTCATTCTCATTTTAATCGTTGGTATATTCGTATTGTTTTATGAATCCTACAGTTCTTATACGGATGCGAAAGACTATACGATTGATGATATTCAAGAAGCTGAGTTCACCTTCAAGTACGATGAACCTGCGGAATACGGGACCGATGTCTATGTTTTAGAACAATCAAAACCGTTACATATACCTTCTGTGATTAAGAAAGATCAAACCTTACTAGATGACATCGAAACCAACACAACCTTAATCATTGGTTATACTGAAGTATCTGATGAACTATATGATAAAGAAATTGTTTATATCTATAATCATGTAACACCGCTATTAACGCTTGAACAGAGCATCGCAGATCGAACCGCGACTGTGTATTTGTATGCTGTCATTTGTACTATCTTGGGTGTCATACTATTGATTACTCTGATTGTTTATGCATTTAGACCTCAAAAAGTCTTCCGTGAAATTTCTAAAGTTATGAATGATTCCAACTATGAATCTGTTTTTGTTCCACCCATCACTGGGATTGAACGTATTCGTATCAGTTTAGTCAATAATCGTAAACAGTTTAAAGAAATCGTTAGGACCATCCCTGAGCACACCATTCAATTTTATTATTTGAAAGAAGATTTGAATAATGAATCCGCCATACTCTTTTTCCGTATTGGTCAACAACTGGTCGTTGAATATCTCTATTATGATGATAACCAATACAGTCTAGACCTTATCAATGGTCAGTTAGAATTTAATTACCCAGACATTGTTCCACTGGATACCTATGAATTCGAATCCTTCAAAAATGCATTAACCTTCTTTACATCAGAAACAGGTATCAAGATTGCCATTGAAGATTAAACAGCGCAACTAAAAAGAAGCCAACTCAGTGAAATACACTGAATTGACTTCTTCTTTTTTTATAGGATGCTGATATAGGTATTGATTTCACCATCGTGGTTAAATTCAATCACACGACAGCCTTTTTTATAGCCTTTTGGACCATAATCATAATATCCACTTACTCGACCATAGGCTAATAAGATTTGGTTATAATTGAACATGTAATCGTTATAGTGATCATGTCCAACAAAGATCCCTTTACAACTGTTTCTCTTAGCTAAAATCTCCATCATGTTATTTGGTACAGGTGGGGTACATGGGGTTTCAAAATAAGACCCGATGTAATTTTGTTTTTGTTCTGGAGTAACATGTCGATATTCATAGGGTGGAATATGACAGAACAGTAATGAACTGGGTACTTTTTCAAATGGTAGATGGTATTGATTCACGACACTATCCATCCATAAGAGTTGTTCATCTTTGAGTGACCCATACCCCCAAGTTGGTTTTTGATCTATGATATAAAACGCATCAACGTGTGAATCCATCATAAAGAATAAACCTTTTGTGAGTTTTTTATCTTTGATTTCAATGAAATAGTTGGAATAACCATACTTCGGATTACCATGCTTAAACGCGAGGTAATTCGCATCTTTGATGTTTTCAATCAATGCTTCATAGGCAATGCCGTCGTCAGTATCATGATTCCCAAACACAAATGACCATGGGGTTTTAAATTGACCCATATAATTACCAAAATCTTTGTATAGCTTTGGACTTTCTTTGGACATCGTTTGATCACCTGTAAATACAATCCAATCGGGTTTATGTTCGGCAATCATCTTTTTGATTAACCCCTTGGTTTTCAAATCCTTCATATCGTTCATGAGATGCAAATCGGTAAATTGAACGATTTTTAGCGGTTGATTGGGTTTCATCTTGAGGGTCAATACAGGTTCAAAGGCATAAGTTAACTCACAAAGTTCATCGAAACTATGGAAAGTTAAATCAAAGTAAATCATTTTTGATGGGTCTTTATGCCAATTCAAATAGACCGATAGAATGCCAGCATCTTTCGCTGTTTTCGCATCAGAGATGGAGTCACCCACGAACATGGTTTCTTTTTTGTTGAGTTTTTTGGTGGTTAACAGTTTAATGATCCCTTCAGGGTCAGGTTTAGGTCTTGATACGTCTTCAAAGGCGATAATATCCTCAAAGAAATGGAATATACTGAGACCAGTGAGTTCCGCAATCGCAATCTTTCTGAGTTCTGAGGTGATGATATACATCTTGATGCCACGGCGTTTAAAGCCCTCCAATATATCTAATGTATTAGGGTACAGTTTCAAATGATTGATGGCGAGTTCACTGTGTATTTTGTAAATGGCTTCAATCAAATCTGGACGTGGTTTACCATAGAGCATTTCGAGGATTTCAGGATACCCTTTCGCAAGTATATCGGCGACAGGGATGGATTTTAAACTAATTTTAGGTGGATAAAGTTTGACGAGTGCTTGATAGATATCGATGACAAGGTCATTCGATTCAATCAATGTACCGTCCATATCGAAGAAAATGGTTTTATACATCGAAATTGCCCCTTTCAATAAAATAATTTTAACATATTTTACTAAATAAACCATGTCTGTTTTATACTTTGTGAACTACCCACCACTTAATAGAAGTGGGGGCTTCCTATCCAAACCAGCCTTC
>CAZXLG010000054.1:0-10441 GCA_964641335.1 uncultured Paracholeplasma sp.
TATTCTAATATATGTCAAGCAAAATGTAAACCCATAATTTGTGTATTTTGGGTTTTTGTATTGCTTTTAAGGACTTGATTTAGTATGATATTATTGTTATTGAAGGAGTGATTTTTGATGGATTGGCTATGGTATTTATTAACAGGACTTGGTAGTCTACTCGTTGGTGGCGTTGCTGGATTCTTTATTGCGAGAGCGTGGTTTAAAAACTACCTCAAAAAGAACCCACCTGTCAATGAACGCATGATTCGTGAAATGATGCGTCAAATGGGAAGAACCCCTTCTGAAAAGCAAGTTAGACAAGTCTTAAATTCAATGAATCAAGTTAAATAATGGGTGTGTAAACACCTTTTTATTTTTTTATGGTAGAATAGGTTATGAGGTTGAGACTATGAAAACATTTTTGCGTTTATTAATTGCCTTATCGATCCTTTCATATATGAACGTTCTCTTTTTAAACTATCAAATCCATACCGATGGCTTAGATTCAATCCATCCGTTTTGGATTTTTACGATGATTGTGCCTGTGATTTTAACCTTATTCGGTTTTTCAGAATCGTTTAGAGATTTGAAGCGTTACACGTTGATTGATTTTTTACTTAAGATATCGATTATATTTGTTGTGTTAAGAGCGAGTGCGTTAGACACACAGGGTTATATACTATTTAATCTGGTAACCATCCCACTATTTGTCGCTGACATATTGGTCGAATGGTTCATGTATAAGGATTATGAAAAATTATTGAATGAAACCCAAGAACCCGAAGTGTCCTACATCAAATTGATTGAGGAAACTCAAAAACATCCTAAAAAGAGTGTAATTATTCAAGAAAGTTATCTAAAAACCATCCATTATTCTAGAACCTTAGTACAAATCATTGTCGCAACCATTTTTCAACTATTCGGGATTGTCTCTGTATTAGCCATCTTAAAGTACCATCATTTGGTTGCAGGGATATTATTAGGTTTATCATCCATTATCGCATTATTGATATCTACATTCATGTTTAGACACGTCTTTATCCTCCACTACAAATTAAAACCGCATATCCCTAGAAAACGTTTCATTTGGAATTTTGTTTCGATGGGTATACTGAGTTTATCCGTTGGGGTGTTAGTCGCGATCATCGATGTATTTAATCTATCCCTCGAATATTATTTGATTTTACCGCTTTTATATGTATTCGCGATGCCAATTGTCATATCGAATAACCATTTTGCGAAAATATGGTTGGATGAAACAAAATCCATCTTGAATCAAGATATTGAATAAACAAAAAGTCCTACTCGGACTTTTTTTCGTATAAGTGTCTAAAAAATTGTTCTTTGTGGTTGAGAAACTGCTTAAGTAATTGAACAGATTCGATGTCATCGTAACTGACTTGAGTGATGCCATCTGAACTGATTAAATAAATTGTAGCACCTGGAATGGCCATTAAAATCGGAGAATGGGTTGCGATGATGAATTGATTTCCGTTGTGGATGGCTTCATCTAAAACCGAAAGTAAAGTGATTTGATTTTGAATCGATAACGGGGTTTCCGGTTCATCAAGCAAATAAAGTTCATTTTTTCTTAATCGAGATTTGAAAAAATCTAAATAGGCTTCACCGTGTGAAGAGGACAATAAATCTTTTTGATATAAGTGATTGATATCGTTTAAAGTGCTCATATGAGGCATGCGTGCTTGTATTTTTGAGAATTCTGATTTATGGGCATACTCTCTTTCAATGTCATCTAAAGCTTGATAAGCTTCTTGTCGATTGAGCTCTAAACTTTGAATGTAAGTTGTAAAATCTTCAGCACTGAAGAAAAATCCTTTGGGTTTGGTTCGATAATAAGTGACAGTAGGAACATCTAAGGCAGATTTGAGTGCAAAGGTTTTATTTTTGGAGACTTTGGATGCACCTTCGATACGATACAGTTTAAGGGCGTCATTGAGTAGTTTTAGTAAAGATGACTTTCCAGCCCCGTTTTCACCAATGAATATCGTAATTGGCGTTGTAAACATCAATTTACGCCCAAAAAAGGGTAAATGATATGGATATCCTTCAGATTCAGATTTTATAAATTCTACTGAGTTTAGTAACATGACAATCACATCCTAGTCTAAGGATAACACAATTTTGAGCATATAAAAACCCTTCGTTTAGGAAGGGTTCGTGGATTTAAGCTTTTTTCTTTGTGAAAGACATTTTATTTTCAGTGCCTTTTAATAAGCGCTTGTAGTTTTCACGGTGTCTATAAAAAATGAACAGAATCATTAATGAATAGACGATGAGGACAAAGAGTTGTTCTAAGATGATGTCTCTTAGCCAAAACTCGATGAATGCGACGATGAACACGGAGAGTGCTGCAAACGTTGAACCTAAAGAAGCATATTTGGTTAAAATGACTGTAATGATATATGTTAAAATGCATAGAATACCCGCGATGGGTGTAAGCGTTAAAACGATACCCGCGGACGACGCCACTGCTTTACCACCTTTAAAATGATTGAATAGTGGGAATGTGTGACCTAAAACAGCGACCACACCAAACATAATTTCGTAGTCATAGGGTTGATCTAGGATAACGACGTTGGTCGTGAGTTCGATTGTTGATTTCAAAATTCTAACGATAATAATGGGTAGAGCACCTTTCAGTGCATCGAGTGCAAATGTAAGGATGCCTAGTTTTAAACCCATTACTCTTAGGGCGTTAGAAGCCCCGATATTTTTGGATCCGTGTTGTCTCAAATCAATATTCAAGAAAACTTTTCCGATCCATAGCCCATTCGGTATAGAACCAATCAAATAAGCGAATAATATTAAACCGATTTGTATTGCGATAAAGCCCATCTTTTCACCTCGTAACGACACTATTATATCATATATTTTGAAATTCCAATTAAAATAGTGCATTTAGTTAAAATGACTATATTTTTTATTGTGAAAACGTTTTAAAATTTGGTATAATATGACTAAGCAAGGACTGATTTAATGGAAGAATTGAAGAAGACTTATTCTGAAGATTCGATCCAGATTTTAGAAGGACTAGATGCGGTCAGAAAACGCCCTGGGATGTATATCGGCTCAACCGATACAAGGGGTTTACACCATTTAGTATGGGAAATTGTTGATAATGCAATCGACGAAGCCTTATCTGGATACGGTTCAGAAATTAATGTCACTATAAAAAACGATAATAGCATCGTGATCAATGATTTTGGTCGCGGTTTACCTTACAAGATGCACAAGTCTGGTAGACCAACGACAGAAATCATTTTTACTGTTTTACACGCCGGGGGAAAGTTTGGTTCTGAGGGCGGTTATAAAGTTTCTGGGGGATTACACGGCGTAGGTGCTTCAGTCGTCAATGCCCTATCGACATTTTTGGATGTGACCATTTACCGTGATGGTCTCATTATGCAACAACGATTCTCTGAAGGTGGAAAAATCATTTCGCCATTGATTGAAATCGGTAAAACGAAACGCACAGGGACGACCATTTGGTTTAAACCAGATCCAAAGATTTTCTCTACAACACTCTACAACTACGATACCATCAAAGAACGTCTTCGTGAAAGTGCGTTTTTAATTCGTGATTTAAAGATTACCTTAGCGGATGAACGTACGAATCAAAGTGACGTATTCCAATTTGAACGTGGCATATCTGAATATGTCGAGTTTCTCAACAAAGGCAAGCAAGAATATCACCCAGTTAAAGACTTAATGGGTGTATACACTATCAATAAAACCAATGCGATTGAAGTCGAAACCGCCTTTCAATTCACAAACCAATACAGTGAAACCATCATTTCATTCGTTAATAACGTCAGAACCCGTGATGGTGGTACCCATGAAACCGGGTTTAAGAGTGCCTCAACTAGAGCTATCAATGATTATGCTCGTAAATATGGTCTAATCAAAGAAAAAGATGCTAACCTCGATGGTGTTGATATTCGTGAAGGGATGACAGCCATCATCTCTGTACGTATCCCTGAAGCTTTTCTTGAATTTGAAGGACAAACCAAATCCAAATTAGGTTCTCCTGAAGCGAGAAACGCGATGGAGTCAGTCATCTATGATAAATTAACCTATTACCTAGAAGAAAATATGGAATTTTCTTATGGCTTAATACGACGTGCATTTGACGCTTACAAAGCGCGTGAAGCTGCGCGTAAAGCCCGTGATGAAGCCCGAAGCGATAAGAAAAAGAACAAAAAAGAAGTTTCTCTATCGGGTAAATTGACCCCTGCACAAGGTAAAGACAAAACCAAGAATGAACTATTCTTAGTCGAAGGTGACTCCGCAGGTGGGTCTGCTAAACAAGGCCGTGACCGCCGATTTCAAGCGATTTTGCCATTGCGTGGTAAAGTCATCAATACCGAAAAAGCGACTGTAGATGCGATTCTAAAAAATGAAGAAATCAATACGATTATCCATACGATTGGTGCCGATTTTGGCGCTGATTTTGACATCACCAAATGTAACTATAACAAAGTCATCATCATGACCGATGCGGATACGGATGGTGCGCATATTCAAGTGTTACTCATCACATTCTTCTTTAGATATATGAAACCATTGGTTGAAGCAGGTAAACTCTATATCGCTTTACCACCACTGTATAAAGTTACACAAAAGAAGGCTGGCAAAGTCATTTCTAACTACGCGTGGAATGATTTAGAGCTTAAAACTCTCACCCAATCAGGCAATACAACCATTCAACGCTATAAAGGGTTAGGGGAAATGAATTTTGATCAATTGTGGGAAACCACCATGGACCCAAAAACCAGAACACTCATTCAAGTCCGTCTTGAAGACGAAGGTGAAGCCGAAAAACGAGTATCCATCTTAATGGGTGATCAGGTTGCGCCACGTCGTGAATGGATTGAACACAACGTTGAATTCATCGATGACGATGATTATCAAATCAAGGAGGCAGATTATGAGTAAAAAACCAGTCTCCCAAGCCATAGATACCTTTATCGAAGAAAAAATCACCTCCGAACGTCTCGAAGACATTGTTGGTGAACGATTTGGACGCTATTCCAAATATATCATCCAAGATAGAGCATTACCCGATGCGCGTGACGGCCTCAAACCCGTTCAAAGACGCATTCTTTTTGCCATGTACAAAATGGGTATGTTCAGTGACAAACCTTATAAAAAATCGGCACGTATAGCCGGTGAAGTTATGGGGAAATACCACCCTCATGGCGACTCCTCAATCTATGAAGCCATGGTTCGTATGAGCCAAAACTTTAAGATGGGGGTTTGTCTCATCGATATGCACGGAAATAACGGGTCTATTGATGGCGACTCTGCCGCTGCGATGCGTTATACCGAAGCTAGATTATCCAAAGAGGCAGAATACCTCATTATGGATATCGATAAACGTACCGTACCGTTTATACCAAACTTTGACGATGAAGAACTTGAACCGACCGTTTTACCGGCAAAATTCCCTAATTTACTCGTCAATGGTGCGAACGGGATTTCATCTGGTTACGCCACAAAAATCCCACCACACAATCTAAAGGAAATCATCAAAGCCACCATCGAACGCATCGATAAACCAGATTTAACTGTCGATCGTATTTTAAAAATCGTTCAAGGTCCTGATTTCCCTACAGGGGCAATTGTTCAAGGTAAAGAAGGCATTCGTCAAGCGTTTGAAACCGGCGCTGGGAAAGTCATTATCCGTTCTAGAACACAATTCGAAACATTCAATAAAGACCAAACCCGTATTGTTGTGACTGAAATCCCTTATGAAGTGAATAAAGCAGAATTGGTTAAATCGATTGATATGCTTCGTATCGACAAAAAATTAGAGGACATTCAAGAAGTCAGAGACGAATCTGACCGTGAAGGTCTACGAATCTCGATTGAACTCAAAAAAGACTCCAATCCAGATATTTGTCTTGCTTATTTGTTAAAAAATACCGATTTACAAGTCACCTATAACTATAATATGGTTGCGATTCACCATCAAAGACCTGTTCAAATGGGCATCATCGAAATTTTAGATGCCTACATTAACCACCAAAAGGAAGTTATTACGAACCGTTCTAACTTTGAACTTGACCGTGCTGAAAAACGATTGCATATTGTCAATGGTTTAATCAAGATGGTCGATGTGGTCGATGAAGTCGTTCATATCATTAGACAGTCCAAAAACAAACAAAACTCCAAAGACAACATCATGAAGGCTTTCGGGTTCACTGAATTACAAGCGGAAGCCATCGTAACTTTACAACTATACCGTTTAAGTTCAACAGATATCGATGCACTTATCAAGGAATCAAATGAACTTACTGAACGCATCGAATGGTTAACCAAAGTCTTGTCTGATGAACAAGTCTTATTATCTGTCATCAAAAAAGAACTTAAAGAAGTCTCTACCAAAGTTGGTACAGATCGTAAAACCATCATTGAAGAAGAAATTTCTACCATCAAGATTGAAAAATCGGACCTCATCAGTGAAGAACGTGTACGCGTAGGTGTAACTAAAGATGGTTACATCAAGCGTTCAAACCTACGTAGCTATGTTGCTTCGAAACAACCAGGTCTTAAGGAACAAGATGGTATGTTGTTTGACCAAGAAGTTTCTACCAAAGATACCCTATTGATGTTTACAACCCTCGGCAATTATTTATACATGCCAGTGTTTGAAATTGAAGAGACTAAATGGAAAGATTTAGGTTCCTATATCAATAACATCATTCCAATTGAGAAAAATGAGTTCATCATCAAGATATTATGTATTTCTAACTTTGATGAGGATCAAACGTTATTATTGATTACGGAAACCGGTCAAATTAAACAGACCAAATTGGTTGATTTTAACGTATCACGTTACACCAAACCAATTCGTGCCATGAAGATTGATGAAAACGATGAGTTAACCTCGGTTGAACTCGGTCCTAAACAAAATATCATCGTATTTACCAAACAAGCGTATGCCCTTCGATTTAATTCAACCGATGTGCCTATTTATGGTACCCAGGCTAGTGGAATCAAATCATTACCACTCAGTCCTGAAGATAAGGTGGTTAAAGCCATCTATGCGAAAGCATCCGATGATTTGGTCATCTTAACATCTTTAGGTAATTTGAAACGTGAAAAGGTCAACAATATCCCACTATCGAAGCGTTTAAAGAATCCAATTCAATTATTCGCGATGAAAAAGAAAAATCCACACTTTATCCGCGATGTCTCTAGATTATCCAATGAGCAAATCAAGGAAAATGTGTCTGTTTTAATCACCGCTAAATTAGGATCAGTTCAACTCAAAGTCGAAGACATAAAGAGTAGTGCAGAATACGGTAAGCCGTTTGTCGATTACAATACGTTCGGTAAGTCGTTATTCATCACAATTGAAAAAGCACTTCAAGAATCCACCGATGAAGACATCATTCAAAAAGGTGAGGCGGTTCAAAAAGCGAAACCAGAAAAGGTTTCTAAACCAAAACCAGCAGTAAAACCGATTGTTCAAACCCCAGTGGTCGAAACTCCACCTGTTAAAGTGGAGGAAAAACCAGCCATCAAACCAGACACACCAGTCACTGTTGAAGCATCACCAAAAGACAATCCTGTAGAAACCAAATCAGCTTCGGTTGAATCGCAACCGAAAGCCAAAAAAGCCATTCAAATTAAAAAATTATCACTCTTCGATGAAGAAGATGATTGGAAGGAGTAGCATGATAAAAGTAACAGTAAAGAATCAAGTGTTCGAACTTGATCCAGGTATCACCCTCGAAGCACTCAAGAACCAACTAGGAATCGAGGCTTATGCAGCAACGGTAAACAACCGAATTAGAGAGTTAACCTTCCCGTTAACCAAGAATTCAGACGTTGTTTTCCTCGATTTAAAAGACCGCGACGCGGTAAGAATTTACGAAGCAACCCTCAGATATGTGATTGCGATGGCCGTCAAGAATCTCTATCCAAATGTGACCGTAAAATTCAATTATAGCGTTTCTAGAGCCATTTTAGGGGTTTTAGAAAACCTCGATCAAAAGATTGATCGAAACATCATCAAATCGATTGATTCGGAAATTAGACGTTTGGTTGAACTCGACTTACCAATCAACCGTAAAAACATGGATTTAGAAGAAGCCATCGAATTATACCGTAGTCATGGGTATTTAGACAAAATTGAAATTCTAAAATACCGTGATGAAGACAAGGTTAACATGTATACCTGTGACCAATACTTTAACTACATGTTTGGGTATATGTTACCAAGCACAGGCTACTTGACAAAGTTTATTTTGAGCCTATATCATCCAGGGTTCATCATTCAATACCCACGCAGTGAACTTGGTGGTATCATTCCACCATTCGATGATGCACCCATTTTCTCAAGAACAATTAAAGAAGCCAATAAATGGGGTAGACTCATCAATGGCGATTACATTCCAAAACTCAATCAATACGTTGAAAAAGGTCTTGAAGTGGAACTCATCAACATGTGTGAAACCAAACACAACCGTCAAATGGCTGAACTCGGTGAAAAGATTTCAAGCGATATCGATTCTATCCGTTTAATCGCGATTGCTGGCCCATCATCATCTGGTAAAACAACGTTCTCAACCCGTTTAAGAATCGAATTATTATCTCGTGGCATTAAACCATTGATGATTTCGATTGACGATTACTACAAACCTAAATCACAAGCCCCTAAAGATGAATTTGGTAATCCGGATTTAGAACATATTGAAGCCCTAGACATCCAATTGTTTGACGAACAAATGCTCGCATTGATTCAAGGCGAAGAGGTCGTATTACCGCATTTCAACTTTAAACTTGGTAAACGTGAAGATGGTAGACGAGTTCGTATTAGCGAAACCACCCCCATCATCATCGAAGGCATACATGCGTTAAATGATCGATTAACTCAATCAATCCCACATCATCAAAAATTTAAAGTGTTCATCGCCCCACAAACCCAATTACATATCGATAACCATAATCCAATCAGTTTTACGGACTTAAGATTATTGAGACGTATTGTCCGTGACCAAAAATTTAGAAATTCCCCCGCTGAAGAAACCATCGCGATGTGGGCAAGTGTTAGACGCGGTGAATTCAAATGGATTTATCCGTATCAAGAAACCGCTAATTACGTATTTAACTCAGAATTAACCTATGAACTCGCGGTCTTGAAGAAACACGCGTTTAAGACATTAAATGCGATTTCAAGAGACTCCGAACACTTCATCACAGCGAACCGCTTAATCAAGTTCTTGAAATATTTCAAGGACATTGAAGATGAATTAGTACCGAACAACTCATTATTAAGAGAATTTATCGGTGGATCCGTATTCCACGTCTAATTTTTAAGGAGGTGTTACTTTGAAATGTTTAGGTAACATGGAGCGTCTACATTTACCAAATGATTTGGTCATGCAGCTATTCAAACTTTATGAACAAAAAGGTCAATCCTACTATTATAAAGCGTTATTTAGTAGAGACGATGAGGTCATGGCACGTACAACGCTTGAATTAGATACCCAAGCCCTCGCCTATTTCTTAAAACTCAACCTAACACCTGCAAGAATTAAATTGCTTAGTGACCCGAGAAAAGAATTTGTTGCGAAAAATAAAGATGAAGTACTCGTCAATAATCTAAAAGAGATATTAACCCGTATTCAACAGCTATCGGACACATTTGATCTTACAACCAATGAGGTTAAAGACCTCACTGTATCGCTATTTAGGGGTTGTGAGGACATCAAATTGATTCGCGATGCGAAATCCAAACCAGAACGTCTAGCTAAATCATTTGATGATTTAAACTCAGAGGATAAACTGAAAAAAATCATTGAACAATTCCACGCTTTAAGACGCACAAATAAATATGAAATTGTTCAAATCATGACGAATTTCTACATTGACTTTGTCAAATTGGGTTTATTCACCGATAAAAACGATTTAATTGGCCTGATGGTTGTTTATACGCTCGCAGCGAAGTATTTCAAGGTTTGCCGTTATGATTCCTTTTTCCAAGCATTATTACCATTACAATCACAATTCGATAGTGGATTCATTCAAGCATCCTATAACTGGAGTGAAGGGTTCTCACAAACTGAACCAATTCAACGCATTTTTGTCAATGTATTAGAAACACTACACAAAAATGTTGAAATCAAAGCCCATGAATACGAATTTGAACGTAAAATGAACAAAACCAACAGTATTGAAGGCACGATTTTAAGTGGTCCAACAACTTTTAGTAAGAAGGATATACGTGTGAAACACCCTTACGCATCGGATGCGACCATCAATCGTACGCTTATGAGCTTAAAAGAGCGCAATTTGATACGTCCACTTGGAAGTGGTAGAACTGCACAATGGCTTAGAGTCGCTGATAAATTAGAAAAATTCAATCCACAACAATTGGATTTGTTCGATCATTCATCCTAATCAAAACAAAAACGCATGCAAATGCGTT
>CAZXLG010000055.1:0-10233 GCA_964641335.1 uncultured Paracholeplasma sp.
TTTGGAGGCCCCGACCGGATTTGAACCGACGATCAGGCAGTTGCAGTGCCGTGCCTTACCACTTGGCTACAGGGCCTTTTTAACGTGCTATTTTATTATAAACGGAAAATAGCACGTTGTCAATTAGGTGTTATAAGACGAGTGAAAGAAAACTTCTTCTTGGGTTAATAGATACCCCGGATAGAATATCATTTGTGGTATCAAAGGTTGAGTAAACGTCACTTTGTAGGTCTAATTCATGGAATACCATATCTCTTAATAAGGTTCCATCAAAGTTTGGATTAGTTCCATAGATGAATGGGTTATCGGTCTTATCAAAGAGATAGTCATTGGTAGCTACTTTATAAAGTGTGCCCGATTGGAAATTCGTAATGGTTGAGCTATATGCGTTGCCTTTACCTAAGAAGGTATTAATGACTGCACCATCCAAATAGACGGTCTTAATCGTATTATCAAATGGGAAGATCTTATAGAGTTTACCTAAAGTGATGGATTCACCATTAGAGATATAATCTCTTGTACCACCATAGTTATGGAATGCGATATCAGCGTTCGTGACTTGTCTCATGAGGTCAGCTAACCAATCTGATAGGGTAGTGGTTGGGATATAACGCGCTGATGTGATGATTGGTGTATTGAATAAAACATCGGTTTCCGCTTTAAAAGTATTGATTAAGTCTTGAACAGCGGAATCAGCGGTATTTAAACTACTATGTGTTTTAACATTGGTAGCGGTGATTTCATTGGTGGCTAAATTGATACGGATGGTACCCACATATTTACCATTTGAACTACTTTGGATAACTAAGGCATTACCAGAGTTAGAAATATATCTTTGGTGAGAGTGGGCATTGAAAATAATATCGACACGTTGGTTCCCTGTGAAGTTACCAACTGTGGTATTGATGTCTCCTGAATCATGGGCCATCGCGAAGACATAATCGACACCTTCAACGGTTCTTAAGTGTTCTGCGTAATCTCCAATAATGTCCGCTGGAGATGCGAATACATACCCATCAATCTTACTTTGAGCAATCGACGATTCTAAACCGTAACCCATGGTCCCGATGATGCCAATCTTGGTATCACCTTTTTCAATAATGGTATACGGGTCAATGTGGTTCACGATGTTTTGTGTACCTTGATAGTACACGTTCGCACCTAATAGTGGGAAGGTTGCTTCGCCATTGGATGGGTTACCATCAAAGTAGTTGGTCACGACATCGATACCCCAGTCGAACTCATGGTTACCTAATGTCATCGCATCAAAGCCCATGGCGTTCATGATTTCAAGGGTGCTTCTACCTTGGTAATAATTGGATAACGCAGACCCTTGAAACATATCGCCACCCGCGAGTAACAAGACGCCATCAGGGTTACTGTTTCTAAAATAGTTCACATAGTTCGCGATATAGGCAAAACCGAGTTCTTCAGACCCTTTTTCAATCGAACCATGAAAATCGTTTAAGTATAAAATATCAAGATAGTTCACAACAACCACATCTTGTTGCCACTCAGCGACTAACGTGATGTTGCTTGTAATGCTTGTATTGAAATCAAAGAGTGCCCCATTAATGGTATCGATATGCCAACCAATGAAGGTATATCCGTTTCTTACAGGATTGGTAGGTGCGATTAGTTTTTGATTTTCTTTGATTTGGGTAGGATTGATTAAAGACCCACCATTGGTATCAAATGTAACTGTATAATAAATCTCTTGGTCAAGCTTTAAAACAGTGATATCAAATGATCTTGAAAATTGGGTTTCTTCATACGTGAGTAAGACGGTTAAAGATACAACCTTATCCCCTTGTTCAAAGGTTGGACGCGTTACCGCGCCTAAGGTAGTAATCACTTGTGGGTTATTGGAATACCAGGTTAATTCGATGGTTTTATCTTCATAAACAAAGGTTGTTGGTAAATCCAAGTGAGTATCGGTTTGTGTCGGTAATTCAAGGACTTTAGCTGCTTCGATCAAATAGGTCTGCGCATCAAACTCTATAGGCTTTTTTGAATCACATGCTAAAAGGCCAATCCCTAATAATAGGGTCAACAAAAACAATAAACTTTTTTTCATATAAAAAACTCCTCGTGTCATAGCAATTCATTATAACATAAATATGTTATGAGAAAAAGTATAACAATTTTGAGATGATTTGATTGACAGTTTTCAGGATTCGGATTATAATTAAGTTGAATTAGCACTCAAGTATTACGAGTGCCAAAACTAAGGAGTTGACACCTATGATGCCACAAATGGAAAACTACGATAAAGACCCGAAAATCTTAGAAAAATTTGGGCGTAATATCGTCGAAGAAGTTAAAAAAGGTAAAATTGATCCGGTCATTGGTCGTGAAGATGAAATCCGTCGAATGATCAAGATTTTGTCTCGTAAAACCAAAAATAACCCCGTATTGATTGGTGAACCAGGGGTAGGTAAAACCGCGATCGTTGAAGGATTAGCCCGACGTATTGTTGATAAAGATGTACCGCTTGGACTCCAAAATAAAATGATTTATGAACTCGACTTAGCAGCGCTCGTTGCAGGTGCGAAGTTTAGGGGTGAATTTGAAGAAAGACTCAAAGCGGTCTTGAATAAGATTAAAGAATCAGAAGGCGACATCATTTTATTCATCGATGAAATCCACACGATTGTCGGTGCAGGCCGTGCCGATGGTGCGATGGATGCTTCTAATATGTTAAAACCCATGCTTGCTCGTGGGGAATTACACTGCATCGGAGCTACAACTTTAAACGAGTACCGTAAGTATATCGAAAAAGATTCCGCCCTTGAAAGACGTTTTCAAAAGATACAAATCGATGAACCGACTGTATTAGATACCATTTCTATCCTAAGAGGTCTTAAAGACCGTTTTGAAGCACACCATGGGGTTCATATATCTGATAACGCGATTGTATCCGCAGCTACCCTCTCAAACCGTTACATTACAGACCGGTTCTTACCGGATAAAGCGATTGACCTAATCGATGAAGCCTGTGCTTCAATCCGTATGGAAATCGACTCGATGCCGGTTGAACTCGATTCTGTGATGCGTAAGATTATGCAACTAGAAATTGAAAAGAGTGCCTTGTCAAAAGAATCCGATGCGTTATCCAAAGAACGTTTGAAAAAGATTGAAGATGAACTCATTGAACAACGTGATATCGAAAAGAAATATAAGACTCAATGGGAAAAAGAAAAATCAGAACTTCAAGAAGTTAAACAATTGAAACAAGACTTAGAAAACCTAAAGAATCAACTTCAAAACGCTTTTAATCAATCTGATTATAGTACGGCTGCGGAACTCCAATATTCGAAGATTCCAAAACTCGAAAAGAAAATTGAAGAAAAGACTTCTAACACTCAAGAACGCATGATTTCTGAAGTGGTCAGTGAAGATAATATCGCTGAAATCATTTCGAAATGGACTCACATCCCGGTTGAAAAACTTGTTCAAGCAGACCGTGAAAAACTTCTTCACTTAAAAGATCAGATGTCACAAAGAGTCATTGGTCAAGACCACGCTTTAAAACTCATCACCGACGCAATCATTAGACAACGTGCTGGCATCAAAGACGCAACCAAACCAATTGGTTCATTCATGTTCTTAGGTCCAACCGGGGTTGGTAAAACCGAGGTTGCGAGAAGCTTGGCTGAAAATCTTTTTGACGATGAGTCTCATATCGTCAGAATCGATATGTCTGAATATATGGAAAGACATAGTGTCTCGCGTTTGGTTGGTGCACCTCCTGGGTATGTCGGTTACGATGAAGGGGGACAACTCACTGAAGCGGTTAGACGTAAACCTTACTCCATCGTTTTATTCGATGAAATTGAAAAAGCCCACCCTGAAGTCTTTAACATCCTCTTACAAATCTTGGATGATGGTCGCTTGACCGATAACCAAGGTCGAACCATAGACTTTAAAAATACCATCATCATTATGACCTCAAACTTAGGTAGTGAATTCTTACTTAAAGATTTAGATAAAGGTAAAGATGAGGTCATGACCTTAGTCAAACAAACCTTTAAACCAGAATTCTTAAACCGTATCGATGAAATCATCATCTTTAACCCACTTGGATTCAATGTTCAAGTGAAGATTGTTGATAAGTTATTGAATGACTTACAAAGACGCTTAAATGACCGTGATATCAAGATTTTATTCACAGAAGACTTAAAGAAATATATTCTAAAAAATGGGTATTCATTGGAGTATGGTGCGAGACCCATTAAGCGTTTCATTCAAAAGGAACTAGAAACCTTTATCGCCACCAAGATCATTGAAGGCTTTATCCAACCTCATCAAGCATACACCTTAACAGTGAAAAATGATGAGCTACAATTTGAATAGAAAAAAAGAAGGTTTTTGACAACCTTCTTTTTCATTTAAACACGTTTATACGGGGTATAGCTCTTCTCTGGTTTGGTCACTGGCTTTAATAGCACATACGATTTAGGAGCGAGTTTCACTTTAAGTAATCCAGCAATTAAGGATACTTCTTCTACATTCCCTAAAATCGATTCGAACTTCGAGAAATTCATCAAAGAAGAATCTGGGACCAAGATGTGGTCTTCAACAGCTTCATTTGAAGAATTGATGAGCACAAGTACTGTATCGGAGACATCATCGGTATAGCGTTCATAGGCGACGAGTTTTTCAGACATCAAACGGAGGTAATCCCCCACCATCAACGCTTTTTCTTGTTTATGAATTTGAATGAGTTTCTTAATCCATTGTAATCTAGGGGAGGTTTCTTTCACTAAATCCCAGCGCATCGGCGCTCTGTTTTCTGGGTCATTTCCCCCAGTCATCCCTAGTTCGGACCCGTAATATAAATTAGGTGATCCTGGGAATGTAAATTGCATGACCTCAGCGAGGGCTTGGTCTTTTGAATTCAAGCGATGATTGAGTCTTACAGTATCGTGGTTATCTAAGATGATCCAAGATTTAAGGAGCCCATCAATGCCACAATCCGAAACCATTTTTTCGAGCATATCATTGATGGTTTTTGGACTTAATCTATTTTCAACGGTATGGAATATGAGTTCTCTTAGGGTAAAATTCATCACCCCATCCATCGCATTCAACCAACGCTTAGGGTAGTTCCAAGTTTCACCCACAATGAGTGAATTCGATTTCGCTTCATGGGCATGGTTTGTCAGTTCTTTTAGGATATCATAACCTATATCAAAGGCGACATCGAGTCTAAAACCATCGACACCAAGCGCTAAATAACTCTTAATCACTGAACTATCTTTTTTAAAAATATAGTCTTTAACGGCTTCATTTTCTAAATTGAGTTCAGGTAAGCTTTTCGCATCCGCCCACAATCTAACCCCATCGGGATATTGTTCGCCAAAGTAAAACCAATCACGATAAGGGGAACCTTCTTCTTTCGCACTTTGAAAATAAGGTGAATGCACACCCATATGGTTAAACACCCCATCTAAAATGAGTCGTTGACCTTGGTTGTGCAGTTGGTTCGCCAGTTCCTTTAAATCGGGCAAATCACCATATTCAGCCGATATCTTTAAATACTCAGATGCATCATATTTATGGTTGGATAAGGAATCAAATATAGGATTTAGATAAAGCATATCGATATCGAGGTCTTTTAAATAGTCGAGTTTTTTCATCAAGCTCTTTAGGTCCCCACCATAGAATTCAAGTTCATGACTCCAATATTTCGCATCCGCCATAAAATGGCCCCCTTTTGGTAAAGTATCCCAAGTCTTTAAACTTCTGGGGTAAGCATAGAGTTCACGTTTACCTTCTAAATTTTGACTCGGAACAAACCGGTCAACAATCACTTGATAGACAATGCGCCCCATGTTTGGATTTTTGAGTCTTTCATCGTATAGCCATGGTTTCCTCATAAAAAACACCTCTTTTTTTCTTCCATTATAACATTAAAACCCCGCTTTCACGAGGTTTCATTTCTAAAATGGGATACACATTCGATTAAGCTTTCAGTTGTAAAGCGTCATTCAAATAGCGTTTCAAAGCAATTAACCCATACCCGCCTAAAACCAATAAATGTAATAAAATGCCTAGGTTGAGAACGAGTAACATGAGAATCCCTTGATTCGGATTTAGAAACGGATAGGGGTAATAGTGTGTGAATAGACCTATGACTTGAGCGCTAATAAAATAGAGTCCGGGATGAATCATTAATATGTACAAATCTTTATAACTCGGTTTATCTAACACAAACACCAAGTATAAAACGGTATAGAGCAAAGGAACAATCGTATGGGTGACGAGCATGATAAAGAATTGAGTTTCAGTAAAATCGACAACCAAATCTTTGAGTAATATGTTATAGACTAAGCCTGTTAAGATGATGTCGAGTAATGCAATTAAAGCAATCTTTTTAAACCATATGGATTTGTCCCAACCAAACATCATGAAGAAGGTTGCAAGAAAAACAATCAAGTTACTTTGATTGGTGAAATAGTGGATATTCCCTAAGCCAAATTCCACATAGCTATAAAAGGTACCATACATCGAAAAAGCAAATGTGAATAATAACAGCACAAATTTGAATGAATAGATAAAGTAGGGTTTTAACATCTTCTCACCTCTAAACTCTATTATACAAGAAAAAACCCAGATGATAGACATCTGAGTTTATGAATTAAAGTGGAAATACCGTTTTACCAAATTCGTTGTTGACTACTTGTGCGACTGCACCATAGAATGCAGAGAATCCACAGAATATACCGATATAACCAGCCATTGTGGTTACAAGTTCAATCCCTGTAAAATCACCAAGTGCTAACATAAAGAATAATACAGCCAAGGATCCAAAGATCACTTGAGTCGTTCTTGAATGTTTCAATGTACCGATGAACATGAAGCTTGTAAATAAGCCCCAAACTAATAAATAGTAACCCATCGATACTTTATCCGCTTCAAAGCCCGCTTTTGGGAAGTACCAAATCGCAACCAAGCTAATCCAGAAAAAGCCATACGCTGTGAATGCAGTCCCACCAAAGGTGTTCCCTTGTTTCAATTCAAAAATACCTGCGATGATTTGTGCAACCCCACCCATAGCGAAACCCATACCGATGATGACCATCGACAGTGGAATTAAGCCTGCGTTGTGGAGGTTCAGCAAAATCGTCGTTAACCCAAATCCAAGTAAACCAAGAGGTCCTGGATTCGCAAATTTAAAATCAGATTTCATGTTTGCCTCCTAATCCTAACATGATAAAAGACTTTCACGATGAAAAGTCTTTTTGTCATGTTCATTATATCTAACTATTTTAGAAGAGTCAACCAAAATCAATATGAATTTATATTCAGGTTATAGTTTTATAATAAATAGAGGGTCATCCCTAAAATCGCACTGATGATGACGAGGTGAATTGGGGTGAGTTTTTTGAAAAATGAGAGACCCAAAACAAATGCAAAAATGATTAAAGCGATGAAATCAAACTCAATTTCAACAAAGTAATCCCCCAAAATGCTATGTAATAATACCGATAGTCCTGCCGATAGAATCAAGCCTAAAATAACGGGTTTAAGGAATTTCAAAACGGTTTGAACTGGTTTGGTCTTAATAAACTTATCCGAGAAATACGCAATCAGTATAATGATGATAAAGCTTGGTAAAACTACGCCAAGGGTCGCAACCACAGAACCCCAAATACCAAAGGTGTGGAATCCCGCAAAGGTCGCCATATTGACCGCAAACGGCCCAGGGGTCGATTCCGCAATCCCAATGAACTGATTCACTTGGTCTATGGTTAAATACCCGCCTAAGATCATCTCTTGACGGATGAGTGGGATCATCGCGTAACCCCCACCAAAGGTGAATAACCCGATTTTAAAGAAAATAAAGAAGAGTTTTAAGAGTCCCATTACGCACGCACTCTCCTTTCAATCGAGGTATAGATTAAAGCGAAGATGGCGGTGAGAATTAAAAGTAACACCACACTGAAGTTTGTAAAAAATGACACCACAAAAGCAATCACTAACAATGACCCGTTAATGATGTTGATGGTCACTTTTTTAGATAGTTTGAATAGAGCGTGGAAAATGAGCACAGGTACACCAGCACTGATCCCTCTTAACGCATTTTGAACAATGATACTATCATTGAATGCTTCTAAGAACAGGGATACCAATAAAATCACCATAAAACTAGGCAGAACTACACCGAGGGTTGCGAATAGAGATCCAAAGAATTTCGCTTTGTGATACCCAATATAGGTTGCGCCATTGATGGCGAAGGGTCCTGGGGTTGCTTCACTGATGGTGATGAGTTCTAACATCGTATCTTCATCAATCCATTTCTTCTTTTCAACGATATCTTTTTGCATAACCCCAATCATTGCATATCCACCGCCAAAGGTGAATAATCCAATCTTGAAGAATGTGATAAAGATATCAAAATAAGTCTTAAATTTAGTCATAAAAAAACACCTCGCGTTTATTATACTCCAATACCCCTAAATGTCAAAAAAAGAAACGAATTCACGTTTCTTAATTTGCGATATCTTCTTTAAATAAATGATACGCATCGACAAATGGGATGAATAGCGGTGGTAACATCGCAGTCGTTGTTAAATTGGTCACGGTACTTCTTAAATAAGGGTATAAAATATGCACTGCATCTTTCTTTAAGAATTCCATCACATCGGCTTCTAAGACTTTCTCAAATTCAAAAACACCCCTTAATGCGATGGTGATATTTAATGGGTATTGAACATCTAAGGTATCCTTTACCATGAAGATCAGCTCTGTAAAAAATACATTATCAGCGAGTTTACCTGTGTTTCTCGTGATGTGGTGATTGAGCTGATATGTTCCACTCACATTTTTATTCACCAAATCCAATTTACTTACGACAATATTCATTCGTTTATAGGCTAACATCGATATCAACTCCTAACTTTATTATACTAGAAAAAGAAAAAACCCCGAAGGGTTTTCATTAAATCACAAAGTTTCCGTTTTTAAAGACAACTACTTCAGACCCATCGTGTTTAACACCGACGATTGACATGTCTTTAGACCCAAACATGAAGTCCACATGGATTAAGGATTTGTTATAACCCTTCTTTTCAAGTTCTTCAATTGGGGTATTTAAACCATTCTTAATATTCATTGGATACGCTCTACCAAGTGCCATATGGCAAGATGCGTTTTCATCATAAAGGGTATTTAAGAATAATAAATTGGTATTGGAAATTGGAGAGTCATGGCTGATTAACGCAATTTCACCGATGTAACGCGCATTTTCATCGGTATTGAGTAATTCTTCTAAAGCTTTCTTTTCCTTTTTCGCATCAAAATCAACGACTTTGCCATCTTTAAAGATTAAGTAGAAATCTTCAATTAACGTGCCTTGATAGTTTAATGGTTTGGTTGCGACCACTTTACCAGAAGTTGCCCATTTAAGCGGCATCGTAAAGGTTTCTTCAGTTGGGATATTTGGGTTGAAGTAGACACCAGTAGTTGCGTGTTCACCGCCACCTGACCACAAGTGGTTTTCAACCAATCCAACAACTAGGTCCGTTCCAAGGCTGTTTTTAAATCTAAGTTCTTTAAAGTTTAAGTCATTCAAGACTTTATTGTGTTTGGATAAAGCCGCATTATGTTTGTTCCAGTTTTCAATTGGGTCAGAATCTTCATAGACACGGCACGCATTGAAAATTGCGTTCCATAAAGCTTCAGTCGCTTCTTCCCCTTTTAGATTAGGATACACCGCTTCTGCCCATACTGGGTTTGATGCAGCAACAATGGTCCATTGACCTTTGTTACCCATGGTGTATTCTCTTAAGAATGGTAGAGCTTTTTGAGTGCTGGTTAAAGCTTTAGCCATCTTAGTAGCGTCAACGCCTTCATTCACACCAATCACTGGGGAAATGACGTTTAAGAAGCATGCGCCATTATCGACATAATATTTGTTGGTTTCAACGACATAATTAGGCACTTCTTCTAAGACTTCCACACTTTGATAATCATACGCTAAACGGGTTAGGTATTCATCACTCCATTGAACGATGACTTTCTTCGCGCCACATTCATAGGCTTCTTTAACTATCAAACGGGTTAATTCTTTGGTTTCGGTGGTTGCTCTAACGACCACGAGTTGATCTTTTTGAACATTCACACCCACTCGGCAAGCGAGTTTGGCATATTTTTCTAATAATGATAATTTTGGCATATTTTTAACTCTCCTTGTTGCTAATTATAACACAAATAGACTAAAAACAA
>CAZXLG010000056.1:0-10009 GCA_964641335.1 uncultured Paracholeplasma sp.
TTGTATGTTATACTTATTGCAGTGGAGGTCATTTTATGAATAAGAAAAACAATTTAACCATCGAGACTACATTTACTGTGATCGCGATTGTCCTTATAGTATTTACTTTAATATTTGGTTCGTGGGTTGGTAGTACAGTTGAAATGGTATTATTTGGTTTATCATTTTTATTTGGTGGTTTTTATAAAGCCAAAGAAGGGGTCATTAAAACCATTGAAAACAAAGCACTAAACGTAGAATTTTTAATGATTGTCGCAGCATTAGGGGCATTTATCCTAAAGAATTATGCAGAAGGCGCAATCCTCATTTTTATTTTCGCTTTATCTGGTCTACTTGAAGACTACGCAACTTCAAAAAGCGAGAAAGCATTCACAAGTCTATTAAGTTTAGCACCCGAAGAAGCCATTTTAGAAAAAGATGGTAAAGAAGTGGTTGTGAAAGTAAGTGAATTAAACATTGGTGATACTGTCATCGTGAAGGTAGGATCATCCATACCAGCAGATGGTGTGATTGTATTTGGTAATACGGCAATCAATGAGTCGATGATTACAGGTGAATTTATACCTGTTGACAAAAAGATTGGGGATAATGTATTCAGTGGTACACTCAATGAATCTGCTTTAATCAAAGTAAAAGTCACCAAAGATATGAAAGATTCGATGGTTCAAAAAATCATTGATTTCGTCGAAACAGCGCACGATAATAAGACGGAAACTCAAAGTTTTATTGAACAATTCGAACGCTGGTATGTTTATGTCGTCATCGCACTATCCATTTTAACCATGGTGGTACCACCACTGTTCGGATGGTGGACACAAGATGTCGCGTTTTATCGTGGGATTGTCGTATTAGTCGTGGGTTCCCCATGTGCGCTTGTCGCGAGTGTATCACCTGCAGTGTTATCATCCTTATCAAATGCTTCACGTAAGGGGATTTTAATTAAAGGTGGCAAACACTTAGAAACCTTGTCAACGATTGATGCAGTCTTATTGGATAAAACAGGAACGATTACAGAAGGTAAACCTGAAGTCAAAGACATCTATTGTTCGATTGATGAACACGAAGATGTATGTAAAGTTATATATGCCTTAGAAAAACAATCCACACACCCACTTGCGAAAGCAGTTGTGAGTTACTTAAGTGGTACGGATGAGATTAGTATTGAATCAAAAGAAACCCCAGGCAAAGGGATTGAAGGTACCTATCAAGGTCATCTTTATCAAGTGGGTAAATTTGATGTTCAGATGAGCGAAGACTTAAAACAAAAAGTCGATCAAGCCCATAAGAGTGGATATACAACCATTTTAGTTTCGAAGGATCAAGTGTTAATTGGGTACATCTCATTGATGGACCAAATCCGTCCGAGAGTGAAAGAAGCCATTGAGTCATTGAAGGCTCATGAAATCAGACCGATTTTAATGACAGGGGATAATCGTTATACCGCAGGTTCTATTGCAAAAGAAGCGGGTATAGCTTATGTGTTAAGCGAGCTGTTACCTGAAGATAAATTGAAACATGTAGAATCATTGAAAAAATCGGGTAAGAAAGTCATGATGGTTGGCGATGGTATCAATGATGCACCGGCATTAGCGGCTGCAGATATTGGGGTTGCGATGGGGTCAGGTACCGACGTTTCACTTGAAACAGCAGATATCGTATTTATGAATAACAACATCGAAAACATCGAAAAATCAATCGATTTAGCGAAACGTATGAAAAAGATTGCTAAACAAAATATCATTTTTTCAGTGTCAGTCATTACCTTATTGTTATTATCCAATGTGTTCGGTATTGTATTACTGCCTTTAGGGGTTATTTTCCATGAAGGATCAACCATTTTGGTTATATTAAATAGTTTAAGATTATTAGTCAAATAGGAGATTATTATGTTAGATGTAGGCACAAAAGTTAAAGATTTTACCTTAATAGATGGGTTAGGTCATTCGCATAAACTATCCGATTATAAGGGGAAGAAAGTTGTCATTTATTTTTATCCTGAAGATGATTCACCGGGTTGTACAGAACAAGCTTGTGCATTTAAAGTCGTGAATGATGAACTTAAAAACTACAATGTTGTGTTATTAGGTATTAGTCCTGATACTGTCGAATCACACCAAGCCTTTCAAACTAAATATGGATTACCATTCACCTTACTCAGTGACCCAGACCATAAAGTAGCGTCTTATTTTGGGTCATATGGCGAGAAGAATCTATATGGAAAAATCGTCGTTGGGATTATCCGATCAACATTTATTTTAGATGAAAAAGGTTTTATTGAAAAAGTTTTCAAGCGTGCTTCGGCCAAAACCAACGCTGATTCGGTTTTAGCCTACATAAAGGGCTAGATTAGAATTACTCTAAGATGTAAAAATTTTCACATTATTGGTTTTTAGTAGGTTGATTTACCATTCAATATACGTTATAATCAATACGCAGGTTATTCTAAAAGAATAAGAAATCAGGAGGATAAAATGGCTGATAATAAGAAAGTTATTAAGTCAATGGATGGCGCAGAAGCCTCTGCTTATGTGGCATATGCGTTAACCGAAGTTGCGGGTATTTATCCAATTACACCATCAACACCAATTGGACAAAACGTCGACTTATGGGCATCTCAAGGCAAGAAAAACATTTTTGGTATGCCAGTAAAAGTCGTTGAAATGCAAAGTGAAGCCGGCGCAGTGAGCACCGTTCACGGCTCATTACAAATGGGTTTACTGACTACATCATTTACTGCATCTCAAGGGTTACTATTAAAGTTACCTAACATGTACAAAATCGCTGGTCAATTGTTACCAGGGGTTATCCATGTTGCCGCAAGAGCACTTGCAGCACAAGCATTATCCATTTTCGGTGACCATCAAGACGTGATGGCCGCAAGACAAACAGGTTGGGCTATGTTAGCTTCTAACTCTGTTCAAGAAGTTATGGATTTAGGGGGTATTGCTCACTTATCTGCTATTAAGGGAACCGTACCATTCATTCATTTCTTTGACGGTTTCAGAACTTCTCATGAAGTTAACACCATTGAAGTCTTAGACTACGATGTATTAGCAAAACTTGTCGATAGAGAAGCTTTAGCTAAATTTAGAGCCGGCGCTTTAAACCCAGCTCATCCAAAATCACGTGGTACTGCACAAAATGACGACGTTTATTTCCAAACTCGTACATTACAAGCATCCAAATACGCAGCTATTCCTGACATTGTCAATGAATACATGCAAGAAATAAACAAAGTCACTGGTAGACATTATGCACCGTTCAATTACTATGGTGATCCAGAAGCAACCGACATCATCGTTGCGATGGGTTCTGTCATTGAAACTGCGAAAGAAGCTATTGACTACTTAAACCGTCATGGCAAAAAAGTTGGTATCTTATCCGTTCACCTATTTAGACCATTCTCAGAAAAATATTTCTTTGATGTCATGCCTAAATCTGTGAAGAGAATTGCTGTCTTAGACAGAACCATTGAACCAGGTAGCACTGGCGAACCTCTATTCCTAGATGTTAAGAATATGTTCTATGGCAAACCTAACCAACCAGTCATCATTGGTGGTATCTATGGTCTATCTTCTAAAGATACAACCCCTTCAATGATCAATGCGGTTTACAAAAACTTAGCTGGCGAACAAAAAGACCACTTCACTGTGGGTATTAACGATGACGTTACATTCACATCCATTGATATTTCTGAACAAATCGACGTTACAGACAAAGATACTTTAGAAATGTTATTCTTCGGATTGGGTTCAGATGGTACCGTAGGTGCTTCTAAGAACATCGTTAAAATCATTGGTGATAACACGAAGTTAAACTCTCAAGCGTATGCGGCTTATGACTCCAAAAAAGCCGGTGGTGTTACACGTATGCATTTACGTTTCAGCCCACATCCAATTCGCTCAACTTACCTCGTTAACAACCCACATTTCGTATCCTGTTCAGCTGATACTTATCTAGCTAAATACGATATGATCAAAGGTTTAAGACAAGGTGGTAAATTCCTATTAAATACTCAAGTACCTAAAGACCAAATCGAAGCGTTCTTACCTAATAAGGTTAAACGTCAATTGGCTCAAAAGGCAGCTAAATTCTTTATCATTAATGCGGTTGACCTAGCGTATGAAATCGGCTTAGGCAGACGTATTAACACCATCATGCAAAGTGCTCAACTCAAGTTAGTTGAACAAATCATGCCTTTCGAAACTGCAGAAAAATACATGAAGAAATACGCTGAAAAATCTTACGGACGTAAGGGTGATGCGATTCTTGAAATGAACTATGCAGCGATCGAAGCTGGTTACAAGCACTTAGTTGAAGTCGAAGTTAAACCTGAATGGGCATTCTTAGAAGATGAAACTGTTGAAAAAGACAACCGTCCATCCTTCGTTAAGAATATCGCTGACATCGTGAACGCGATTGAAGGGGACTCACTTCCAGTATCTGCATTCTTAGGCTATGAAGATGGCCATATGGATAACGGTGCGGCTGCGTATGAAAAACGTGGTATCGCAAACTTCGTTCCAGGTTGGAAAGAAGAAAACTGTATCCAATGTAACCAATGCGTATTCGCATGTCCACATGCGGTTATCCGCGCATTCTTGGCTACACCAGAAGAAGCTGAAAAAGCACCTGCTGGTTCTAAGATGATTCCTGGTAAGGGTAAAGGCTTAGACCAATACAAGTACACCATCCAAGTTTCTACTTTAGACTGTACTGAATGTGGCGTCTGCGTCCAAGTATGTCCTGCTCCAGGTAAAGCGTTATTCATGACTCCAATCGGACCTGAATTAGCGGCTGGATCACAACAAATTGCTGACTACTTCTTCAATGAAGTCACTTATAAGAATATTGGTAATGATAACGTCAAGAACGTCAACTTCAACAAACCATTATTCGAATTCTCTGGTGCGTGCGCTGGTTGTGGTGAAACACCATACATCAAAGCCATCACTCAATTATTCGGCGAACGCATGATTCTTGCGAACGCAACAGGTTGTACCTCGATTTATGGTGCATCCTACCCTGCAACCCCTTATACCACATTACCAAACGGTAGAGGACCAGCATGGGCAAACTCCCTATTTGAAGATAACGCTGAATTCGGTTTCGGTATGAGAATCGCTTATGAAACCATGAGAGATCGTATCCAAACTTTATTCGTGGATCATTTAAATGAAATGCCTGAAACCTTACAAGGTCTAGCTAAAGAATGGTTAGAACACAGAGCTGAAGGCGAATATACTCAAAACCTAGCACCTAAACTAGAAGCTGAACTTGCGAAAGTCAATGAAGGCTATGCAAAAGAACTATTAAGCCTCAAAGATTACTTCGTTCGTGTTAGCCAATGGATTATGGGTGGTGACGGTTGGGCATATGATATCGGTTATGGTGGTATTGACCACGTTATTGCGAACAATGAAGATGTCAACATCCTCGTTCTAGATACTGAAGTATACTCCAACACCGGTGGTCAATCTTCTAAATCTGCACCGTCTGCTTCGATTGCGAAATTTACAGCATCCGGTAAGAAGACTAAGAAGAAAGACTTAGCTGCTATGGCAATGGCTTATGGTCATGTCTACGTTGCACAAATCTCACACGGGGCTTCACCTGCACAAGTCATCAAGACACTTAAAGAAGCTGAATCTTATCCAGGACCATCCTTAGTCATCGCTTACTCTCCATGTATTGAACATGGTATTAAAGGTGGCTTAACACAATCTGCTTCACAAGCTAAGCTTGCAACAGAATGCGGATACTGGCCAACATTCAGATATGACCCAAGATTGGCAGAACAAGGTAAGAATCCATTACAAATCGATTCTAAGCCACCTGTCTGGGACAAGTATCAAGACTACTTATTATCTGAAGCGCGTTATGCACAATTATCACAAATCAATCCAGACCACGCAGCAGAATTACTTGCACAAAACTTAGCAGATGCTAAAGCACGTTGGGCAATGTATCAACGCTACAAAGCAATGGATTACTCCAAACAAGAATAATACTGAAAAACGGATGATTAAAACCCATCCGTTTTTTTCTTCATACGCGTATTATTATATATATGGCTGTTCTACGAACTTAAATACCATTTGAATTAATGAAAATCTTTCATTCAAAACCATTAAATATCTTGACATTACTGTAAAAAGTTATAAAATAAGAATAATTAACGAAAAGAGGTGTCTTATGAAATTAGCCAATTTTGGTCTAAAAAAGCTATTTAGCGTGTACATATTACTACTAGTTAGCTTACTGATTGTTGGTTGCCAACCCGCAGTCAAAGAAACTTTTACAGTGACCTTTAATGTCGATGGTGGATCGGCTGTTGCAGCTCAAACCATTGAAGAAGGGAAACTCGCTTTAGAACCTGAAGACCCAGTCAAAGAAGGATTTTCATTCGTCCGCTGGTATGTGACAGACTCAGGTGTTGCATTTGATTTTACAACCCCAATTACTGAAGATATCACCATCAATGCTTTATGGGAAGCTGTGGTCAATAACACAGCACTTATTGAAGCAGATATTCAAAATGTCTCCGATAATTTAGTGGTAAGCCCATATCAATTGAACTTACCAACCCGTGGTAAAGTCAACCGTAGTACCATTGTCTGGTCTACGACATCAAATTATGTGACCACCACAGGATTTGTTTTGCCAATCAACTACAATGACAACACCACGACTGATGCAGTAGTCACAGGGAAATTCACATTAAATGGTCAAACCATTACTAGAGATTTCAACGTGGATTTAAGCAAAGACAATGAAGTTGTGATTACGAATTCAAGAACAGTACCTTTCGAAAACCATACCACTGAATACGAAGTGGCAGACGCTGATGTAGAACTATTCTTTGAAGAAGATGGATCAGTACCTTATATCGGTGTATTAACATTCCTAGAATTACTCACTGGATTTGTGGATCCTGAAGTCGACTTTGAAATTACTGAAGATACAGATTCATTAGAAATCTACTATCAGTATATCGATGAAG
This sequence comes from uncultured Paracholeplasma sp., assembly GCA_964641335.1. Lineage (GTDB taxonomy): Bacteria > Bacillota_I > Bacilli_A > Acholeplasmatales > UBA5453 > Paracholeplasma. Next base: position 7,004 of record CAZXLG010000056.1, read on the forward strand.
ATACCGATGAAGTGTATGATTTAAGACTTACCGTGGATGCAGCTACGAATGAAATTAGAACAAATGATCCAGGATTCTATTGGGCTTATATCTATTCCACTGCAACCAACTATGGTCGTCATATTGAATATGATAATGATAATCCAGATGCTCATTTTTATGAAGGCTCAGATGTCGTTTATGATCTAGATTTATACAACCTTGATATGGCGATATATGAAGGTGAAATCCTATTACCATACTATATCGTGAACCAATTATTTGCCGGTTCAAGCTATTATAACGTGTATTATAATACGGATGGTTTACATGGTATTTATGGCACACCTGAACAAGGAACGGCAGAATATCGTGCAATCAAAACCAGCTCGATGAACGATGAAGATATCCCTGCGGATTTACTCGTTCATACCTTCTCCATGTTAGCATTCAATTTGGATTACTTCTATGGATTGAAAGAAATCATGGGTGTTGAAACCTATTATGATCTTTTATATGAAAGAAGAAACAAACTAGTTACCGATGATGCTGAAGATTTCGATAATGCATTAGCGTCTGTTTTACTTAAAGATATTGATGAACCTCATACCAGCTATGGGTATCCATCGTATTTCAATAAAACATCTTGGACTGGTCCTGCAGTCAACTCATTAACAGCGTATGGTTCTCGTTTTACCAAGTGGTACTACGATGGCTTTATCGATGTCGATGATGCGATTGAAGCAAAATGGGGTAGAGGCGATATCGCTGCAAATGCATGGGCAGCTTCTTCACCAAATAGACCAGATTATTGGTTTGTTAACCCAACATCCGCTGTTGTTATATTAGACGGATTCCAAACCTCTGATATCGAAGAAAGTGCAACATTTGATGATGCATTATTATCTAGTATCTTAGAAGCTTCGAACGTGGTTCCTGCCTTCAATGGTGGGTCTAAGTATTTCTTCTATAACAGCAGTGATGAAACCACGAATGTTGCTGAAGTATTAGTCAAAGGTTTAAGTGCTTCGGATGTAACTACTTATAAAGCAGCGTTAGTCTCTGCAGGTTACACCCTAGTAGTTGAATCTACTACCGATGAGTCTAAAGCGGATGGCTATTACACCAAAACAATCAATAGTGTCAACTATATGGTTCGTGTAGCTTATGATACAGATAGACAACTATTCTATGTTGGTGTTGCGAATAAAGTACCGACTTCATACTCTGTTGCTTGGGCAGTACCAGCCTCAATTAAAGATTTAGTTGAAGGCGACAGTGCGGTATACATGGAAATTGTTATGGATCAAGTCTTAAGAGAACAACCAAACCTCACCAATGTGTTATTAGACTTAACATGGAATACAGGTGGTAACGTTGGTGCGTTATATAGAGTTGTTGGATTTATTACCGATCAACCATTTAGAGTATCGTCTATTGATGGTGATACTGGTGGTTCATCCTCTAGTTATGTCAAGATTGTTGGAGTACCGAATTATTCTAACCTTGAATGGTCGCTTTTAACCTCACCACTGACATTCAGTGCTGCAAACTCAATGGCAACCATTTTCAAGGAAAATAAACTAGGTGCAATCATTGGTAAAACTTCCGGTGGTGGGGCTAGTTCAATAACCCCAATTCTATTACCGAATGGTACAGCATTTACGATGTCATCGAATAACATTAATGCTTACCGTACAGGTGCTGGTACTGAAGAAGATCCGTATGTCTACAATAATAATGAATTTGGTATTACGCCAGACTATGAATTAGAAATCGACTTCATCTATGATAACGTCAAATTGAACGAAATTTTAGATCAAATTGATTAATTTGAAATAAATTAGACAAAACGATGATAAAAAATGTACAAAATCATCGAAAAACCGCTAAATTATCACGATTAAAACGTTTTCATGATATTTTCATAAAACAATTTAAAAATATCAGTTTTAATTTGAAAATAGATTTGATATAATGATAAAAACCCTTAAACAAGGGGAATAAAAGGAGAGAGAGAGAATATGAAAAAATTACTAGGTGTAATCACACTAGTATTGGTAGCTGTTGCATTAGTTGCCTGCCAACCAGGTAACGAAGCTCCAACATTCTCAGGTGTAGGACCTGCGACGACTTATGTCAACGTAGCGTTTGATCCACTTGAAGGTGTTACTGCTACCGATAAAGAAGACGGAGACTTGACAGATAAGATTGTCGTTAAAACTACTAACGTCAATATTAATGTTGCAGGCACATATTCAGTAAGATATGAAGTTAAGGACAGTAAAGATAAGGTTGCGTCAGCTGTACGTACCGTTACTGTTGCTGAACTTGATGATGAAAATGTTGCATTAGCACAATATCTATCAGGTGTTGACCTATCGAAACTTCCTGCTGAAGATAAGGCAATCTTATTCGCAGCTGCAGAAGAATATCTAATCGAAAACGTGTATGCCGGTGTTCCACTATATACTGGTGCTACAAGAGTTATGTACTCAGAAAGAGTACAATTATTTACAGAACAATATAATGGTGTTCTTGGATTTGGTACAGCATTCTCACAATTCAGTGCAGATGACTCTACAGTTACCATGTATGGTACTACTAAGGGTAATGCTGGCGAATATACTTGGAGAGGTTCATTCAACACAGACCCAACAACATTAAACCAATGGATTTCTGACGACTCCGCAACTAGCGATTTCATCGATCTATTCACTGGCGCATTATATGATTTCTTCTTTGATGAAACTAAGACTGGTTATGAAATTTTACCAAGCTTAGCAGCATCAGAACCAGTTCCAGTTAACCCAACTGTAATCAATGGTAAGACATACGCTAAAGTATGGCAAATCACTGTTAAAGACGGTCTAACTTGGAAATACCATCCTTCTACAGACTTATCCGGTATGCCTGCTGGTCATGAAGTGTTAAACGCTGAAGACTATCTATGGGGCTGGAGACATGCTCTACAAGAAAACTGGTTCAGAGCAAGAACTGGTGGCGGTGACTTCGTTACTGAAGGCG
>CAZXLG010000057.1:0-9800 GCA_964641335.1 uncultured Paracholeplasma sp.
GTCTTCCATGTTGATCGCAGTGATAGAGGCTACGACCATCAAATCAAAAACAACCCCTGCAATACGGTTTAACATAAAATTATTCGGGTATTGTCTTGTCATCAAGCCTGTTTTACGTAGGAATACAAATAGTTTCTTCGATAATAATGCGAGTACCATACCAAAGATGAAGTTGAATCCCCAAATAAGAGAATTGAGCATACGGTAAGTCGTTTCATTGAGTGCGACTAATTTAGATAATCCAAACATCGTGAGTAGAGTAACCCCATACACCGATACGATTAAAGCAATTTGAACTGTGAGTTTATCAATCGACTCAGCCACGGGGATTTCATCCGGAGCACTAATTTCTTGAATCGAAGTCATACTTGATTCAAAGTCTTCACCAGTCACACGTTTCTTTTGAACTTTGTTTAAATAAAAGACGCCTCCAATGGCTGCCCAAATGAATCCCATAGATGCCATCGCTAAACCATAGGATTGAGCACCCACAAATCCATTTGGATCAAATTGTTCATAAATAATCCCAAAGTTATTCGCTTGCCCTGGACCTTGACCATAACCGAATGGTAATAAAATACCTGTGGCTAACCCTGGCCCCGTTTTAAATACCGGCATAAATGTATAAGCAAATAGTAACGTTAAAGCTATCCCAATAATCCCTTGTAAAAGATAGGTGGAAACGATGACCATACCATTGTAGTAACTATGTGCACGATTGGTTTTAATTTCGGTTTTTTCATTCACTTTTAACCCCATCGCGATGAATCCTAATGCTAAGGTATGATAAGTGACTAAATTCAAGAAAGTATTGAATTTATCCACAAAATCAACGGGTATTGTTCCTGAAATTGCTAAGGGTCTAAAAATCAATTCTTTAATCACTAACCCTAAAAGACCTGCAATGACCGAGGTCGGTAAAAGCGACTTTTTGAATAGGGGAATTTTACGTCTAATGACATTTCCAAATAAGAGTAAGACAGATAGTATTAGAAAATAAATAATGGCACTCCAGGTAGCAAAAGACTCATAGTTCTGAATCATAGTTCAAGACCCTCCTTTGATAGCTTTTCGCAAACATAACATATTTTAATGCGTTGAATCGTTCATCCCCGATAAAGAAATAGGTCTTTTCGAGTTCTTTATGGTACACAACGAGTGTATGTGAGTATTGTACCGCTGGTAAAATGTCCTTATAAAGCCAGGTTTGAATTTCACCATTGACTGTGAAGGTAAACTTGTCTCTATATAACACCATATGGGTATCCGATAGCGGAATTTGTTTTCGTTTCTTTAATTCAAAGACTTTCGCTTCTTCTTCGAATAGCGCTGTATCGATGGTTGATTCGACAATTTGGTCAACCACTTTCACTTGATGGTCATACCACAAAATTGTATTTTCATAGTGTTTGGTTGGACCGATATTTTCAATCAGGCCATACGCATTCATTCGATAGTGTAGGTCTGAACCCTTTTCAAAAATATCATCTTTATCTGAATAGATCGTTCCTATTTTATCGGTTTCCGGTGAAACGAAGAAGGCTCTTTCAATATATTCAGCGTAGTGTTTACCGCGGAATCTTCTGGGTTGTTCTTTTTGCATATCAAAATCATTGACTGAGAGTTCTTTAACCACAAACTGATAGATTTCATCATTTGACAAATCTTTATATTCGTCGTATGTCCATGTGGTCTTAACATAACCCCGCATTTTACCTCTTCTGTTATGTACAGACCAGCGTGGTTGGGTGAGATATCCACCTTCTAATCTATAAAATAACACAGGCAATTTTAATAGCTTAATGAGTTTTGAAATCGAATAGGGCATGTACATAATTCGGCCGGAGAAGGTGCGATTACCCTCTGGGAAAATTCCAATAGAACCGCCAGATCTCGCCACTTTAATCATGTTTTTGACTGTTTCAGTATCGGCTTTATACTTCGATTTAGAGATGGGTTGAACCAAATAGCTAATGATTTTGGATATGACTGGAATTGAGAATAACATATCAGAAGCCACATAATAAATCGGTTCTCTAAAACTTAAAGCTACGAGGAATGGGTCCATATTGATGGTATGATTGCCCAAGATTAAATAAGGTCCTTTGACTGGGCCTTTGTATTTTTTCCCGATGAATCTAAATCTAAACCATATAAAAATTCTGAAAAACGGTCTTAAAAGCGTGTATAATAAAACATGTCTAAATCTTTTTTTCATAAGATTACCTACCGTTATGAGGTGAGTCAATGTATTATATAGAAGCTACTGTCAAATCGGAAATAGTCATCGATAAATCACGTTTTATCGGCCAATTATATCCTGTTCATTCTATTGAAGAAGCACAGGCTATGCTGGTTTCAGTAAGACAACAGTATCGTGATGCGAATCATCATTGTTATGCCTACATTATCCATGAGGGTAAAGAGGTTAAATCGAGTGACGATAAGGAACCAGCGAAAACCGCAGGGATTCCCATTTTAGAGGTTTTAAAACATCATGAATTAACCGATGTTTTATGTATCGTTACCCGATACTTTGGCGGAATTAAACTAGGTGCTGGAGGTTTAACGAGAGCTTACACAAACAGTGCAGTTTCGGTAGTAAATGAAGCCAAACTGTATCGTTTAGTGAAAAAACCGTTCATTAGATTGAATCTACCATACGCTTTGTTTGACAGTTTTGTCTATCAAAACAAGGACACCATCACGATTTTGGATAAATCCTTTGGTGAAACAATCGAACTTAATATCGTATTGAACGAAATCTCGTACGAATCATTAAAATCACATTATCACCAAGTCCCGATGATTCATCTTGGGATGGTGGATGTGAAAATTCCTAAAATAGATTAAAAATACGTTCAACCATGGATGCGAGAAGATGGGCTCCAATCAGTGAAACAATGATATAAAATGAACGTATATGCCAAATTGAGTTCGGCTTAAATGCCTTCTCAAATTGGCTTTTTTTTAACACTTCAATGATCCAAAATGAGGATACGATGAATGTGATAAAATACACGACATTGGATAACATTATTTTGTACCAAATAAGCGGTCGCCACAGTCGCCTAAGCCAGGAACGATGTAGCCTTTTTCATTCAATCTTTCATCCATCGCTGCAAGATATATATCGACATCTGGATGGTCTTTTTGAAGACGCTTGACACCTTCAGGACAACCGACTAATCCAACAAAACGAATATCGGTAGCGCCTCTTCTTTTTACCATCGTTATGGCTGCAGAAGCACTACCCCCTGTCGCGAGCATAGGGTCAACAACGAGCACAGCAGAATCTGCAATATCTGTTGGAAATTTCGCAAAATATTCGTGAGGTTCTAATGTGACTTCATCACGATAAACACCGACATGTCCGATACGGGCACTAGGAATGATGTTATGAATCCCTTCAACCATGCCTAAACCAGCTCTTAAAATCGGTACGATTACAACTGGTTTTTTAAGGACATAGGCTGTGGTCGTGGTAATTGGGGTTTCTACTTGTTTAGGAATGGTTTCAAAATCACGGGTGATTTCATAAGTAACCAACATCCCGATTTCTGAGACGGTTTCTCTAAATTGCTTCGTTTCTGTGGCTTTATCGCGAATCTTAGCCATTTTGTGATCAATTAGTGGGTGTTTTAATACGACAACTTTGCTCATTTGTAGTGCTCCTTTTCGTAAATTGCTAATTTATCTAGACGTTTTTGATGTCTAAGTTCATAGGTTTCGTTTCTAAAAGTTTCTACAAGTTTGACAGCCAATTCAAATGAATGTGTTCTGCCACCTAATGCTATGACGTTTGCGTTATTATGCATTTTAGCTAAACGGGCTGTGTTTTCATCATAGATTAAAGCGGCGCGAATGCCTTTTACTTTATTCGCAGAGATTGAAATTCCAATACCAGTACCGCAAATGACAATACCAAATTCATACTTGCCTGTAGCAACTGCTTCACCCACTTTAATACCATAATCAGGATAATCTACAGAAGCTAGTCCATCCGTACCAAAATCTTGATACGAGAGTTGTTTTTCTTTAAAATAAGCGATGAGTTGTTGTTTTAACTCATAGCCTGCGTGGTCACTGCCAATAGCAATCATGGTTACATTCTCCTCTTCATTATGACTAGTATAACATTTTTCACCTGTATCTATAAAGATACAAAATCCTTAAAATCAAAAAAAATATCAAAGCCAAATGGCCTTGATATCGATTTTTATTTATAGTTGTCAAACTTTTTACGTTCGTTGGTTCTTAAAATACGTTTTCTCAAACGAATGGATTTTGGAGTTACTTCGAGTAGTTCATCATCATTGATAAATTCTAAGCAGGCTTCAAGGGACATTTCTCTAGGACGTTTTAAGACAACAGTCGTATCTTTCGAAGCACTTCTCATGTTGGTTAATTGTTTTTCTTGAGTGACGTTGACAGCTAAGTCAAATTCTTTATTCGCTACCCCAACAATCATCCCTTCATAGACGTTTGCACGAGGTTCTAGGAACATCGTACCGCGGTCTTCGAGACGGCCAATTGCGTAAGCTGTAGTCATACCTTCATTTAAAGAGACTAGAGCTCCTGTTGTACGGTTACCTACATCGATATGCTCAATTGGACGATATTCTAGATAAGAGTGGTTTAAAATACCATACCCACGGGTTGCTGTCATAAAGTCTGTCATGAATCCGATGAGTCCACGGCTTGGCATGATGTAGGTTAATCTGGTTTGGTTTTGATGACTGGTCATCGTTCCCATAATCCCTTTTCTCGCACCTAGCATTTCAATAACGGTTCCAACGACATCCACTGGGCAGTCGACTTGAACGAATTCATACGGTTCGTTTTTGACACCATTAATTTCTTGAACGATAACTTGAGGTCTAGAAACTTGGAATTCATAGCCTTCACGACGCATGTTTTCAATCAAGATTCCTAAGTGTAATTCACCACGACCTGAAACAATCCATTCTTCTTTAGTAGATAATCTTTCAACACGTAATGAAACGTCTTTTTGAGTTTCTTTGTATAAGCGTTCTTCAATCTTAGAAGCTGTGACGAATTTACCTTCTTTACCAGCAAATGGGCTGGTGTTCGTTCCAAAAGTCATTTGAACAGTTGGTTCATCGATGTGTAAAATGGGTAACGCAACTTCGCTGCCTAGTTCACACACGGTTTCTCCGACGTTAATATCGGTAAGCCCTGCAATCGCGACGATGTCGCCTGCAAACGCTTCTTCTACTTCGATACGATTTAACCCTAAAAAGGAGAATAGTTTTTGAATTCTGAACGGTTTAATCGTGCCATCTAAACGCATACAGGATACGTTTTGGTTCACTCTGATTGTACCTTGATAAATTTTACCAATACCAATTCTACCAACATAATCATTATAGTCGAGTAGCGCTGGTTGGAATTGTAATGGTTTATTTCTTTCTTGAGCAGGTGCTGGTACATACTTAATGATGGTATCAAGTAGTGGCATCATGTTTTTCGCATCTTTAAATTCATGATCAAAAGAAGCCAAACCTTTTATACCTGAAGCATACACAATTGGGAAATCTAATTGAGATTCATCTGCGTTTAGTTCAATAAATAGGTCTAATACTTCATTAACTGCTTCTAACGGTCTAGCAAAAGCACGGTCAATTTTGTTGATAACCACGATGGGTTTGAGTTTCGCTTCGAGCGCTTTTTTGAGAACAAATCGGGTTTGTGGCATCGCACCTTCATAGGCGTCTACGACAAGGACAACCGCGTCCACCATGTTCATAATACGTTCAACTTCACCACCAAAGTCGGCGTGACCTGGGGTATCTAAGATGTTGATTCGGTAACCTTTATATTCAATCGCGGTATTCTTAGCTAAAATGGTAATCCCGCGTTCTCTTTCAATGTCATTGGAGTCCATTGCTCGCTCTTGGATCATTTCGTGGGCATTTCTTCTCTCGGATTGTTTTAACAATTCATCGACGAGAGTCGTCTTGCCGTGGTCTACGTGGGCGATGATTGCAACGTTTCTAATTTCCATAAAATCACTTCTTTCTTAAAGCCTTTATAATTATATCATAATCCGACAATTTACGTATTTTTTTTACACAATAATCGAAATAAAACGCTTTTATCTATAATGTTGAAATTAATTTAGTTATCCTGTATCATATAGGATGAATAGAGGTAAATCCAACATGATTCTAACACCCGAAGTTTTCGGAATGAAACACATTTCTGGTTCGCTTGTAACCGTCATTTTCATCCTTTTATGCTTGTTTTTAGCTACACGAAAAAATGTCAATCGCAGCGTTATTCTAAAAATGAGTGCACTGTTCCTAATTGCTCTTGAATTATTTAAATATACGTACACCATTGCCACCGATGGCAGTGTCGGTGCTTATATGTATCCATTTAACTTGTGCAGTTTTTCACTGTATGTGATGCCGATTGTTGCGTTTGGTAAGGGCAAGTTTGCGAAATTTATGACGCCCTTTACGTATGCTGTCGGGTTACTCGCTGGATTACTAGTGCTATTATACCCATCAAACGTTTTGGGTGGGTCAGATACTTGGTTCCCAGTGACTGAAGTTTTACCATTCCACAGTTTTATCTACCACGGTAATATGATATTCTTCTCAGTCTATATGGTTTTATCCAAAAAGTATCAACCAAGGTTTATGGATTTTTCTAAAGCGTTGGTCGTGTTATTACTGTCCGCAGCCTTTTCAAACACACTAAACTTCATTTTAGATACAGATTATATGTTGTTACATTATGGTAATGGTAGTCCATTCCAATTTGTCATCGAACAGTATAGTTATGTAGCTTACTTAGGTGTCATGTCTTTAGTCGGGATTATTCTTATCCTATTATTGTTCTTCCCAACCGTATTCAAATCAAAAAAACAAGGGCTATCAATTTAGCCCTTTTTCTTTGCAAGTTTATAGAGTTCTTCAACACCAAAATGGAGTTTGGTAATAATGTCTTTTTTGGTTTTTGGGAAAATCCAATAGGAGTTATCGGTACTTGAGATATCAATAGCATCCCCTCTGCCTTTATAATCGTATTCGATGTGTAATCCATACAGCGATAGAGGTTCACGGGTTAAATCGAAGTTCGGGTCAAAATAACCCGTCACCCAGAATCCATGGTTGTCATGAATCATTTTACCATCCCCAAGGACATGGAAACCTTTCGCGTTTGGTAAGGCTTCAATGCGGACTTCATCTTCGACATGATAGGTACCTTCGAGGATTTGTTTTTTAACTTGTTCACGTTCAAATTCATACCAGTCTGGAATATGTGGAAACTCAGTTTCCCCTGAAGTAGCTTTTAAAACACCATACTCATCTTGTTCATAGGTTTTCCCACATGCTTCGCACCAAATGCGGTTTTCAGCACTGTTCATTCGATGTTCCGTTAAGCAACTTGGGCATTGGTATAAAACCTTATGAATGTTTTTCATACGATCCTTAAAGTCAATCTTAATCTTGTTATCTTTTTGCCACTTATATTCGTCATATTGGAACGCTTTACGAATGCGTTCATTGATTTCGTCAATCGATAATTTTTCAAGTTCATGTTGTTCAATGATTTGAGTCATATCGGCTGATAGAGGGACCTTGCGCATCTCTAGATTCCATTGTGGTTGGGTTAAGAAATTGCCATGCATGTTAAGCACGACCACTGGGACATTGAGCATTTTACAAAGTTTGCCTAATGAATCTGGTAAGATTGCAGTTGTTCCTATCAATGAATAGCGTGCTTCAGGGTATAACGCAACGATGCCTTTTAATTCATCAAAAACATATTTAATGTGTTTTATCAGTTTAAGATCATTGATGAATTTACGTTTCGCAATCGCACCTACACTACGGAGTAATAGTTCACCAAATAAGAAGCCATCAATGGCAACTACCCAGTTCAATCGTCTTGGAAATGTCGCGACTGTTGTGACCTTAAAATCGATGAATGCGTGGTGTGTACAAAGCAATAAATACGGGGCTTCTAAACCCTCCATATTGACTTTGTTTATTTTGAGTTTTCGTTTCCATGTAGAAGGGTATGATAATGCCCATGCTAAAGGCATCAATACGCGTCTTTCTTTGACCGGTTTCTTATCCATATTGAACGGTGTACGATCTAATTTTTTCATAGTTCCCCCGATGATTATTTACCCTATTATAGCATACCTAAAAAGAAAAGTGAGAAACTTTGAGGTTCTCACTATATCGTATAATTATGATCGTTGATAACGGCTTCAATTTCATCTTGTTTGATTGAACCTATGCGTACATATTTAACCGTTGGTTCAGATAAGTCGATGGTGGTTGAACCTAAATTCAGATAGAAATTGTTGTATTCTTCATAGATAAAATCAACTTGGTTTTTATAGATTGATTTAATCTTATTTAAGTCAAGGAGCAAATCTTGGTCTTCCGTTGATAATGAGGTTGTTACCAATGGTCCATTTTTCTTAATCAAATTAAGTGCCCCGTTGTGATTAGGAATTCTCACGGCGATTTTCTTTTCCCCTGTTTTTTCATAATGGGGTTTAGAACTCTTTAGAATGAGGGTTAATGCGCCAGGCCAAAAAGCCATCATGAGTTTCTTTGCACGACCATCAATGAAAGCTAAATCATTAATTGAAACCAAAGAATCACATAAAACCGCATAATTAAATACTTGATTATTCTTTAATTTTTGAATCCTGTTCAACGCTTCATTATCATATAAACGGCAAGCAATACCAAAGGTTGTATCCGTTGGAAATATGACAATTGACCCGTCATGCATAAACCCATCTTCGAAAGTATAATCATCAGGCATCATGGTTCATCACCTCGATGAGGGTCATACGATCTTTTCCAGATAGATCTTTCAATTGAATAATGTTTGCTTGAGGATAATAATGTTTAGCCAAATCATAGAGTTCTTGGCGTTTATCATAGGCGTGTTCAAATGCGATTAAACCCTTATCTTTAAGATAGTTTTTCGCATCTTTCAATATGCGTTCATAAAAGATTAATCCCGTATCTCCACCGAATAAAGCAATATTCGGTTCGTGGGTTTTAACAATTTTAGCCACATCTTCTTGATTCGGTATATAGGGTGGATTAGAAACAATGATGTCGAATTTCATGCCTTTGAGAGGGGATAGTAAATCACCTTCAAAGAATCTGACATTCGCACCTAACTTATCGTTATTTTGTTTCGCAACGACTAGTGCTTTCGCTGAGATATCGGCAGCAACAACGTTTAAATTAGGTTCTTCTTTCGATAGGGTTATCGCGATACACCCTGAACCTGTACCAATATCACATAAATCAATTTTTTGACCTTGAAAATGGTCATCATAATAATAGAGTACTTGTTCAACGAGTTCTTCGGTTTCTCTTCTTGGAATTAAGACATCTTCATTTACGATGAAATCATAGCCGTAGAAGGTTTGATAACCAATGATGTGTTGAATGGGTACATAGTTTAAATAGCGTTCGATACCACTCATAAAACGCGCTTCTACCTCGGGGGTTACCTCTTCATTAAATGCTAGGTAAAACTGTGCCGGTGTGAGATTTGAGACGTGCATCAATAACCACTTTGCAGCCTCGGTTTCAAGTTCGGTTAGTTCAATCCGTTTGATGGCTTTGTTTAACAAAGTGCGGTAGGTCATTCGTGATCTCCGGCCAATTGGCGTCTTTGGAACTCATTGAGTAGTGGTTCTAAGACCAATTCAAGTCTACCTTCCATAATCGCATCTAAGCGTTGTAGGGTGAGGTTAATGCGATGGTCAGTCACACGGTTTTGTG
>CAZXLG010000058.1:0-9632 GCA_964641335.1 uncultured Paracholeplasma sp.
TCATGACTAGGTTCTGAATCTGGAATTAAATCGAGTTTGCTTTTTAATTCATCAAATCGATTTTCAAATTGCATGTCCTTTTCATACTTTTGGACGAGAGCCTTAATTTTCTTACTCATGTAAATCCTCCTCACGAAGTTCTTTCTTTAACTTCTTAATCGCTCTTGCATACTTATTGGTGGCTACTGCCGTTGTAATTTCTAACATAGACGCAATCTCGTGAAACTTGAGTCCATGGAAGATTCTCAAAATGACGATTTCATATTCGTCTTTGGTCACGATTCTTTCTATCTTTTTATAAAGATGATCATAATCATTTGTTTTATAATCATCGACGTAGTTTTCAACCACGTCTTCATTGACCGTAATATTGAGTTGTTTTTGTTCTTTTCTGAGGTAATCCAAAGTTGTGTTTTTCGCAATCTGCACTAACCAAAACTTAAAGTTGGTGTCCACTGTATACGTTTCGATGCGTTCATACATTTTCATGAACGTCTCCTGTACTAATTCATTGGCTATATCATGGTTTCGAACCATTTTATAAATCACGTGTTTCAATAACTTAAAGTAATTGTCATAAACTTCTCTAAATGCAGACTCGCTCCTTCTTTTGATTCCCTCAACTAGTCTGATTGTTTCCATTAATCTTCCCCCTATTAATGGACAAAAAATATCTTCTCACTTAATAAAACGAAAAAAAAACGATTTTTGTCCACTTTTTTAAAAATTATCTTAACTGAAAATGATGAATGGGTAAAATTATTACTCAAATCTTTCAAATCCGGTATCTAAACTGATTATAACATTGCATTTTGATTATTTTTGAGTGAGTTTTTTATTTTCTAAACTAGTGAAAATAAAAAACCCTCTATTTAGAGGGCTATTTAAACCAATTCATCCGTTTGAAAAGATATACCATTAATCCGGCTAGTACGATACAAGACATCACGAAGATGAGTACGGCGTATTCATATTCTAGAACATCGAAGTGGACAAAATTCATACCAAAGAATCCTGTAAGAAAGGATAATGGAATAAAGATAGCTGAAAACAGGGTGAGTGTCTTCATGATTTCATTCATCTTATTCGATTGGTTATTGATGTGTAAATCTAAGAGGTGACGCATGAGTTCTCGAGCGTCATTGAGACGTTCATCCAAACGTGACAAGTGGTCCTTTAAGTCATCAAAGTATGGGTATTGTTCAGTTGAAATATACCCTCTTGGGCTTTGGACGATTTTATCGATTTGATTTAAGATTGGTGAGACGTTGCTTTTGAGTTTGAGTAATGATTTACGCATCTGATAGAATTCTTCTTGGTCAACCGATTTGTATTCAAGGATTTCTTCTTCGATTTGTTCTGTGACCATTTGGTTATGCTCCATCAAGTCAATGTGTCTATCGGTGATGATATCGAGGATTTGATAAAATAAAAAGTCCGTGGAACGTTCTCTAAGTTCTAGGTAACTATCAAATAAAGGATACAAAGCTTCAAGACATTCAGGTTCTTTTTCGTGGAACGTAATGATGGTATCTTTAAAGAATAGTAAACTCATATAGTCTTCTTTGACCGATTCTTTAAAGTAACTGACATGGAATACTGCGAAAATATAGTCTTTTCGCTCATCAATTTTATTTCGTTGTGATACGTTGAAGACGTCTTCTAAAATGAGGGGTTCAATTGGAAAAATGTCTTTTAAAGTCATAATGCGATCAACTTCAGATAACCCAACAACTTGAATATAGTGTTTAAAGCCTTCTTTTTTAGTAAAGTCATCCGTGATGATCAGTTCTTGAGAATTATATTGGTAGTGTTTAATGGTGGTTTTAACATTGGTATGTTCGCCGGTATAAATCATCGATTTGGGTGTAAAATAGTCTTTAAATTTCATAAGTTCACCTTCTTAATTTTAGTATAACTGTTTTTTGTGAATATACAAAGTATTTCAAAGCTAACCTGTGATTAACATGTTAAAATAAACTTAAGGGGTCATACCATGGTAAAAACATTGAATTTAATGGCTAAAAGCCTGGGGTACAATTTAAAAACCTTAGTTTACTTTGAAATCCTCTACCGTGTAATTGGGGTTATTTTAGTGTACCCTTTGGTCAGTCGTTTATTCTATTTGAGCATCGATATCAGTCCGTTTGTTTATATTACGAATAAAGATTTGATCGGCTTTTTATTGAATCCCATGACCATCTTATTATTTATGTTGATACTCTTGGTAGTTTCCATCTATTTCTTTATTGAAATCCTCTTTTTACAAGTATTGTTTGAAATGGGATTAAAAGAAATTCAGCTTAAATTCAGATTTTTGATTGAACTCGGGTTTGAGCAAATCAAAACGCTGTTTCGGATGGTCCCATTTTATTTATGGATTCCAACGCTCTCGTTTGTCTATTTAACTTTATTTATTTCGGTGTATGGTTTCGCTTCAACGATTGAACTACCCATCCTGATCAATCAATTGCGTGCCGATACTTACATTAACCGCTTAATCATTGGATTTTCAATTGTCGTATTTATTTTATTTATGGAAACGATGTTGTTTCTTCCACTATATGGGTTTGAAAAGAAACGGTTCAAAGTTTTAAGAAAACAAAATAGGGCTCTCTTAAAAGGGTCTCGATTTCGTAATATGGCTGAATTCGTTATGATTAATTTCGTGATGAACTTCATTCTATATGCCCTATATCTACTCATCATTTTAATCCTTGGGTGGTTGATTCAATTGACTCGAGGGGAAGGGTATGTCGTACCAACCTTATTTACCCTCATTTACGCCATTTATACATTGATTGGATTTTTATCTACCTTATTTTTTATTCCAATCAACGTCGCCTTTATCACAGCGGTCTATCAACGAGATAATCCTTCGCTAGAAATTTCTAATACCATAGATTTCTACACGATGAAGCCCTTGGTAAAACATTCCAAATGGACATCCCGTGTCGCAATCCTTGTGATCGTTGTATTGATTGGACTCAACATCGGTACGGTTTATCAAATCTTAGGGGCAGATCGAACACCTTTAGAAATTTTGAACCGTTCCGTAGTCATCGCACACCGAGGCGCTTCGATGGATGCGCCAGAAAATACTTTAGAAGCGATTGAACTCGCCATCGAACAAGGTGCGGATGCGGTTGAGATTGATGTGAGATTATCGAAAGATGGTATTCCCTTCTTATTTCATGACTACACCGTGAATCGTACAACCAATTTAAAAACCAGACAAAGTGTAGAATCTTTTACATTAGCAGAACTTCAAGCATTAGATGCTGGCAGTTGGTTTGGTGAAGACTTTGCGGGGGCTAAAATTCCATCATTGGTGGAGGTTTTAGAACTCATCCAAGGTAGAACACAGTTATACCTTGAAATCAAAGGGACCACCACAGGTATTGAATATTTAATCATGGCACTACTCAAAGATTACGAGATGATAGATTCCACCACAATCATGTCGTTTAGTGAAAGCCAATTAGAACGAATAAAAGCGATTGATGAAACAATCACTACGATGTTACTCATTCCTGTTTTTGTGGGTTCCATCAGTGGGGTTGTTAATTTAGAGTATATTGATACCTTTGGATTAAGGTTTGATATGATTAAAGCGAATCCTGAATACATCGAACTTATCCATAAATCGGAGAAAAAAGCCTATGTCTGGACACTCAATAAATCTTCTGATATTACCTACGCGGTCAATGTTGACGTCGATGGTATCATCACAGATCATCCACTTCTAGCAATTGAGCTGGTTTATGAAAAGATAACCCCAACCTTACTACAAGATTTGATTCGACGCCTATTTAATAAGCAATAAGAGCCTAAGAAGGCAATCCCTTCGTTAGGCTCTATTTTTTTTAAGTTTTACATACCGATAAATCAGTTCAATCAAGAATAATAGGAATGAGAATCCGGCTATCGATAATAAAATTGAGACCTTTTCCCAGTTAACGTCGCCACCTAAATCAAAACTAACATTGCCAGTTACAATTGAATACGCATTGAGCATCGCTGCGAAAGTGACGATGAGTTCAAATACTAGACGCATGAGTACGCGTTTCTTAAAAATGATATGGGGGGTAAATGTGAGTTCAGCTTTAATGTCATCGAGCATTTTAGGTGTGCTAAATGAATCATCAAAGGCTTGGCGATAGAGTTTTATGAAATTTTTATCCATTATTTCTGTTCCTCCAAGTTTGCTCTGAGCTTTTTGAGACCATCATAATAAAGCTTCGTTACGATACTCTGACTTTGACCCATGGTTTCTGCAATTTCATTGAATGTCAATTTAAATACGATTTTATAATCGATGACCATTTTCTCCGAAGGGGTTAGCGATTGAAAAGATATGGAGCCGGGGGAGGCTTGATAACTAGGATCGGGGAATTCTGCTAATGTTTTCTCACTGTTCTTATCCATCAGGTGAAGTTTACTTTCTCTAAAATAATCGAAAACGATATTTTTAGTTAATGTTATAAACCACGGATGGAAACGGATAGGTTCCTCGTTTTGTCGTATTTGATTGTACATTTTAATGAATGCATCTTGGGTTAGGTCTTTCGCGACTTCGACGTCTTTGACGTACTGATAGACGATGTAGTAGATGAGCTTATGATAGTGCTCATAGATGGTTGTGAACGCTTGTTCACTGCCATGCCTCATGTCCCGTATGAGTTTACCGGAAATGTGCACATTTGTGTCCCCCTTTATTAAGACGTAAAAAATCTTGATATTTTGCGAAAATTTGTTATCTATTTATAATAAATCTATTTTAATTTCAAAATTGTCCGATTTGCCTATCTCATTATATCAAAATCACCTCAAAAATTGAAATATTTACTTTCAAAAGAAAGACTATCAAGTGATTGGATTATTAGTCTTTTTCGAATTAAATCAAAAAAGTTAACGATCACTGTAATTCTAAAATGAGTATCCATATCATCAAACCCTCATTTATGATAAAAATAGGTCAATTAGAGACACCTACCTAGTTTTATCCTAAAAAGCACACGATTTGAGTCATTTTTACTGTACTAAACATCGAACTCTTTCTACTAAAATGAGACGGTATACTTGGTTAGATTTGATGTATCAGCCAATATGTAAATTGTGTATTTATATAAATATGTATCTATTTTAATTTATACGTTTTTTGTGTTTCATTTTTAAATCTAATTGTGCCCATTTGACGGTCTTAACAATGCATTCATACAAAGTTAATTTTATTGCCTAATGAAACATTTTTTGAAGTTGTTTTTTTGGACAAAAAGCACCTCTAACATGACCTATAAATAGTCTTCAAAAAACAGGTAAAAAACTGGGTATTTTTCTCACAAAAATGAAAAAACTATTAAAATTGAATTCATAGCGTATTGGCGCGATTTTGAGGGGTATTTTTTGAGTATGAAAGCACTATCAAAAAAAATCTTTTTCTTTTTGACACAAAACGCTTGAAATCCTAGAAAATAAGTATATAATTACTATCAGTAAAAAATATTAAATACCTAGGAGCCCGAAAGTTGGAAAAGAAACCTTTAATTCAATTAGTAAATCTTGTCAAAACCTATGATGGTGAAAACGTTGTGAACGGCATTAACTTGACCATTTACGAGAATGAGTTTGTCACATTATTAGGTCCATCAGGTTGTGGTAAAACCACAACGCTTAGAATGCTCGGTGGGTTTGTCAAACCGGACAGCGGTGTCATTGCCATTGAAGGCAGAGACTTCGCTGAGATTCCTGCGTTTGCAAGACCTATCAACACTGTGTTTCAACGTTATGCATTATTCCCGCATTTGAATGTCATCAATAACGTTGCGTTCGGTCTACACCATAGACCCCTGTCATTCTTAACTGAGTTTTACAAACGTCGCATCGAAAAAGTTAGTCCGGATGGATCCCTTTTACAAAATAAGCGTTTGCTTAAGAAAACCATCGCTGACTTTATCATGAAAGATGCGAAAGAAATGTTAGCCTTAGTTAAACTCTCTGGCTATGACACACGAAAGATTGACCAATTGTCTGGGGGACAACAACAACGCGTTGCCCTCGCACGTGCATTAATTAATCGTCCGAAGATTCTACTACTCGATGAACCGCTAGCAGCACTTGACTTAAAACTACGTCAAAACATGCAATACGAACTCAAAGAAATGCAACGCAATCTAGGCATTACCTTCATCTTCGTCACTCATGACCAAGAGGAAGCGATGACGATGTCAGACCGTATCGTCGTCATGCGTAACGGTAATATTGAACAACTCGGTACTCCAAAATCCATCTACAACGAACCAGTCAACCGATATGTCGCACACTTTATTGGCGAAACCAATATCTTTGATGGGGAAATTACCAACAAGAATGAAGTCACCTTCTTAGGTTCTAAATTCAAATTTGTGGGTTATGAAAACTTCCCAGTGGGTTCGAAAGTGGATGTCGTCATCCGTCCTGAAGACTGGGATGTCGTACCACACGAAAAAGCCTCAGTCGAAGGTCAAGTGACGTTCAGTTTATTTAAAGGCGTACACAATGAACTGGTTGTTAGAGCTGAAGATCAAGACATTTTAGTCAACGACTACGAATACTTTGAAGTGGGTTCAAGAATTGGACTTAAAGTAGACCCCTATGAAATCCATTTAATGGGTAAGGAAAATGAATAGTCCCTACACTAAGTTAGCCAATCCATATCGCATATGGTTGTACATCCTTGTATTCATTCCCATGATTGGGTTAGTTGGATTAGGATTTACAAATCTAACCTCCAGTATTAGTTTTAACAGTTTAAGTTTTACATTAGAAAACGTTGACCTATTCGGTGAAAAATCCGTTTTGGTTGGCTTTAGAAATAGTTTTACTTTCGCAGCAACCACCACCGTGATTTCAATCGCCATTGGATACTTGACAGCGTACTTAGTTTATCGCTCGAATTTCGCCAATAAGTTTGTCATTATGACGTTGGTTATTCTACCGATGTGGAGTAATTTAATTCTTCGTATCGATGCATTAGCAAACATCATGTCTAAGAATAACATCTTAACAGACTTGATTGGGTTCAGTCCATTCTCAAATATCAATGGTACGCCACTCGCTGTGATCATCGGGATGGTATTCACCTATGTACCATTCATGATTTTACCAATTTATACTGCTTTGGAAAAAATCGATAATTCCTTGATTGAAGCCTCAGCCGATTTGGGTAAAACCCCATTCCAAACGTTCTTACATGTGGTTCTTCCACTATCGATGAAAGGGATTGTTACAGGGTCCATCATGGTATTCTTACCAACGTTCTCTGGCTTCGCGATTCCAAAGATTTTATCCAAAGGACAAATCGTCTTTATCGGGAACATCATTGAAACCAAATTCAACTACACCATCTTTAATGACGGTGCCCTCTTAGCTTCAACCATCTTATTATTAATCTTCGGTGCAATTCTGCTTCTTAGAAGATTTGACAAGGAAGGAGAAACCTTACTATGACAAACTTTCCAAAAGCAAGAATTGAAGATTATGGATTTAAAAGCCGTGAATGGTTAGCGCCATTCTTAAAATGGGTTGGTATTATCTTCTTCGTCTTAGTCATGTTCATGCTCTATTTACCAATCATCATTATTGGGATTCAATCGGTCAATAGTTCGGTCATCACGACTAAGTTCAACTCATTCACCTTCGAATGGTATTTAAATATATTCAACGAAGATGAATTACTCTCGGCTATAAAGAATACGCTCACCGTATCCTTAATCGCAACCACTTTGGCGACTGTGCTCGGAACCATGTTCGCCATTGGGATACACCACTTGCCTAAACATAAGAAAAGTGGTTTGATGTTTTTAAATAGTGTCCCGATTCTGAATGCAGATATCGTGACCGGTTTCTCCTTGATGATCATGTTTAGATTCGTTATGGTTCTCATCAACATGATTCTTCAAGTATTTAATCCTGACGCTTCCATCAGCATCTTCGGATTACCAACCCTTGTATTAGCGCACTTGTTCTTCACTCTACCGTATGTTGTTCTATCCGTCGTTCCTAAATTAAAGGAATTGGATGAAAACTTGGTGGATGCAGCAGCAGACTTGGGTTTACAACCGATGAAAGCCTTGGTTTACGTCGTAGTGCCTGCCATTAAAGCCGGTATCTTCAGTGGGATGTTATTGGCCTTAACGATGAGTATCGATGACTTTGTCATCAGTTTCTTCAACACGGGTGCTGGTTATGATAACTTATCGATTTGGATTTACGGTGTCTTGGGTAGACGAAATCTATCCCCATCCGTGTATGCTTTCTCTACATTATTGACCATTGTCATCATGGTCGGACTCATTGGTTCTCAATTTTTACACAAGAAAGGAAAAACAAACAAATGAAAAAGATTTTAGTGTTTGCTTTAATGCTAACTGCAGCAGTAACTTTAGCAGCTTGCGATTCCCGTCCTGTTCTTCGCATCCTTAACTGGGGCGAATACATCAACGACGCTGTCGTCGATCGTTTTGAAGAAGAATCCGGTTACCGCGTCATCGTCGACGTGGCTGACTCCAATGAAGCCTTCTATAGCAAAATTAAGAGTGGCACCACCGCTTACGACATTGTCATCCCATCCGATTATATGATCGAAAAGATGCAAGAAGAAAATATGCTAATTGAGCTTGATTATACCTTACTTACAAACCGTCCAAATGTCACTTATGTTTCAGGCGTAGAACAAATTTTTGATTCCATGACTGCAACAACTTTAGAAAGAACTGGCGACACTGTGGATTTCACAGATTACGCTGTACCTTATTTCTGGGGTACCTTTGGTATCATTTATAACAACCGTGTCGCTGGTCTTGAAACGGCGCTAGAAACCAACGGTTGGGCAGCTTATTTTGATCCTTCAAAAGCACCTGCAGGTGTTAAACGTGGTATGTATGATGTGCCACAATTTGCTTATGCTGCAGCGATGTTATACTTAAACGAAAATGTGAATGCCTTCTCTCAATCTTTATTAGATCAAGCTGAAGACGCGATTGACCAAGCAAACTTCGTTGAATGGGGCGATGACTCCTTAAAACGTAACGTTGAGGCTGGTAACCTCGATATGGCTTTAGTCTACACTGGTGACTATCTAGACCGTTTATACATTCAATTAGACGAAGGTAAGACCTTAGCTCAAGTCCAAGCTGAATTCAACATTTATATTCCAGAACAAACATTCGTTTTCTCAGATATGATGGTTATTCCAAATACTTCTAAGAATGTCGATAGAGCGCATGAATTCATCAACTTCATGTTACAAGCTGACGTGGTCGCTTTAAACGCTGAAGTCGTTGGTTACGCAGCTGGTTTAGTTGAAGCTTATGATTTAATTGTTGGTAACTTAACCAATGAAGATGCTTGGTATCGTAACTGGGCATTAGCTAACCAAACTTATTACAATAAGGATGCGGTTTTAACCGTAGCTCCTCTAACTGCATTAAACCCTTCAGACATCGATGCCATCAACACGATGATCGATAACGTACGTAGCTAAATAAATTTAACAATAAAAATGCTTAAGCCTGATGGCCTAAGCATTTTTTTATTCACTAGGAAAGTTCATCTTTTATTGTTCTATCATCTAACAACCACACAGTTTTTTT
>CAZXLG010000059.1:0-9467 GCA_964641335.1 uncultured Paracholeplasma sp.
CAGTTCACGCTTTGAACAAGGCTTAGTTGTCGATATTGGAATCCCTGATCTAGAACACCGTGTAGAGATTCTAAGAAAGAAATTATCGACAGAAGCACCCGATGTTATGGATATCAATCCTCAAGTATTAGAGTTCATCGCGAGCTACTTCACAACAAACGTTAGAGAGCTCGAAGGGGCTTTAAAACGCGTATTATTCTATTGCGTCACCAACAACATTGATATCACAGTAGATACAGCTGCTGAAGCGCTTGATACCCTAATTAAAACACGAAAGAAAACAGAAGCATTAACTGAAAATAACTATGATCGTATTCAAAGTGTTGTGAGTGATTATTATAGCATCAGTGTCCATGATCTCATTGGTAAACGTCGTAACGCTAAATTCACTTTACCGCGCCATATCGCGATGTATCTTATTAAAAATAAGTACAATATCGCTTATCAAACCATCGGAGCTTTATTCGGTGGTAGAGACCATTCTACCGTACTCGCAGCGTGTGAAAAGATTGAGAATGATTTAAAGCATAATGAACAACTCAAACTAGCCATTGATAATATTCTTAAAAAAATCGATAAAACAAGCAACTAAATATGTGGTAAAGATGTGGGTAATATGGTATAATTATATTGTAAGTAAGCGATTATTAGGGTTTCCCACAAACCCACATCGACTAACAATAATAATGTATTGAATAAGAATAATAAAAAGGAGAAAAATTATGGTCTTTAGTATTAATCAAGATGTTTTATTAGATACCCTTAATGTCATTCAAAGAGGCTTACCTGTTAAAACACCACTACCTGTTTTAAATGGCATTAAACTTGAAGTGTTTGAAGATCATCTCATCTTTACAGCTTCAAATACAGATATCGCTATTCAAACCATCGTGACCGATGAATCTTTAGTGATTACATCGCCAGGTAAAGCGGTTATTCCAGGCAGATATTTCATTGAAATCATGCGTAAGATTGTATCTAATCGTGTCGAAATTTCTCTTATTGAAAATAAGATGATGGTCATCAAAGCAGATCGCTCTGAATTTAAATTAAGAGTGATGGAAGCAGAAGATTATCCTGATGTTGATTTCCTAGATTTAGGCAAACCAATCGTCATGGAAGCGAAGACACTTAAAGCAATCATCAAAGAAACCAACTACGCAACATCTCAATATGAAAAGCGTCCCATTTTAACTGGAGTTAATTTAAAACACGAAGATGACAAATTGTATTGTGTTGCTACAGACTCTTATAGATTATCTCAAAAGATCTTACAACTATCCCATGACTACGAACCATTTAACATTGTTATTCCGAATCGTAGCTTAGATGAACTATCTAGAACGCTTGATTCAATCAATGAAGAAGTGTCGATGTTCATCAATCCAAATAAAGTTTTATTCAAATTCAAAAACATTTTGTTCCAAACAAGATTACTCGATGGCGTATATCCGGATACTTTAAGAATCATTCCTAAAGAATTCCCAATCATTGTCAAATTCAACAAAGAAGAACTTCTAAAAGCGGTTGAACGTGTCAGTGTTCTTAGCCCACGTGAAAAAGATAACAATTATAATATTGTAAAATTAAATATTCGCCCAGATTATATTGTTGAAGTTTCCTCAACAAATAACGAAGTTGGTGACGCAGTTGAAGAAATTGTTCCAGCAGATGATGTTGTTGGACCAATCATTAAGATTGCTTTCAACTCGAAGAATTTAACAGATGCTTTAAAAGCCTTCAACTCAAATGAAGTTTCAATTAATTTTGCTGGCGAAATTAAACCATTTGTGATCAAGGGTGACCTCGATCCGGACATGCTACACTTGATTTTACCACTACGAATCGAATGATTTAATCTACCCGAAAAGCCTTGAAATTTCCGTTTTAAGGCTTTTTTTGTTTTCTGTCGTTTGAGGTATCAAAATAGTAAAAAAACCAAAATAAAAGGCTCAAAAATCCTTATATTATGATATAATATAATCAAGCGAGGTATACGAACTTGAAAACTTTTAAGATTGAAGGCGTTGAATTCATCACTTTAGGGCAGTTTGTGAAGGCTGCAGGATTTGTGTCCACTGGTGGTATGGTTAAACCGTTTTTAGAAGAAACTAAGATTTTATATAACGGCGAACCAGAAAATCGACGCGGTAAAAAAATCTATCCTAAAGACAAAGTTCAAATTGGTAAAGAAGTCTACCTCTTCGAACATGATTAAAGAGATTAAGCTAAAACAATTTAGGAATCATTCGAGCTTACATCTAAAAATCCAAAATAAACGGGTTTTTATTTTTGGCAATAATGGTTTGGGTAAAACCAGCATCCTAGAAAGCATCTATTTCGCTTCGTTAACCAAGTCACATAGAACCAGTGATGATAAAGCTTTAATCATGAAAGATATGCCTTACGCTAAAGTGGATATCACAACCGATCAACACCATTATCAAGTTGTGATTTCTGAGGTTGGAACCAAAGCCTCGATTGATAAAGTTCAATTTTCGAAGATGAGTGAATACGTCAATGGCTATCGTGTGATTATGTTTTCACCAGAAGATTTAGAACTCATCAAAGGACAGCCTGGAGAACGTCGTACATTTTTAGACATCGAGATGTCACAAATCCATAAACCCTACATGCTCGTTCTCTCAAAATACAAGCAAATTTTGAAACAAAGAAACGCATTATTAAAGAATTTGAGTATAAATGACGATTTAACATTCTTTAAAATCATCAGTGAACAGTTGAGCATTGTCGCTGACGAGATGATTGAAAAAAGAAGTAGCTTCATTCAAAAGTTAAATCAAGCATTTAAATCCCGTTTTAAGACGTTTAATGATTTAGATGAAGTATCTGTGAGTTACGAACCCAATGTTGTCTTAAAATCGCTCAAACAGGTTTTAAATGATAAGAAAGACAAGGATATCCTGACACAGACTACCAATTATGGTCCACATCGCGATGAATTGAAATTTGAATTCAATGGGCAAGAAGCAAAAACGTATGCTTCACAAGGACAACAACGCTTGATGGTCATCTCATTAAAACTTGCTTTACTAGATATTTATGACAGTGATCAAATGGAGACCATTATCCTACTCGATGATGTCTTAAGTGAACTAGATTTAGATAAACAACAAAAACTCCTCAATAACCTACCAGTCAAACATCAAACCTTCATTTCTGGTGTGGAAACCATTGAGATAAAAGATATGCAACAAATACACCTAACAAAGGAGAATTAGAATGGACAATTTAAACAACAACAATAGCGGTTATAATGCCGAGAATATTCAAGTCCTTGAAGGCTTAGAAGCGGTTAGAAAACGCCCAGGGATGTACATCGGTTCAACTGGTGAACGTGGCTTACACCACCTTGTATGGGAAATCGTCGACAACTCAATTGACGAATCGATGGTCGGTTATGCGAGTGAGATCAGCCTAGAAATCCAAAAAGGCAACATTATCAAGGTTGTAGACGATGGCCGTGGTATTCCAGTAGATATCCACTCCAAAACAAAGAAAAGTGCCGTAGAAACGATTTTAACTGTACTACATGCAGGCGGTAAGTTTGATGGTAAGTCCTATAAAGTATCCGGTGGTCTGCATGGTGTAGGGGCTTCTGTCGTTAACGCACTATCCTCTTGGTTTAGAGTTACCATTCGTCGTAATGGTCTTTTATACCAACAGGAATACAAGCGCGGGATTCCACAATATGATTTAAAAGTGATTGGTGAATCCACACATACCGGAACTGAGATTGAATTCTTAGCTGACCCAGAAGTGTTCACAGAAACCACAACATATGATTTCGAAACTTTAAGAAATCGTATCCAAGAACTCGCTTTCTTAAATCGCCACATCAAAATTTCAATCGAAGATCAACGTGGTGAAACCCCAGTACGTTTCGAATACCAATACGAAGGTGGTATTGAAGAATATGTCAAATTCTTAAACGGAAACAAAGGCATCGTTCACCCTGAAATTGTGTACGCTTCAAAAGAAGTCGACAATATCACCGTTGAAATGGCACTTCAATACAATGATTCCTATTCAACAAATATCTTCTCATTTACAAATAACATCCATACTCATGAAGGGGGTATGCATGAAGACGGGTTTAAGTTAGCTTTAACCAGAGTCATTGGTAACTATGCTAAAGACAACAACATCTTGAAGAAAGATGAATCATTCATTGGGGAAGATACCCGTGAAGGTTTAACTGCCATCATTTCAGTGAAGCACCCTAACCCACAATTCGAAGGACAAACCAAGACCAAATTAGGTAACCCTGAAGTACGTCAAATTGTCTCTCAAATCGTTGGTGAATCCTTAGAACGTTTCTTACTTGAAAACCCAACAGCAGCGAAATCCATCATGGATAAAGTATTGATGGCCTCTCGTGCACGTATTGCTGCACGTAAAGCGAAGGAAGCCACCCGTCGTAAGAGTCCACTCGATATGCTTGGTTTCGCGAGCAAACTTGCAGATTGCAGAAACAGAAAGCCGGAAGAATCTGAGATCTATATCGTCGAAGGTGACTCTGCGGGTGGATCTGCTAAGCAAGGCCGGGATTCCGCATTCCAAGCCATTTTACCACTACGCGGTAAAGTTTTAAACGTCGAAAAAGCACGCCTCGATAAGGCACTATCTAATAAAGAAATTCTTTCCATGATCCAAGCTTTCGGTACAGGCATTGGCGAAGATTTCGATATTACCAAAGCACGTTACCACAAGATTGTCATTATGACCGATGCTGACGTCGACGGTGCACATATCAGAACCCTTATGCTCACATTCCTATTCCGTTACATGAAACCACTCATTGATTTCGGTTATGTGTATGTAGCTCAACCTCCTCTATACAAAGTTCAAAGCGGCAAACGCGTTGAATATGTATATGATGAAGAAAGACTCAAAGTTGCCTTAGAACAAATGGGCGGTAGACCAACCATTCAACGTTACAAAGGTCTTGGGGAAATGAACCCTGAACAACTTTGGGAAACCACCATGGATCCTAAATCGAGAACCCTTTTACAAGTATCTCTTAAAGATGCTATGAATGCGGATGCGGTATTTACGATGTTAATGGGTGAAGAAGTAGAACCACGTAAGAACTTTATTCAAGAAAATGCAGTGTATGCATCGAATATTGACGCATAGGAAGGCAGGCAAACATGAACGATCAAGAAAAAGACATCGTGTTAGAATCTGAAGTCGATAAAAAAGAAGAAAACAATAACGGTTCAGATTATATTCACGGCAAAATCAAAGAATTGAACATCGCAACAGAAATGAAGACATCCTTCTTAAACTACGCGATGAGCGTCATCGTTAGCCGTGCGCTACCAGACGTAAGAGATGGTTTAAAACCTGTTCAAAGACGTATTTTATACGCCATGAATGACTTAGGCATGTATGCCGACAGACAACATAAAAAATCCGCGAGAATCGTCGGTGAAGTTATCGGTAAGTATCACCCACATGGTGACTCTTCCGTATACGAAGCGATGGTCCGTATGGCTCAAGACTTCAACTATCGTTACCCACTCGTAGACGGTCACGGGAACTTCGGTTCTGTGGACGGCGATGGGGCAGCAGCGATGCGTTACACCGAAGCTAGAATGTCCAAAATCGCGATGGAACTCGTCAGAGACATTGAAAAAGAAACTGTCAACTTTGGCGATAACTACGACGGCTCTGAACACGAACCTCTTGTGATGCCTTCGCGATATCCTAACCTTTTAGTCAATGGTGCAACCGGGATTGCGGTCGGGATGGCAACAAACATCCCACCACACAATTTAGGTGAAGTCATTGATGGGATTCAAGCCTTGATGGATAACCCAGACTTAACCGACATCGATTTGATGGATTATGTCAAAGGGCCGGACTTTCCGACCGGTGGACAAATCCTCGGATTAGGCGGGTTAAGACAAGCGTATACCACAGGTAGAGGGACGATTACCATCCGTGCTGTCACTGAAATTATCGAAGGTAAAGGTGGTAAGAATACCATCATCGTTAAGCAAATTCCTTACCAAGTAAATAAGACCCGTTTGATTGAAAGAATCGCTGAAATTGCGAAAGAAAAAATGGTTGAAGGCATCACCGATTTAAGAGATGAATCCAACCGTAAGGGTATGCGTATTGTAATTGAATTACGTAAGGATGTTAATCCGCACGTCATGCTCAATAACTTATACAAACTCACCGAAATGCAATCAAATTTCTCCATCAACATGATTGCGTTAGTCGGTAACCAACCAAAAACAATTACACTCAAAGAATCTCTATACTATTACATCCAACACCAAATCGAAGTCATTCAAAGAAGAACGATTTATGATTTGAGAAAAGCTGAAGAACGTAAACACATCTTAGAAGGTTTAGTCATTGCGTTAGAAAATATTGACGCCGTCATTGAACTCATCAAACAAAGCAAAGATGGCGACACGGCGAAAGCTGCCTTGATGCAAAACTATCCACTCGATGATATTCAAGCAAGAGCGATTCTTGATATGAGACTTCAAAGATTAACTGGTCTTGAAATCGAAAAGATTAGAGAAGAAGATTTAGATCTCGCAACCAAGATTGCAGATTATAAAGATATTATCGCTAGTGATATCCGTAAGCATCAAATCATCAAACAAGAACTTCAAGAAATCAAAGACAAGTATAATGATCCAAGAATGTCTTCAATTAGCCTTCACGACAATGATTTAAACATTGAAAACGAAGATTTAATCCCAGTGGAAGATGTTATTATTACGGTCACACACAATGGTTATATCAAACGCATGTCAATGGATGAATACAAAGCACAAAACCGTGGTGGCGTGGGTATCAACTCCATCAAGATGCACGATGATGACTTCGTTGAACACATTCAAATGACCAATACACACTACTACCATCTATTCTTCACGAATAAAGGTCGAGTGTATAAGATTAAAGGTTACCGCATTCCAGAAGGTTCAAGACAATCTAAAGGACTACCAATCGTTAACCTATTACAATTCGATAAGGATGAAACCTTAGTCACCTTCACTCAAGTTCAAAACTTTGAAGATGAAAATGCATTCTTATTCTTCACCACAAAGAAAGGTGTCGTTAAACGTACACCGATCAGTGAATATCAAAACATCCGTACCAATGGAATCATCGCGCTTAACTTAAGAGAAGATGATGAATTATTGGCAGTTAAACTCACCGATGGTAAATCTCATATCATCCTTGGTGCATCTAATGGTAAAGCGATCCGTTTCGATGAAAATGATGTTCGCTCCATGGGAAGAACAGCAACCGGTGTCCGTGGTATGGAACTAGAAGATACTGAAGAAATTGTCGGTATGACCTATGTTGAATCCGATGAAGAAGAAATCTTAGTAGTGACTGAAAAGGGCTATGGTAAGCGAAGTCTTGCTGATGAATATCGTCTCCAAATCCGTGGTGGTAAAGGTGTTAAAGCCTTAAATGTCACCGAAAAGAATGGGGCATTAAGAGCACTCAGACGCGTCACCCCTGATGAAGATGTCATCATTGTTACAGACCGTGGTATGGTTATCCGTACTCACATCGCTCAAATTGCTCAAACGAGACGTGCAACCCAAGGTGTTCGAATCATGAGTCTTAAGGACGACCAATCCGTTGTTACTTTAGCAGTTGTACCTCATGAAGAATTACCAGTGGTAGAACAACCCGTTGTTGAACAAGTAGCTTTAGAACTAGAAACCAAAACAAAGGTCGTAGACATTGTTGAAGTCTCTGCTGAAGAAGTCAAAGACGAACCTGTAAAGTCCAAAGAAAATTTATTTGATTTATAACACGTAGCTGCAATCCCACCTTGGGGTTGCAGTTTTTTTTCTAAAAAGATGAATATTGTTATTAAAAAAGTAATAAAACAACAAAAATGCGTATTTGAATCCAACTTCTCATTGTTTTTTTCCGTTTTTAGCGCTATATTGAAGGTGAGATTGACAATTCAAGAGACCTACTCATTATGAGTAAGCACTCATTCATCGAAATATCGGTTATCGCATAGAAGGGGGAGAACTTAATGCGTAAACTAGTGACTCTATTGGCATTATTGCTGATTTTTTTGACTGCATGTAATCAAACGAGTGAAATTAAGATTACATTCATTGAAAATGGGGGTGTCGAACTCGAAGACATGACCATTAAAACCACCGACACCTCAATTGAACTACCAACACCGGTTCGTGATGGTTTCACTTTTGATGGATGGTTTACCGATGAAGATTTGACCTTACCATTCACCATCGCTTCTTTACTCACTCAATCGGGTGGGATTACACTATATGCGAAATGGACGGAAATCATCAATTCATTCATTGTCACATTTGAAACAAATGGTGGGTCTGCGATATCTAACGTAACCTATGAAGCAGGCACTACCATTGTTGCACCAACAGACCCAACTAAAGTTGGTTATACGTTTGCTGGTTGGTATAGTGACCAAGCTTTAGAAACAGCCTATACCTTCGGACCAATGCCTGAAGCGAATTTAACTCTATATGCTAAATGGACCATCAATACTTATACGATTACATTTGAAACGAATGGTGGTTCTGCGGTAACGGCTCTATCAGGCGAATATCAACAAGCGATTACGAAACCAAATAACCCAATGAAGACAGGTTATACGTTTGTGGACTGGTATACAGATGTTAATCTAACTACACCTTATGTCTTCACACAAATGGGTTCAAGTAACCTAACCCTTTATGCAAAATGGACTGTGAATCAATATACAGTATCGTTTGAAACAAATAACGGATCAATAGTTCCATCCGTAACAACAGATTATAATACATTGATCACAGCACCAACAGAACCAACTAAGGTTGGGTATTCATTCGGTGGATGGTATAGTGATCAAACTTTAACGACTGCCTATGTTTTCACATCCCCTGTGGTCGCTTCGATGACACTCTATGCGAAATGGAACATCAATAGTTACACGATGACCTTTGTTACCAATGGCGGGTCACCAGTCAATCCAATCACACAAAACTTTGGTTCCCCAATCACCATTCCAAACACAGCTAAAGAGGGTTATGATTTTGCTGGTTGGTATAGTAATATTGAACTCACCACAATCTATACCATAGGCACAATGCCTTCAAACAACATAACTCTATACGCTAAATGGACAGCAAGTCCTTATACCATTACCTTCAATTCTAATGGGGGCTCTCTTGTAACAACCATTTCAGCGAATTACAATGATGTTGTGACTAAACCTGTAGACCCTACTAAATTAGGGTATACCTTCGTGGATTGGTATCGTGATGAAGCACTTCAAACAGTATTCTTATTCAGTACAATGCCTGTGGGTGGCGCAACCCTATACGCGAAGTGGCAAGTTAATACGTACACAATCACTTTCGTTACAAACGGTGGAACTGCGATTGAACCATTAAACGCTCTTTATGACTCCGTGATTG
>CAZXLG010000060.1:0-9450 GCA_964641335.1 uncultured Paracholeplasma sp.
TATACGGTTAGTTTTGATACCGATGGTGGATCAAGTATAGCTAATCAAAGCGTAGATGAAAACGGATATATAGTAGAACCAAACACACCTACCAAAGAAGGCTTTAACTTTATGGGTTGGTTCAAAGAAGATACGTTTACGAATCCATGGGTATTTAATACCGATAAAGTGACTACCAATATAACCCTTTATGCAAAGTGGGAAACTATCATCATCTATACAGTAACTTTTGAGGATCATGATGGTTCTATATTAGATACAGTAGAAGTTGAAGCACACGATAACATAACTCAACCCCTCGAAAACCCTGAAAAATTGGGTTATGAGTTTGTTGAGTGGCAACTCAATGGAGTAACCTTTGATTTTGAAACAAAAATCACAGGAAACATCACATTAAAACCTGTTTTTTCAATCATTACGTATAATATTTCCTATTGGATACCGATTGGATCTACATTGAGCGTGAATGGTGATGAAACGTACACTATTCTTACCTCACCAGTACTAAAAACCGTCTCTCAAGAAGGGATGGTATTCGTAGGTTGGTTCACTAAACCGGAAAATGGTGAACAAGTCACATCGATTCCAGTAGGATCAACCGGGAATGTTACCTTATATGCCATTTTAGAGGTTGATGACGCATTGCCTACTGGTACCCTCATTTATACCGCAGAAGATCTATTAAATATCATCAATAATGGCGCGACCGGTGAGGTTCATCTCATGAATGATATCGATATGAATGGAATTACCTTGACGGGTAGTTCAAAAACGTTTGATGGGGTCTTCAATGGACACAATCACACGATTACAGGTGCAGTCATTAACGCTTCCGGCAATAAGATGGGTTTCTTATTTAAGGAAGTCTTAAAGGGTGGGGTTGTTAAAAACGTTCGATTCAATAACTCCATTCATCATGGTGGCGGTACTTCTGAATCCTCTGCCTTTATCTCCGCATTCGCTCAGGGCGGTTCACGCTTTGAAAATATTACATTCAATAATGTCTCAGTCATCCATCAAGGCTCATACGCAGCATTGTTATTTGGGGATGTCATTAATGATTCAACAGAGACAACAATAACAATCAGAAACATCACTGTAATCAACGATGATAGCCACTGGATTGAAGGGTCTTCGTATGTGGGTGGACTCATTGGTGCAGCTAGAAAAGTAGTTACCATTGATGTTGAAAATGTCTATTTTGATTCGAAAGTAGCGGCACCTAACCAAGCAGCTGGGGCAATTATGGGACGTTTAAACGCTGCAGGTATTTCCTTAAATGTACGAAATATTGTTGTTAAAGGAAGTGTTTCTTCAGGTAAAAACGTTGGTGCAATTTTAGGTACGAATATCTCTGGGTCGACCCTTATCGCTGATAAAGTATTCATTTCGGATATTATCCAAACCTCAGGAACCAACACCGTGAAGATTGGTGTGGGTAACTTACCAAGTGGATCGAATGCTGTTTTAACCAACCTCTATTACAACAGTGAAACGACACAATTTGTCGTAGGTTCTACTCCAATCACGATGCCAGAAGGGGTGGCTTTAACGACACTTGAAATCACACCAACCTGGTTTAGTGGTAGTGGATTTGACCATGTTTTCTTCAAAGTTTTAAGTGGTACAATCATGAGACGATTACAAGATACAGGACCTGTTGTTGAAACTGGATTCAACCTATCAACGTCTCAAGTAAAGAAGTATTATCTCGTTGGAGAATCGCTTGATTTAGCGAATTTAAGCGTATATGCAACTTATTCAGATGGATCAAGTGTGTTACTTGAATCGAGTGCCTATACTGTGAATAGTAGTCCATTTAACAATACTCAATCGGGTATTTATGACATCAGTATTACCTATAAAGATCAAACCAAATCATTATCAGTTGAGGTGGTTTCTGTAACCAACATTCTCGCAGAAGATTTATTGATGAAACAAACCTATCTCGTCGGTCAAGCCTTGAATTTTGATAACTTAGTAATCAAAGCGATTCTCGATGATGGGTCTTATTTGAAACTCAATTCGAATGAATATACGATCGATACTTCGACTGTTAATTTCAGTGTCGCTGGAAGTTATCAAATCACAATCACGT
Organism: uncultured Paracholeplasma sp.; assembly: GCA_964641335.1. Classification (GTDB taxonomy): domain Bacteria; phylum Bacillota_I; class Bacilli_A; order Acholeplasmatales; family UBA5453; genus Paracholeplasma. Next base: position 2,099 of record CAZXLG010000060.1, read on the forward strand.
ATAAAACGTTTGATCCAGTGCACATCAACATTGATGTTCATGAGAGCGACATATCGAATCCAACCACAGTCAATCTATATGTGGATAGAGCACACCTTGGATTTGAAGGTGAAACTATTCAGTCCAAAGTGATGTTTAAAACTGTTAAGGCGGCGCTACAATATTTAATTAATCAAAACTATACCGCTAGTACAGTGAAGATTATCCATATCGCTGATGGCATTTATCGTGAAAAGATAACAGTCACTCTACAAAATACCATTTTCTTAGGTGAGAGTGAAGAAAATACCATCATCACGTATGACGCCGCTTCTGGGAAAGAACAACCTAATGGTTCAACATGGGGCACACAAGGTTCAGCGACTGTCGCAATTAAATCATCAGCGACCAACTTCATGGCCAAAAATCTAACTTTCCAAAATGATTTCAATTACAACCAGTCCACCTTAGCGGATCGTCAAGGTGTCGCTTTAGTCAACGAAGCAGACCAAGTCATTTTTTATCAAGTAGCCTTTAAAGGTTATCAAGATACACTCTATGCGAAATCGGGTAGACAGTATTATTTAGATGTCTATATTGAAGGGGTTGTCGATTTTATCTTTGGTAATGCAGGTCCAGCTTATTTTGAAAATTCAACCATCCATTCCTTAGCAAGATCGACCGGCGTGATCGCAACCAACAAAGGGTATAATGTTTCAAATACAGCCTTAGTGATGTATGGGTATGTATTTTATAGAAATACCTTTACCTATGAAGTAGGTGTCCCAGCAGGGTCCGTTGATTTAGGTAGACCTTGGGACAAACCAGCAACCATCATGTATATAGAAAATACCTTTGATAGTCACATTAGCGCTAGAGGTTGGACAGAAATGTCAGGTAACTTACCTCAAAATGCTCGATTCTATGAATATATGAATAAAGATACTCAAAATCAAGTTTTACCAACCACAACCAATGGACAAACCCTAACAGCTGAGTCTGCACTACAAAATGCGAATAAAGATCTTGTGTTTGGTATGTTTAATGGACAAGTGACATTCTCTGAAGAATGGGGCTATCAAGCGGATTTAACCTTCTTACAAGGACTAATATTCTAATCAATAAAAACAGCACAATTGAATGTGCTGTTTTTCTTTACCATCGTTGATGAACGAGTGGTTTTATGTACTTGTTGTAGATTTCTTCAACCTGTTTCATCTGTTCTTTAGAGAGTGGTGGTAGCAAGGATGCTTTCGCATTATTGGTGATATGTTCAGGACGACTAGCCCCTGGAATGACTGTACTCACTGCATCAAACATCAAAATCCATCTTAACGCAATCATCGGTAGGGAGTCATTTGGGAATACCGTCTTTAAGGCTTCAACCGCTTCTAGACCTGTGTCATAATCTACACCACTGAATGTTTCACCTTTATCAAAACGTTCACCGTTTCTGTTGGTGGTTCGGTGATCATTTGGATTAAATTGGGTATCTTTCGTAAACTTACCCGTGAGTAGACCGCTTGCGAGAGGGACTCTAACAATGATACCTACATCCTTCTTGTGAGCTTCACAAAAGAATTTTTCAGCGGGTCTAAAACGAAACATATTGAAGATGATTTCAATCGCTTCAACGCCAGGATACTCTAGTGCCTTTAGTCCTTCTTCAACTTTTTCAACAGATACCCCATAGTGCTTGATTTTACCTTCAAGTTTGAGTTGATCTAAGATGTCAAATACTTCAGGCATGTAATAAACTTCCGTGGGTGGACAGTGTAGTAACACCATATCTAAAGCTTCTATCTCTAGGTTTTTTAGAGAACTATCGACAAATCGTCTTAGGTTTTGTTCATTATAACCTGCAGCGTTATGAGGGCTTTGAAAACGCCCCATCTTCGTAATCACAAACGGTTTTTGATTGAGTGATTTCATATATCTACCAATCGCTCTTTCAGATTCACCGCCCATATAAACATCGGCAGTATCAAAACAATTGATACCTTCAGCGGTAGCTGCTTTAAGGGTATTTAAAGCGATTTCCGGATTAAATGGTTCACCCCAAACCGCACCTAATTGCCAACAACCTAACGCAATCTCACTGACCATGACATTGGTTTTACCTAATCGTCTTTGTTTCATCGTCATCCTCCATCATAAGAATAGTTTCTAATTTCATTATAACCTTTATCATTCTAGATTCCAACGAAAGAAAAAGCCATCCTTGACGAATGGCTTTTATGAATTGATATGATTAGGTTGGAATGCTCCAAATAATACTAACCAAGTCAGGATGGTTTTCGCAACTAATGATAAAATGATATAGCCTCTTTCACCATAGAGATAGTTTTTGAATTTACCTTTACCAAGGTATTGTAATACCATGTTGACAGGGAATGTATTGAATGCAATGAAATAAGTAGCTAAGATAGCCCATACGAAACCAGGGACTGCATCTAGATTAGGGTTAACACCAATGTAGAACGCGATAGCGACCCATGGCGCTAAACCGATGATTGAACCGAAAATGAATGGCAACCAATTGACTTTTTTACCAACTTTAGATTCACCCGCATTGAGTAATTCCATATCGAGACCGAAAAGGTTCATCGCTGCGTTAGCTAAAGCAATGAGTGCGAAGGTTGCGACATCTCTAACACCAAATAACGAAGCGATTAGTACGATCATTAAGGAAGAAGATAACGCATATTCATACCATCTGAGTTTGTTGATACCGACTTTTAGATCTTCAACATATCTGTTCTTATAAGGGAAGGCAATGATGAAGTGGAATAGTGCAGAAATAAGTAAGAAGCTTGCAGTCATTGGTAAGAATGGAAGCTCAAATAAGGTATCTGTTGGAGTTAAGACTAAGCCTGTACCTTCAACGAAGTTTAAGTAATACCCAATCACTGGAATCGTGAATGTTTGTGTACCGGAACCATCCAAATTTGGATAAACTAAAAATGCAAATAGCATCATCAAGACGCCTTGAACAAGGTGAACCGAACCCATAATCTTATTGAATCTAATCAGACTATCAAAAGCTAGTGGGTCTCTTTTTAACGCTTTTTCACTCATATAAATTCTTTTTTTACCTATTGTAATCCTATGATATCACGAGATATTTTGAATTCAAAATAAATTGCGCTTAAAAATATATTAAAAAATGATTAATCGACTATCACGAATTTTAACCCACATTTTTTTCTATTTTGATGCCCATTTATAATTCTATTTAGAAGATATAATCTTAAGAAATATATGCCTTGACAGGGCAGTTCCATTTCCATACAATGGTAATAAATGCTTTTGGATATCCAAAGGTCATCTCATGACATGACTTCATTTATGTAAATAAAATGAAGCCATTTTTGTTAGAATAAGGAGCGTATGTATGATTGTTATTGGCGGTATGATTGGTCTAGGTAAGACCACGGTAGCAGAAATGTTAGCCGAAAACTTAGGTAGTGAAGTGTTTTATGAATCGGTGGATGACAATCCGATACTACCACTGTTTTATACCTCAACCCAAGAAGAGATCGAAGCGAAAAGATACCCATTTCTTTTACAACTCTATTTTCTTAATTCGCGTTTCAAAACAATCAAAGACGCACTAAGAAAAGACAATAACATTGTCGATAGATCGATTTATGAAGACTGGTACTTTGCCAAACGTAATCGTGACTTAGGTAGAATTTCAGCGTTAGAATTTGAGATGTATGAAAAACTCTTGCACAATATGATGGAAGAACTAGAAGGTCTACCTAAAAAAGCCCCGGATTTGATGGTATATTTGAAAGGATCATTTGAGACAGTCTTGAAAAGAATTCAACTACGAGGTAGAAGTTACGAATTAGACGCTTCACTCGTTTCATATTATAAATTCTTATGGGAATCCTATGATGATTGGGTCTTACATCATTATCACGCTTCTAAAGTGGTGATAATTGATATGGATAGATATGATGTAAGAAATGAATTAGATAGAGGCGAAGTAATCAACCTGATCAAACAAAATTTATAAAAATAAACCGGTAGAGCGCTCTACCGGTTTTGTATTTGTTTTACATACCAATTTTAAATGCGATTTCGTTACGTCTTAAGAAGGGTGGTATAAAGGGTGGCTGGTACCTAAAAATGATTCTATTGGATTGGATGTCATACCCATTCTTATCAATATAATCGCGTAGTTCTATTTCAGCCTTTTTGAAGTTTTTTTCCTTCCATCCTCCGCTAAAACGAATCACAGCGTAGATGGATGCTTCATTTTCTTGGATAAAAACGTGTTCACTAATTGGTTTTGGCACTGTCGATTTATCGTATTTTGAGGGAACATAAAACCCAGTAACGAGTTGTTCGTCTTCCTCATAGGATACCACAGGGGTCGTCATCGAGATTTTTTCAGAGGCATGATTTTCACCTGAAATATAATTAAAGACATTCATGAATCCGGAATCAAACTGCTTGTTTGGTGCAGTCTTGGTGGATGCGAGCAGAAAAACATCATACTGTCTGATTTCAATATGTTTGTTTTTATGGATGACAGTATAACGGATGGTTTCAAAGAATCCCATGTGATCATCTCCCACCTATAGTATAGACCTAAAATATCAAATGGGTATCAAAATGACTCATTTTCATGTGATTTGACGGTATGTATTGAAAAAAACAACTCATTGATATAGAATTGATAACAATAAACGAGGTAAAACTATGATCGAAAAAAACAAGTTACAAGTTTTATTAGAAGAAGCCTTACAAACTGGGGCTGATTTTGCAGAAATCTTTTTAGAGGATACAGCGTCTTCAGTCATCCGTGTGATGAATGGAGAAGTGACATCCATTGATTCAGGGAATGTGTTTGGAGCGGGTGTCAGACTCATTTTGAATACCGATGAAGTGTATGGGTTCACCAATGATGTCTCCTATGACTCACTTTTAGTACTCATTAAAAACCTAAGGGTGTCTTTTAATGGACCCATTATTAAATCCAAACCACTTTCTGAGGCGAAGCCATATGTGAATAACATCAAACGTCCGATGGAAAGTGTGCCAGTATCAGAAAAGACACATAAACTTCAAGTGTTATCGAATATCATGAAGTCACATGACCCAAGAATCGTTCAATCGATTGCCCAATTGATTGAAAATAAACAACAAATTTTAGTTGTTAATAGTGAAGGGATTTATCAAGATGATTTAAGAACTTACACACGTGTCGTTATGATGGCAGCCTCTTCTGAACAGGGGTTGATGCAACAAGCATCGGAAGGTCCTGGTCGATACATGGGTTTTGAAATTTTTGATGAAATCGATTTTGAACGTATCGCAAAAGAAGTAGCGATATCGGCGATTACCTTACTATCTGCAGAAGACATGGTCCCACAAGTGATGCCGGTTGTGTTACATAACGGGTTTGGTGGGGTTATATTCCACGAAGCTTGTGGACACCCACTTGAAGCGACTTCGGTTGCGAAAGGCTTGTCACCATTTGTTGGAAAACTAGGTGAAAAAGTCGGTTCTGAAGTGGTCACAGCGTATGACGATGGTGATGTTGAATCGGCATGGGGCAGATTATCATTTGATGATGAAGGTAAGCAAACTCAAAAGAACTTACTCATTGAAAATGGCGTATTAAAGGGATATCTCATCGATTATAGAAATGCTAGAAAGATGCATATGGAACCAACTGGATCAGGTAGAAGACAGTCTTATAAGTTCTCACCAACCTCCCGTATGAATTCAACTTATATCGCACCTGGTAAAGACAAATTTGAAGATATCATCAAAGATACTAAGTATGGATTGTTCGCAAAAAAATTAGGCGGCGGAACAGTTGTACCTGCGACAGGTGAATTCAACTTTGCTGTTCAAGAAGGTTATCTCATTGAAGATGGTAAACTCACCAAACCAGTCAGAGGGGCGATGCTCATCGGTCAAGGTAAAGATGTCTTATTTAAAATTGATAGAGTCGCTGATAACTTAGAATTTGGTCAAGGGATGTGCGGATCATTATCCGGCAGCATTCCTGTCGATGTCGGTCAACCAACCATTCGCGTGTCTGCCATGACCGTTGGTGGCGCAGGAGGTAAAAAATAATGTATCAAGATTGGTTAAAACTAGGGTTAAGTAAGGGGATTACTGACCTTGAAATATATGCGGTAAAAAACCGCTCGTTAAAATTATCTTTATATCAACAAAAACTTGATCAACACGTTGAAAGTCTGGTTGAATCAGTCGCCATACGCGGGATTTATAATCAAAAATTATCCACCGTTCGTTTTGAAAACTTAAGCTTAAGTCATGTCAATCAAAAGTTAGACCAACTGATTGAAAATGCGAAAGCGTTAACGGTAGTTGAACCTGCCATCATTTATGCGGGGTCAAAAGATTATCCAACGGTTGAGGAAGATAACTTTGACTTTATGAGTATTCCAGTTATAGATAAAATCAACTTACTAAAATCACTCGAACAAGGTATCTTAAACTGCACATCCGTTTCGCAAGTTCAAACAACCCAATATCAAGAAATTGAAAGTGTGACTACCTTAGTTAACTCTAAGGGATTGAACCTATCAAGAAGACAATCTTATGCGTATGCGTACGCTATTGGTGTATTTAAAAAGGATCAGTCCGATATCCAAACCGCTTATGATATCAAACTAGCAAAAACCTTCAGCGATTTTAAGGTCGACGATATGATCAAAACCACGCTAGATATGGGTTTGGCGAAATTAGGTGGGAAATCGATACCAACCAAATCCTACCCAGTCATTTTCAGCAATGAAATGTTTTCGGATATATTAAATGTATTCAGTAGCATTTTTTCAGGTGAAGCAGCGTATCGTAATATGACGTCGCTTAAAACTAAAGTCGGTGAACAAATTTTTGATAGTAAGATCAATTTGATCAACGACCCGCTCCATCCAAATGCGTTTTTTAAAGTGCCATTTGACGATGAAGGGGTTGCTTGTAAAAAACGTTATGTCGTTGACAAAGGCGTATTCACCGGCTTTAACCATAACTTAAAAACAGCTAAGTTATTTAATACAGAACCAACCGGTAATGGTTTTGGTGGTGGGATTCAAATGTCTAACTTGGTCTTAGAACCAGGCGCAACCTCACTCGAAGAGATGATTAAAGGAATCGATGATGGTGTGCTCATCACAGATTTAATTGGACTACACGCAGGGGTTAAAACCATCTCAGGTGAGTTTAGTTTACAAGCATCCGGTCAAAAGATTGAAAATGGTAAAATCGTCCATCCAGTGAAGATGATCGTTGTATCTGGTAACTTCTTTGAGATGATGAATAAAGTAACCACGTTAGGGTCAGATTTAAAATTTAATTTATCTGGTGTAGCTAGCCCCTCA
>CAZXLG010000061.1:0-8978 GCA_964641335.1 uncultured Paracholeplasma sp.
AGGACTTCATCTACGAATTAACGAAGAATGAAAGTCCTTTTTGTCTACAGTCTGAGAAGGCATAAATTTGCCTTCTTTTTTTTCATAAATAAACCTAAAAGCACACATTTTTTTGACATAACCCTCTAAAAATGTTATAATCTCTATCAAGATTGGAGATTTAACACACTATGGAACTACCGCTGATAATTTTATTATTGGTTGTATTATTGATACTGAGCTCTATGCTCTCCCTTTTTGAGATTGCAGTCGAATCGGTGAATAAAACTAAATTGAAGACGCTTGTGGATGAAGGTAACACCAAAGCTAAACGCGCATTAAAACTTACTGAAGACGACGATATTTTGTCCATTTTACATATTGGATATAAAGTGTTCGTTATTTTTGGTTCAATCATTTTAGGGTTTTATTGGATTGACAACCTTATTTTAGGCATTAACTCACTGTTGGATTTACAAACAAATTTACCTGCAAACCTTGATTTTCTCATTACCCCAATCAGCCATGGATTGGCTATCCTATTATTAACTTTCTTGTGGATAACCGTAGTACTGATCTTTGGGTACGTCGTACCACGAAAAGTCGGTATTAAGTATAACGAAACCATTATATTGAGATTTGCTGGCATGATTGAAATGAATGTCGCTTTGTTTAAACCGTTATTTGGGTTTGTGGTTTTATTATCTAAAGGCGTATTAAGATTATTTAAAATACATTATCATGAAGAATTAGACAAAGTATCTGAAGAAGATATAGTCTCCTTGATTGAATCCGGTACCGAACACGGAACCATCAATGAAGATGAACAAGAAATGATTTCCTCAGTTTTGGAATTTAATGATATAACTGCAGTTGAAATCATGACACCAAGAACTGAAGTATACATGATCGATATCAATGAATTCAACGAACATACCATTGATGAAATGATTGAAGAAAATTATTCTCGTATCCCGGTTTATGATGAATCTCCAGACGATATTATTGGGATTGTGAACCTAAAAGATGTCTTTAGAGAAGCCCGTAAAGTTGGATTTGAAAACGTCGATTTACGTAAAATATTGAATAAGCCATACTTTGTTCCAGCACGAAAGAAAATTGACGCACTTTTTAAAGAATTACAAGCCGCGAAATCTTATATGGGCATCCTTGTGGATGAATATGGTGGTTTCCAAGGCATTGTTACGATTGAAGACCTCATCGAAGAAGTTATGGGTGATATCTATGATGAATACGATGAAGATATTTCAGACATTAAAGAGATTTCTCCAAATAGTTACCTCGTAAATGGGTTGTTATCTGTTGAAGAAGTGAATGAAGCTTTAGGGACTACCATTCCTGAAGATGATTCCTATGAAACGATTGCCGGTTTTATTCTATCTCATATAGGGTATATTCCAGATATTAAAGATGATATTTCTGTCAATGTTGATAACGTAACGCTAAAAGTGGAGAAAATGGACGATAAACGGATCGACCAAGTTCTCATAACGATTACCCCAATAATTGAAAATAATGAAGAAAAAGAAGAAGAACAGTCCGAATAAGACTGTTTTTTTCTCGTTTTAAGGGGATTATTATGATATAATAAAACAGGTGATAATAATGGACGCTATTAAGCAATCCCTCTATGTAATACGTGCCTTAAAAAAACAAAACTTCGAAGCCTTTTTTGTGGGTGGATGTGTACGTGATTACTTACTAAAAAGAGAAACAAACGATGTTGATATCGCAACCAATGCGAATCCTTATAAAGTGATGGATATTACAAAAGCGAAACCTACGGGTTTAGCCTACGGTACCGTCAGTATTCAAAAGAATGAAAAGTTAAAAATTGAAATTACAACCTATCGAAGAGATGGTCAATATTTAGACAACCGTCATCCAGAAGAAGTGATACCAGTCCAAACGATTGAAGATGACGTTAAACGACGTGATTTTACCATCAACGGATTAGCAATGAATGATGCTTATCAAGTTCTTGATTATGTCAATGGTAAAGAAGACTTAAGATTGAAAATTATTCGTGCCATCGGTAACCCCGATGAACGTTTCAAAGAAGACAGTTTACGCATTTTAAGAGCAGCGTATTTTCAAGCTAAATTAGGGTTCCAAATTGAAAAGGAAACCCGTTTAAGCATGGCAAGCAACAAGGATTTAATCAAAAACCTGCCAAATGAACGGGTTTTTACCGAACTCATTAAACTATTGAAAGAACCTCATCAATTGAATGCCTTAAAGACTTTAGATACCTCAGGTATTTCGAAAGTCTTACCAGGTTTGGAAAAAGGAATTTCATTCATTGTTGAGAATATGAAAGAACCAATCTTCATCGATGCGTTCTTCACGCTTTGTTTCGCCCTTCACGGGTCTGTACCAAGTGAATGGAAGTTCTCCAACGTCGCTAGACTTAAATATGAAAAGGTTGTAGAACTTGTCAATCGTAATCAATCACTATCGGATGTGGATTTATTCACTCACGGGCTAGAGATTGCGTTACTAACGAATAAAGTATCGTTTTTATTAGGCAAACAGGCAAATCAAAAACGTGCTTTAGAAGAACGATTCCAAAACTTACCGATTAAGAGTGCGTTAGATTTAAAATTAAGAGGTTCTGACCTCATCACACTCACCAATAAAAAACAAGGGGCTTGGGTATCAAAAGCCATCGATGATATGGTGATTGCTGTGTTAGAAAAACGAGTATCAAACGATATTGAATCGTTAAAAACATACATACTTCAGAAAGAGGTAAAACATGAAAAGTGATTTCTTTTCTTATTTAGATGGATTTAATTTAATCACAATCATCGTCCCAAAGACCTTAGATAATGACCATAAAAAGTTCACCATTGAGAGTGGTGTTCAAAAAATCGCTTTAACCATCCTTAAGATGCAATCCATCGGTGCAGAAACCAAGTATTCCTGTGCGATCAATGATACTATTTTCCTCAATCAAAACTACATGGTATTTGATGAATCGAGAAATCAATCCTTTTTAAGAACGGGACAAATCGTCAGAACAGAGCTATTTGACATGATGTATGACTACGATGGCGATGATCTAGGGGTTACCTATAGCGAAACCCAATCGACGTTTAAACTTTGGACACCGGTTGCGAAAGAAATTGAACTTGAACTCATCGACCTCAAAGGCATCAAACAATTTATTGACTTAAGATATCAAGAATTGGGTATCTGGTCTGTCACCATTTTCGGCAATTTAGAAGGTTACAAATACCGTTATAAAGTCAGAGTCAATGAGATATTTAAAACAACCACTGACCCATATGCGATCGCATCATCCGCAAACGGGGCTTATAACTATGTTGTAAATCCAAACAAATTCTATCCATTCAAACACGCGAAACCAGAGTTTTCAGGTCGTAAAGTGGATGCGGTTATCTACGAAGTATCGATTCGTGATTACACGATTAGTAAAACCTCCAAAGCAGTACATAAAGGCTTATACAAGGGGTTTATTGAAGACCTTCCAAATGAAGGTATCAATCATATCGCGGATTTAGGTGTTACCCACGTTCAATTGATGCCGGTATACGATTTTGAAGGTACCGACGAAATCCATAAAGATAAGCATTATAACTGGGGTTACAACCCTTCACAATACAATGTTCCTGAAGGTTGGTTTTCAGCTGACCCAGAAAACCCTTATGAACGTATCAACGAATTAAGAGAAGTCGTCGATACGCTACATGCAAGAGGTTTAAGAGTCAATATGGATGTCGTTTATAACCATGTCTTTGATATGGGTACATTTCCATTCGAAAAATTAGTACCTGGATATTTCTTTAGATTTGATGATAAAGGCATTCGTACTGAGGTGTCTGGCTGTGGTAATGACATCGCCTCTGAACGTCCGATGATGCAAAAATTCATTCTAAACTCCATCAAATGGTGGATGCATACCTATAGCATTGATGGTTTTAGATTTGACCTTATGGGTTTATTAGACATTGAAACCATGAATAAAGTGGATAGCTTAGTCCGTTCAATTGACCCAGCAGCGTTTGTTTATGGGGAAGGCTGGAATATGGCCAATACGCTACCCTCTGAAAAACGCGCACACATGGGCAACCAACAATTCATGCCATTTGTCGCACATTTTAATGACGCATTTAGAGAAGCCATCAAAGGCGGAACATTCTCATCATCACTTGGTTTCGCCATGGGTGGAAAAGTATCAAATGCCGATTTATTCTATCTATTCACCGGTAGTGCTGTAGACCAATACCGTTTCTTCAACCCTAATCAATCCATCAACTATATCGAATGTCATGATAATCACACATTCTATGATCGCGTTAAAGTACTCAACCCGAATGTGACAGAATCTGAAATCAAAGATTATGCACGTTTAGGTTTAAGCTTTATCTTGTTATCTCAAGGGGTGCCATTCATCCATGCAGGTCAAGAATTTTTAAGATCTAAACAAGGGGTCGAAAACTCCTATAAATCACCTGATTCAATCAATCAAGTCGATTGGACTTTACGTGAAAAACATGTCGATTTAGTCGAAACCGTCAAAGACCTTATCGAGCTTCGAAAGACATACAAAGTCTTTAGATTAAGACAGGTTGCAGATATAAAGCAATCGATTAGAATCGCTGAACAAAGCATTCAAACATCCACAGTATCCTTCACATTAAACGGCTTAAATCAGACGATTAAAGTCTATTTCAAGAATAACTATATCGATGAGTTATTACCCGCTGGTGAAGGCTATCAAGTGATTTTTGATGGTTATAAAAAAGTGAGTACACCTGTGACCAGTTTCGTTGCTAATAAACCTGGTGCGTATGTTTTTATGAAGGAGGCCTAATATGGAATTTAATGCGAAAGTAGAAAATATGAATGTCGGGTCAGACTTTCAAAACATCAATGTTACCCTAGTCAATGGGGATAAGAAAAACCTCAAACTTACCGACGAACAAGCACGTAAAATCGAACTTGGAAAAACCTATCATTTTGAAATCGAGTCTTATTTAAAAGATGAGAAAGAACAATTCAAAGTCATAAATTTCACTGGGATTTTTGAATATATTCAAGACCCTGTTAAACTTAAAGAAGAATTGCGTAATTTTTATGAGTACGCCCCTGTCGATATGCAAGTCCTTAAAGACGATATTCTTTGGTATCTAAACGCCATTGAACACCCTGTGTTAAGCGCGTTAACCAAATACATTTTTAAACAGTATGAGAATAGTTTCTTTATGTTCCCTGCAGCAGTTCGTTTCCACCATGCCTATATCGGTGGGTTAGCATACCATACCAAAACGATGCTAGATACTGCAAAACAATTTACCACCATTTACCCCTATTTGAATAAAGACTTACTCTATAGCGGTATTCTACTGCATGATATTTGTAAAGTGGATGAACTCAATGGCTTTGAGGGTGGCGAATATACACTTGAAGGCCAATTGATTGGTCACTTAGTGATGGCTTCCTTAAAAGTTGCAGAAGCAGCCAAGGCGTTGGGGTATGAAAAAGAAGAATCTGTTTTAGTCTTAAATCATATCTTACTCTCTCACCATGGTTTACCTAACTTTGGTGCAGCTAGAAAGCCCGCAACCGCTGAAGCGATGCTTATTTGGTACATAGATACCATAGATTCGAAGTTTACAGTTTTAGGCGAAGAACTCGAAAAAACCCAACCTGGAGATTTCACCCAAGGGATAGCAGTTCTCGATAAAACCCGTTTCTATAAACCTAAATTTTAAATATGAAAAAGCTAGTGGATTTTCTACCACTAGCTATTTTTTTTGAATAAATCGTATATGTATTGATGAATAGTGAGCATCACAGTTGGATTAACCTTAAGGACTTCACGGTCATAGGTTAAAAAGCCGTTTACCTCATCCTCAACATCAGACAATTGGGTATAAATTAAAACAGACAACCCTTTTTCAATACCTTTCTTAAGTTTATCGATATACAAGACTTTTAAGGCAGCCTCTAAATCACTGACTTGGCTAAATGTTTTATAACCAAACACAGAGGTTTCATTGTAGCGATGATGATCAATAGGCAAACTATACCCACCAAACTCAGTGAGTGCTAAAATGCGTTTTTTCGCATTAGGACGATAAAATTTAATCTTTTGATAATAGATGTGTCTACTATGAAAATCACCCACGCCTTGATCTGACCAACCCGAAGCGTGGTCTACCAATCGAGTTTGATCGAGCGCTTTAACCTTTTGACAGATGCGTTTGGTATCAAATTGACCCCACGCTTCGTTAAATGGAACCCATGTACAGATTGAAGTCACATTTTTTAGAGTTTCAATCATCGTAACAAGATCTTTTTCATAGAGTTCTTTACCTATGGGATTTCGTTTTCCAAACTTTTTAAGAAACATTGTATCCGGTAAGTGAATATGTGCGATCGAAAGGATGTGATGAAAAACGACATCCTTACTTTCTGTTCCACTCATCATATCTTGCCATACCAACATCCCTAAGCGATCACAGTGATAATACCATCTCAAAGGCTCCATTTTGATATGCTTTCTTAGCATATTAAAACCGAGGTTTTTCATGGTCATAATATCATCAATCATCGCTTGATCAGATGGCGGTGTTAATAAACCATCACTATAATAACCTTGGTCTAAAACACCCGATTGAAAGTAGGGTTTTCCATTTAAATAAAATCGCATAATCCCTTTAGCATCGGCTTTTCTTTGATATTGACGCAATCCCACATAACTTTGAATGATATCCTCCCCATATTCAATCGTTAAATCGTATAAGTTCGGTTCTTCTGGGGACCATGGGTGAAATTCGATAACAGGCACTGTGATGGATTTTAACGGGGTTTCAAGGGTATTTAGAAGCGTTCCTTTAAAATAAACCGACACCTTAAGTAACGCTTGATTACTCGATGCTATTTCAATATCGACCGATTGGTCTTCGAAATTAGGCGTCAATTTTAAATCTTCAATATACACATTTGGTACGGATTCTAACCAGACTGTTTGCCAAATACCGGATTGAGGGGTATAAAATATACCACCATGATCGATGCGTTGTTTTCCGGTAAGATGATAGGAAGTATCGCTTAAGTCTTGGGCTTTGACTTTGATTTCGAAACTAGAACCTACGACATGTTCAGAGATATCGATACTGAAAGGAACATAACCTCCGATATGGGTTAACACCAATTGGTTGTTGATATAAATCCAAGCGGTTTGATCCACTGCACCGAAATGAAGAATCAAACGATTTTTTAAAAAACCATCTGGAAGAACAACGGTTTTACGATAAAATGCATATTCATCACCCTGCAAAATCTGATTAACTTCAGATAGAATACTTTCGGGTGAAAACGGGACTCGAATTTGTTTAGAATAACTTTTGGGCTCGTCATTTTTAGTGATGTCAAAATCCCAATATCCATTCAGATTGAGATAACTATTTCGCCTTAACTGTGGTCTGGGGTATTCTAATAAAATACCTTGATCGAGCGTTTTTGAATACTTGGTTAAGAGTGTTTTCATCAATTATGCCTCTTTATTCGCATTTAGGTATTTTATTGTATAGAAGATCGGGATGAAGGCGAGTAAAGCAACCACCGAACCAGCCAAATAAATCCCTGGGGTTGGTACTGATTGCAAAATACCGAATTCATCGACATATGTGGAAGTACTATTTGAAATGACCGTAGATCCAATAAACGGGCCAATAATCATTGGAATCATGACAAAGAAAATCATCTTAATGCCAGAAAAAACACCGATATGGGTTTTCGGTACCAAATCACGTCCTAAAGCATTTAGTATAACCATCGATACGAGATAAGATCCCATCATAACTACACCAAATATTAAGGTCAAGATAAACGTTAATGTGAGGTTTTCTTTGATGGTAATCCCCAAAATATATAGAACAAACATACCGATTATATAACCAAAGACAGAGAGCAATAGAAATTGTTTTTTCCCATACTTATCAACTAGGCGTCCGCCAATAATACTTACGATCGACGATAGGGTTAAAAACGCACCTAGTAGAATAACATAATTTTCCATTTCAATATAAAACTCAAAATAAATGATGAAATAAGGGATAAACACTTGTTGAGCAATGCCTAAAATCGATACTGCACTGAACACAATGTAAAGTGTTTTATTCGATTGGATTGTTTTTGGTTTAAATCCATAGATGATATCTTTAAAGTAATGTGATGTTTTCTTTTCAATTGGTTCATCTTTTATGAGAAACAAACCTAGAAATCCTGAAATAAAGACAATACCGCCAACTAGGAAGAAAAATGTTTTCCATTGTTCGTTTTGGGTAAAGCCATCTAGTAGGCCAAACACAACCAACATGCCTAATAAAGGCATTGTAGCAATTAAGCCTTCGGCTTTGCCCCGGTTTTGCGGGTTAGTGACATCGGTCACCCATGACTGGAACGCGGCGTCATTGGATGAAGAACCCACAAATGTCATGAGACAGTCGAGAATAATAATCAACCACAGCGTGATTGAAATCACATTACCATTAGGAAAAATGGATTCAACTGAGGCTGTATTAATGAACCCAAATAAACCAATTGATATACCCCAAATCATATAACCAAGGGTCATAAACACCTTTCGTTTACCGATTTTATCTGAAAGAGCCCCCATAGTTAAGGTCGCAAGTGTCGCTACAATCGCACTGAACGCGACCATGGTTGCAATCGCATTTGAATCGTAAGTAACGGTCTTATAAATATAAACATTGAGATACATATTCTCAATCGTCCATGCCATCTGTCCGATTAAGCCATAAATGATAAAAATAAACCATACCTTCCCGGGTAGGTTTTTTGAATGTGCCATCGTAATACCTCCATCGTGTTTACCCCAAGTATAACATGTTTGTTGTGTATCAAAGACATTAGAATAGTAGATATATTAGAAAATTTATCCAAAGGATAAAAAAAAGGACTGTTTGTCCTCTAGAAGAGTT
>CAZXLG010000062.1:0-8963 GCA_964641335.1 uncultured Paracholeplasma sp.
AGTTATATGTTAGTGTTTCAAAGTATATCGCAATTCTTTTGATTGTCAACCTATCAATTTCTAAAAAAACAAGATAGGGTATAGTAATGTTTTATGATGTCAACCTTTCATAGAATGCTAGTCTATTTTATTGTATAATGGATTTAAGAACTTTCTTGGACGGTACCCTATGCGTATAGCGATTTGTGATGACTTTAATGAACATCTCGAAATCATTAAAAAAGCTACAATTGAATATTTTAAATCCAAAAATGAACCTGTTGATATTGATACATTCACTATCGCCTTCGATTTTTTAGATGCCTATCAACAACAACCTTACGATTTGGTTTTACTCGACATTGTCATGCCTGGACTTTTAGGTACGGATGTTGCTCGTGAAATACGCTTAAAACAAAGCAAAACAGCGATTATTTTTTTAACTACATCCGATGAATTCGCGATTGATGCATTCGAAGTGAATGCGAGCCATTATTTACTAAAACCATTCAAACAAGAAACATTTACCAAAGCAATGGATAGAGCGGTGGCTTTAATGAGTCATAACAAATTAAAAATGATACAATTTAGAGGTCCAAAGGGCATCCTTCAAGCTGTCGATAAAGACTCAATCAGCTATATTGAATCGCATGCCCACCATCAATATGTTTACTTATTGGATGGTAACAAAATTGAAACAGTTCAAACGCTGTCTGACCTTTTAAACCAGTTAAATGAGCAGTCATTCGGACAATACATCATGCCTTACAAGGGTTTTATAGTGAATCAACATGCGATATCTTCGATTGAAAGCGATAAACTTGTTTTGAAGAGCGGTGTGCATATCCCCATCGCAAGAAGAACGTTTACGACAATCAAACAAACGTATTTTGAATATATGTTTGGAGGTAAAAAGTAACATGTTTATAGATATTTTCCCGGATTTATTAAGGGGCAGTACAACAACCATCAGTATTTTGTTACTATTACCCATTTTATCCAAGACCAAAATCAGTATTAAAAATCATATATTAATCATCGGTATTATTGCAATAATTGATTTAGCTATTTGTACACGATTCTATCTAAATGATAATTATACTGGAGTGCTTTATTATTCTTTAGTTTCCTATCTCCTCATCATCATTGGGTTTGAATTCTTTCTAAAAGATAAAATATTCCAATGGTTATTTAACAGCGTAACAGTATTGATTATTTACGCCATTATCGTCATATCAAGCTATTTCATGTCACATCTGTTCATTCATCCGGAGTATGCGAATACACTCATTCGATTGGGTTTCTTCGCGATTACGATTGTGTTCTTTAAAGCGATGGTAAGGCCTTTATATTTAGAAGTATCTGAAAACTGGGGTGCTTTTCTATTACCAATTACTGGGATATTGATCAGTTATCTTTATATCCTGTTGTCCTTAGGGGAAATCACCAGTTCGATGCAAGCCAACATCATATATTTTTATTTACTTACCCTCATCACAGTTTTGGTTTATACGGCTATTATGTTTTCATTGAGAAGTTTAAGAGTACAGTACCAATTAAGAGAAGAAAATATCAAACGCCAAGCCAATGAAACCTTATTAAGAAGTGAGATCGAAGCTTACGAAACCACGTTGAATCAAGCGAAACAAACCCGTCATGACATCAGGCATCACAACTCCATTTTAATCGAGTATTTACACCATGGTGATACAGAAAGTGCGATGCATTATTTGAAATTATACGATGATAACCTTAAAGAACATGTCCTTAAAGACTATTCTAAAAACCGGATTGCGAACGCGGTTTTTAGAATATATGATCGACGTTCAAAAGAGTACCATATTGAATTTAAGGTACAATCCGAAGCCGATCATCTTATCAATAATCAATTTCCAGATTTAGGCATCGTCCTATCGAATATTTTGGAAAATGCCTTTACAGCGGTGCGTCAGTGTATGTTTGAAAAGCGGTTTATTTCCTATACATCGTGTGTCGAAAATGGTTCCATATTAATTGAAATACGAAATAGCATGGAAGGGTTTGTAAACTTTGATAACGGATTACCACAAACAACAAAACAAGGTGGTGGCACAGGTCTTTTAAGTGTTAAAAACAGTGTTGAAATGTATGGTGGTATGGTCGAATTCAAACAAGATAGAAACGAGTTCATCACCCGCATTATTTTTCCAACGGCTCAATAACGAAACGAAATCATTTAAAAATCTCTAGACGCGTCTAGGGATTTTTTTGTCTTCTTGTGCAAGAAGACCGACATCTTGTTCAAGTGAAATCATGTTTGATTAGTCTATTCATTATAATCTAGGTATCTTATCGATCAATGACTAGGAGGCGTCTTATGGAAATCGATCATACGAAAGCAGTTGAAAAACGAATAGAAGCCATCATCATTAAAGCCCTAGACAGCTGTGCGTTCTACGAACCTAAAGCAGGTAGTCTTGTGGCTGTAAAGCTATGTGCCTATTGTAAATTCGGCGAATTTATAGACAATCATCAAAGTGGTTTATGTAAGTACCGTTTAGAATGTAAAGGGAGAACAACACATGAAGAAAAATGATTTTAAAACACCAAAAAACAGAATGAGATGGGGGATTGTTTTTACAATCCTTGTATTCGCGTTCATCTTATTATTTGAAAGCAGTACTGAAGAACAAAAGGGTGCTTCACAATTAAACCCACTCAGCTATACGAGTAATTGTGGGGGAGAAATAACTTGGGTGCCTCTGCCTGAAGCTGGGGGTGTACTTGGAAGTGGGAATTACTACCTCGATGGTAATGTCACACTTTTAAGCAATATTACCGTGACTAGTGGTACCGTAAATATTGATTTGAACGGGAATATTCTTTGGGGTGCTCTAAATTCTGATCTGAGTATTTTCACTATAACTAATGCTACTTTAAACATCTATGATTGTGATACAAGCAACAAAGTCCATAGTTATAAGATTAAGGAAGTTAAAGCCAATTCTACACAAGACATCTATTATAATAATGTCGCTTATTCTAACAAACTCTTCCAAAGATACTATGACTTTAACGACATTGGCGATGGCGTGATTGTGGGTGGAATTATCACCGGTGGACATAAGTTCTCAACGATGACAGACCTTAAAGACAACTTTTACTATGAGGGCGGTGGGTCAGCGATTTTAGTTAGCGATGCAGGTATTGTGAATTTTTTTGGTGGGTCACTCAGTGGTAATACTTCCACTGCACTTTCGCAGTGGGGTGGAAAACGTGAACGTAGCGGTACTGTAGGCATCATAGATGGTGGAACATTCAATTTCCACGATGGTCAAATCATCGGTAATAGTAGCCGTTATGGGGGTGCAGGGATCTACTTATTTGGGGCAAGTGATAATCCAGCCCGAGCCAATATTTATGGTGGGATCATTACAGATAATTATGCATTTGATGTCGCTTATAACTTTGTACCAACAAGTTCGATGTACTTAGGTGGAGCTGCGATTGGTACAGATAATATTGGTACTGGCGCATCTTTACTCTCCTTAGCTGGAAATCCGAAAATCATCAATAACCAGTTTTATGATTACGCTACAAATGCCTATATAAAAACGAATTTAAGTTATTCAACTGAATCAGCAAACTCGATTCGGATTCTTGATAAGCTTTATGTTGATGTAGATGGTGTTAGAGATTACGCATCGATTGGATTATGGGGTGGCGCAGGTTCTCAATTGACATCAGACTACACGGAGAGTGGTCATACGCATGACGATGTCAATAAAATATTCTTCGCTGATAATACCACACAAGCAGTAGCTTATAATACATCCAATGGCGAATTAAAATATGTGACCAATGATTTAAAAACACTTACTTATTCAGCCAACAATGGTACCAGCGATACAACAAACATTTCTGTTGTCGATAAAATTACTGTTCGTGACATCATGTTCGTCAAACCAGGTCATACGTTCCTCCATTGGAATACCAGTGCGGATGATACTGGTATAGAATTTGAAAAAGATGATTTGATCACACTAACTGCAAATCAAACTCTGTATGCTATTTGGGCAAAATCCACCTACACTATTTCTTATGAATCCAATGGGGGGACTTTGGATAGTCATGTCGATACTACCTATACCTATGGGGATACAATCACTTTACCAGTACCAACCTGGGGTACATATATCTTTGATGGTTGGTATGATAATCCCATGTTAACCGGTGGAGAAGTCACTGAGATTAGTTCGTCCATGCTGGGTAATCAAACATTCTACGCGAAGTGGAGTGGGGTAAACTATTATACCATTACATCAACTTCAGGAATTAATGGATCCATTTTCCCTTCTGGTAGCATCATTTTTGATGGTACTAGTCAAGATTATCAAATCATCCCGGATGCTGGATTCAAAGTGGATGCCTTCCTAGTCGATGGTGTTGACCAAAAACTTGAGTTAATTAATCATCACTATACTGTAACAGGAATCACCCAGAATACATTGATTGAAGTTACGTTCACGAAGATTTTATCCACTGACATTACCGTATATGCCGCTCATGGCGATCATGGAACCATTTCGCCTAGTGGGTATACTGTAGTTTCTTCAGGGGATAGTATACAATATACAATCACACCCAACCCAGATTACGCCATTGAAAAAGTCATGGTTAATGGTGTAAATATAGGGGTAGTATCGAACTATGTGATGTCCAATATTAAAAGCAGTCAATCCATTCAAGTAACCTTTAAGAAAATTGTCTACTATGATATAGATTGGCAACTCGATGGGGGTAGTTTTGGTGAAACAGAACATATTCTCTCATTGGCTACAGAAGGAACAGTACTCACTGAACCAAACAACCCAACAAAAATCGGTCATAGGTTTGAAGGTTGGTATAGTGATTCTCTGTTTATGAATGCTTATACATTTACGACGATGCCGGCCAATGATATTACCCTATACGCAAAATGGCGTCTCCTTGATTATACGATTCGCTTTATCAGTGTCGGTGGTACAGCAGTGAGTGATATTACACAAGGGTTTGGAACTGTTGTGGCTGAACCGACAGAACCAACGAAACTCGGGTATACTTTTGCAGGTTGGTATACTGATATCGAATATACCCATGAATACACCTTTACAACCATGCCAGCGCATAACAATCAACTCTATGCAAAATGGATAATCAATCATTACACCATTACGTTTGAAACCAATGGAGGTAGTGACGTGACTGCATTAACGATAGCCTATGATTCTTGGTTATCTGAAAGACCATCCCCAACAAAGTTAGGGTATGAATTCTCAGGTTGGTATACGGATGAAGCTTTAACAAATGCATTCACCTTTGGTAATATGCCAGCTGAAGACTTTACGCTTTACGCTAAATGGACTGCAGGTTTATATAGTATTACTTTCATCACAAATGGTGGAAGTTTGGTATCAACGATGACGCAAGCCTATGGGTCAACAGTAACAAAACCGGAAGATCCGACAAGATTAGGTTATGAGTTTCTAGGTTGGATTAAGAGTTATAATCCAGTGGTTCATTATACATTTGATACCATGCCAGCGGAAAATATAACCGTATACGCGATGTGGAACGCAATCTCTTATAGTATTAGTTTCAACAGCAATGGTGGTAGTGATGTTTACACAAGACATCAATCGATAGGAACCACAGTAATCGAACCAGATCAACCTACCAAATTAGGGTATACATTCGCTGGTTGGTATGCTGATGAAACATTATCTATGCTCTATATATTTGATAAGATGCCAGCGGAAGATTTTACACTTTACGCGAAATGGATCGCAAATGACTATACAGTAACCTTTAATAGTAATGGCGGTAGTGCTGTTGAAAGCATCACTTTAGGATGTGACACAACCATAAGTGAGCCGCTTCAACCAACTAAATTAGGATATACCTTTGATGGATGGTATACCGATGTTGAGTTAACCAACACCTATGTTTTTGATGTCATGGGACCTCAAAATCTTACTTTATATGCGAAATGGTTAGTCAATCACTACACGATTACATTTGATACCAAGGGTGGATCTATCGTAAACCCAATTAATCAAGCCTATGGGTCACCGATAGTTACCCCTACGCATCCAACCAAAGAAGGCTATACCTTTAATGGGTGGAGTCAAGTCATTCCATCCACAATGCCAGCTCATAATACGGTGATTGTAGCCTATTGGTTAAAAACTGAAGTCATCAATGGTGGTGATGTCGAATCCAACGTTGATGGTTTGGTGGATAGTATCGATGAATCATTATTGGAAAACAAGGATGCTGAGGTTGTCATTCAAATTGACCAAACCACGTTAGAAGAAGTGAGCCAAGATATCATCGATATCATCAAAACATATGCAGAAAAACGTGACCAATACGGCATTATTGATATTCGAGTTATTATTAGAGCGAGTGGAGAAGCGGATGTTTTAGTGCATGAACTGACCCAAAATATCACGATTACCATTTCGATTCCTGAATCTGAACAAGGTTATAAGAACTATCGAATCCTTAGAATTCATGAAGGCGAATCTGAAATCCTTGAAACCGTCTATAATAAAGACAATCAAACCCTCACATTTGAAACAGACAGTTTCTCAAATTATGTCATTCTTTATGAAGTTTCAAATAACCCATGGGCATGGTGGTTGTTATTACTAATCATTCCAGTGGGTTTTGCAGGTGTCTATTACAGAGACTTCATCGTCGTTTTCATTAGAAAAGTCAGTAAAAGCAATCTTAAAAAAACGAATATCATGTAATTAACAATAAAGTGATGTGTCCAAAAGCACATCACTTTATCCTCTTGTTTACCGGGTTTACTGTGTTATAATCATCTAAAGGGGCGATGACATGAAAAAACAATTACCAAAACGCCATGAACTCAATGTAAAGTACACATGGGATATGGCGAATTTATTTAAAACAGAAGCGCTTTATTTAGAAGCCTTTGAACAGGTCGAACAGGATGTCGATCAGTTCACACTGTCTTTTGAAAACAAATTATCGAATAAAGAACAGATTACAGAAGCACTTCATCAGTTTCAACATATACAAGGTCGTTTATCACGTATCGGTGCTTATGCATCGTTACAATCTTCAACCGATTCGATTTCTGAAGAGAACCAAATGCGTTCTGGTAAATCGATGATGCGTTTTCAAGCGATTTCGAAAAAACTCGCGTTCTTAAGCAATGAACTCAAACAATTACCCGATGCATTATTGTTAGAAGCAGCCGCAATGAGTGAAGATAATCACTATTATTTAAAAGAAGTCATTGAAGATAAAAAGCATACCATGATTCCAGAAGTCGAAAAGACTTTAGTTGCTTTATCACCCGTACTAAATGCAGCCTATCAAAACTATAACCGCTTTAAACTCGCCGATATGAAGTTTAATGACTTTCTGGTCAATGATGTTACCTATCCAAACTCATTCACCCTATTTGAAAATGAGTATGAATATGAAGTTAATACCGAAGTCAGAAGACAAGCCTATGTGACATTCTATGAAAAACTAGCTGAATACCAACACGGTTTCGCAAGCAACTACCAAGCCCATGTTCAAAAAGAAAAGATTTTATCAGAACTCCGTCATTTCCCTAGTGTGTTTGACTATCTACTAGACGGACAAAAGGTTTCTAAAGACTTTATGGACCGACAAATTGATGGCATCATGACGAAACTCGCACCAGCGATGCGAAAATACGCGTTACTCCTTAAAGATATTCATGGGTTAGATAAAATGACCTACGCGGATTTAAAGATCGCAGTAGACCCTACCTTTGAGCCTAAAGTATCGATTGAAGAATCGAAAGCGTTATTGATGGAAGGATTATCCATTTTAGGACCTGAATACAATCAAATTGTTAAACGTGCTTTTGATGAACGCTGGATTGATTTCCCACAAAACCAAGGGAAATCCACAGGTGGATTTTGTTCATCCCCTTATCAAGCTCCGTCTTATATTCTCATCAACTGGAATGGCCAAATGGATGAAGTGATGGTTTTAGCCCATGAATTAGGCCACGCTGGCCATTTTCAATACGCGAATAGCCATCAAAGTGTCTTAAATACGAGACCATCGATGTATTTCATTGAAGCCCCATCCACCACCAATGAGTTATTGATGGCGAGACACTTAATCAAGCATGCGAAAACAGAACGAGAAAAAACATGGCTTCAATCGGTGATGATTTCAAGAACCTATTACCATAACTTTGTCACGCATTTACTCGAAGCCGCTTTCCAACGTGAAGTCTATCAAAAGGTAGACCAAAAACAACCACTATCAGCGAACATTCTCAATAACATAAAATTAAGTGTATTAAGAAAATTCTGGGGAGATGCAGTCGAAATCCCAGATTGGGCAGGTTTAACTTGGATGAGACAACCTCATTACTTTATGGGGCTATATCCATATACCTATTCTGCAGGCTTAACCTTAGGCACCAAGGTATCAAGAATGCTTCAAGATCAAGTCATAAAACCAAATGATTGGATCAATGTCTTAAAAGCTGGTGGGACTAAAACCCCACTTGAACTCGCATTAATGGTTGGCGTTGATTTATCGACTGACCAAGCGTTGAATGAAGTCATTGATGAAATATCGAGTATTATCGACGATATTATTCAATCTAAACACTAACCAACACAAAAGATCATCTCCGGATGGTCTTTTTTTGACAGTGTTGTGACAAATTAGAAGAAACGTATTTTATATTTAAAATTTGTGATAAATTAGAGTTAAGGAAGTGATGAATTTGAAAAAAATGGTATTGGTGGTCCTCTTTGGTTTGATCGTTTTATCAGGTTGTCAAAATAAAGTAAACACAAGAGTATTGGATGATATCAATTCAAATCATAATTTTACATACACCCTAACGACAGAAGTCACAGAAGAGATTGAAGCATTGTTCGCTGTGGTTCCTGGATTTGGTGTTAGAATTTTCATTGATCCAATCAACGATG
>CAZXLG010000063.1:0-8846 GCA_964641335.1 uncultured Paracholeplasma sp.
TCCGGGCGCGCATTTTCGATGCGTTCTCGGTTATATACAATACCAGGAATTCCATCGACTAAATCAGCGACTCTATCCCATACACCTGGATAATTCGCAACAGGGAAACGATCTAGATAATTAGGTGTTTGTCCTGCAGCGATGGCAGCGGCTTTATCTTCTTCATATAAATCTAGACGAGCATTCCATCCATCTTGTCCAAATGTCATCCATTTAGCTAATAGATAAGCTTCTTCAGGGTGAGCAGTTTGACTAGAAACGGCTTGATAGTCAAGAATGGTCGGTGGGAATAAGCCATTAGAACCCGATGGGTATGGCCAGAATCCCATATTTACACCGTTTTCTTGAGCTTTCTTAATGAATGCGAATTGCCATGATCCTTCGATATCCATTGCAGCATAACCTGCATCGATAACATAACTTTGAAGCGCAGGGGTATTTGCCCAATCTTCTTCAGGATAACGTGAAGTAACCCCTAAGTTAAGTTCATAGTTGTCAATTTCTACTTTCGCACGCATTGCGGCGATCCATTCAGGGGAAGTATAGTTGAATTGAGTACCATCCCAAGTATCATAACCAAATTCAGAAGAGTTCATCATTGGCCAAACTTGTTGGAAGTCTGGTGAACCATACCAAGTATCGAAACCGATAACAAGGTTTTCAACGTTCACGATATCATAATTGGTAATTGCTTTGGCAATTTCAACGAATTCGGAATGAGTCCAGTCTTTGACAGGATATCCATTTTCGTCTAAGCGATACTTACCAGTTACGGATTGTAAACCAGATTCTTCGAAAATGTCTAAGTTAATGAAGATACCTTTTAAGAATTGGAAGCTTGGTACGGCAAATCTGTGGCCATTATAAACCGCAGTTTTTGCAACGTCTTCATAGACTAATTCGGTATCCGAGTCAGCATCCCAAAGGTCAGCAAGGTCTAAAGTTAAACCGGCTCTAACTACAGTTGGAACGTTATCGGTTGCGAATACGTCTGGAAGTAAACCAGCTTGTGCTGCTGTAACTAGGTTACCCGTAAATGTTGCACCAGAACCAGAAATATCTTGTCTAAGTGTAACGGTAATATTAGGGTATTTTTCCATAAATTTGTCAATCATGCGTTGATTGAAAGCGGCATCGCCCCAGTCAGCATAAGTTAATTCGATGTATTTTACATCAGACCCACCGCCACCATTACAAGCGACGAGGGTTAATGCGAACATAGAAATAACGAGTAATGCGAATAATTTTTTCATAGTTTGTCTCCTAAGCTATGACTTGATAAAGTAAGATTTCAGAAATTGTAAATACACCCGCTGTACTGACTAATGTACCACCAAGTGTACCAAAATCGAATTCGAATTTAACTTGGTCAGTGATATCATTAGCAACAGTAAATGGAACGAATACAACTTTTTCAACACCGGCTTCAACATTAAAGTCATGTGAACCACCAGCGATAATCGATGCATAACCCCAGTTTGGAACAACGAAGTTCACGCGTAGATCTCTTGCAACTGAAGAGCTTACAACGACTTTAAGCATGTAGTTACCAGCTTTTAAGCCTGAAAGCATTTGATACATATGAGGTTGATAAGCAGCACCCATGGTTTCAACTGTAACAACAGCTTTACCATCAACTAATGCCATATTACCAGTAGCACCACCGGAGTTGTCATAAGTCCAGCTTACAACTTCTTGTGCAGTACCATTGACTAATAATTCAGGGCCTTCAGCTTTCTTGAAGGATAAGTTGTCGAACATAACAAATTCATCACCAGATTCAAACGGTGTGAATTGAGTACCAAATTCAAACTTAAGTTCGAATGGTAATGTTACGCCTTCACCAGTTGTTGCAGTTACTGTGTATGATGCTTTTTCAGTAGTAATGCCAACTGTACCAGAAGTAACGATATTATTCCAACCAGCATCTCCACCTTGAGTAAAGAATGGATTTAATGTAATAGCTTTAGATGCATAGGCATCGAAAGTGAATGTATAAGTCGTATTAGGTTCTAGAATTAACTTAGTACCATAAATTAATTGTAGTAAGTAGCCAGCTGAACCATTCGCATACTTAGTTAATGAATACTTGAATTCGCCATCAACAACGGTTAATGTTGCCACTGAACCTTCCCAGTCATTGTGGAAACCTTGCCATCCAAGTGCTTCAAATTGTGTATTTTGTAGTAGTGGATCTAAGATTGCTTCTTGTAATTTAACATTATCAATTGTAACAACACTTGCTGCGAATAATGGTGTAGCACCTAGGTCAAATTCAAACTTCGTATTTTCTGTAGTCTTATCTGCTGTAAATACGAATTGAACAGTCTTGAATTCAGTCGTTAATTGAATGTCATTTTGTTTGAATTGTTCATAGTTTGTACCATCTTGTGACATTGCGAAATCCATGTCTCTTGCAACAGAGGACTTGATATCAAAGGATGCTCTATAAGTAACGCCTTCAACTAAAGTAACTTTTTGGAAGAATTGGATTGACCATCTACCAGCGTCACCAGAAGCTGTAATATTAAGTTCAAAGTTTTCGTTTGTGGCATTTCTAGCGCCTGTAACAGCAGCTTGAGTACCCCAGTCTTGTCTCCAAACAACCCATTCAGGTGTAGTTTCATTGATTGGGTTCTTGAAATCACCATTAACGATTAGGTTTGTTTCACTGAATAGCATACCTAATACAGTTACTGTTACAGTAAATGTAGCTTCGTTGCCAGCTGCGTCTTCAACAGCGTATTCAATAGTGAATGTACCTTCGACAGTGGTGTCTACTTCGGTTACGACTGCTTGTGAAGCATCTTTAATAACAACGGTGATATCTTCAGTAACATCACCATCAACAACGTCAAATGCAGTAACGCCAGCTAGTGGATCGAAATCAGCATTGATTAATACAGATCTTTCAGCAACTAATCCAGAGAATACTGGAGCAGTTGTATCAGCATCTGGTGTAGATTCAGTGATTGTAATATCATCAAACCATAGAGTAGCATCGATATCTTGACCATTGAGTGCGCCTAATTCAAATAAGATACCACCACGCTTGTTATCAATCTTGTGTGTAAACTTGTATGAATAAGTTGCCCATTCAGTGGTAATCAATCTGTGTTCAGTTTGACCAGGTTTAAAATCTGTAAACCATGGGGAAACTGTTAATAGTTCACCAACTTGTAAGTTGATGGTCTTTTCAACAGATGATTTAGCCTTAAATTCTACTTTATAAGTCTTGTTTTGTTCAAATGGAACATTCATTTGTCCAAAACGTGGTGTATAAACGTTCGCACCTGAGATAACTTCAACTTTTAATGTGCCATTTTCATTTGAAATGGTCATTTCCGCGCCATCCGCGATGTAGTTAACAGCAGGGTCAGTCCAACCACCTGTGCCACCTTCGAAGTCCCCGTTAATCAACATTTGTCCTTCTTCAGCAGTTGGGTTTAATACAGTTAGATAACGCCATTTTTCACCGGTAACATTGCCTACAGTCACGATATATTTGATTGCAGCAACACCCACGATTTGGGTATCTAATACGCCTGATTCTGAAATGGTCGCAGTGGATTGGAACGTGATTTGATCCGTATAATCCTTATTGTCGTCCCCGATTGCTTTAATACCAGTTAGAACGTTGAATTCTGAACCGTAAGCGATGTCTGAAACGTCAGTTGCGCCTGTGAACGTAATCTTAGTAAGCTTGGCCTCTTCTTTACAAGCTACCAAAGTTACAACACTTAAAACCGTTAATACTAACAACATAAATGTTTTTTTCATTTGGCTTCCTCCCTATTTATGTATACATTTATTTGATCAATGTCGCCGGAGCGGACATTTGATGCCAATTGGGTCAATTTGTCACCTTTAATCCAGTGTGAACCGAATGCGTCGATGACTTCAATATCAGTGATTCGTGCAGATTTATCATACGTATTCAATACGAGTGGGTTAATATAGGTTACCTTCGTATTGAAGAACTTGAATGATACCTTGCCATCCTTGAAGAAACGCTTATTCAATATTGGTTTGAAACTTAATACCAGTTGATTGTTTTCAAACGTAAATGGTTTTTTACCAATAAACATTTCTTTATACATCGATAGCATTTCTGCGGTTGAACCTGAGAGACGGGATACGAACCCTTGACCATGTTTATTTGGGTCTGGGTTAGTTGATGTAGCAATAAAGCTTGAATTTTCCAGTGGTGAACGGCCATAGACCTCAGGATTCATGAAGCAAACCATGTTGGTATCCATTTCACCATAGAATTCATCATATAGTCCCGATTTAATGAGACCGAGTAAATACTTATAAGTCATATGTAAGAAATTCGATTCTCTTTCAAGCCAGCCTTTGGTAAACGCACGAATGCGACCAATTTCATTGGAATAAAGATCAAGTGATACGCTTGTTTGATAGAACTTCATCTTCTTATCATATAATTCCGTTTGTTTAATCGTTTGATAGAGTACTCGAGCTTGATTGACATCCTTCGATTGTTTTAAATATCGTGCTGGTGCTTCTAAGAACGCTGGGATTGGATTCATCTTGAATTCTAATACCTTCACGAGTGGTAGTTTATAATTACCAATTTTCGGTTGGCCATTTTCTAAAATGGGTTCAAATTTAGTGGCTTCAAAGGTGAGGTATGTTGGATAGACTGGGTCAATTTCATGGGCTTTCTTTTCAGCCTCAACCAGATCAGCTTGAATCTTTTCTAGCACGCGGATGGCAGCTTTTGTATCGATATAAGATAAGCTAAGTGGTTGTTTTAGCGCTTCACGATACGCTTCGAGAGCGGAGGTTCTTTGGTCCCAAAGATTGAATCCTGTGGTATTTAAATTTTCAAATGACTTCATTAATTCAACCAGTGGTGTCAATACTTCAATATGTTGAGACTCATAGTTCTTAAACGCATTGAGTAAGTATGCATTGAGACGTTTGAGTTCAAACATTTCCGATACACCCGACCCGAATAAGCCTGGTAAACCGTTCATTGCATCATTCCAGCCAGGTTTATTGGCATCATAGGAGAGTCCAATGCCCGCTGGGTCAAGTAATCCATATTTATTTAATACGAGTGTGAGCAGTTTTGAAGCGAGTGTGACTTCAATGGGTTTGTGGTTGATGAGCAACCAGTCTGAATGACCATGATGGTGCGCTAGTGCCCCATATTGACGTACTTTACCATCTTTAGTCAAGACCGTTTTTTCTTGTCTTGGTAAGACATCGGTATGATTATCAAAGAATCGGTATTTCTTCTTTTCAAAGAGTAAAGATTGTTCATGTTCTGGGTAAATATCTAAGTAGCCTTCGATTAAATCATAGATGTACGTGAAGTGGTCATTCCAATAGCCTTCACCAAAACTTGCTTTGATGATTGGGTTAGATTCTTTGAGAATCACTTTCATCGTATTTTCTGCTTGAGAATCATCGTAACCGACATCAATCAGCTTCTTATATAGAGACCCTGGTGTGAACGGTTTTTGAATGAACCCATCGAGACCTTGGTATATGACTTTACCTGCATATTCGAATTGAAGACCTTCAATGGAGAGTGGGTTATAGCCATCGGCACTGATGAGTGATGCGAAGTGCCATAGGTTATGATCACCAACGAAATTATGGAACAATGTATCATTTCTTCTGTTTTGTAAGACATCACGGAAGTTTCCATTGCCTTGTGAGTAATATTCAGGTTCAATTACGAAGAAATTGTAGTCTCTTTCCAAATCGCCATGTTTTCGGCTGAATAAGTGATAGCTTGCAACGCCGGATTTGGTCTCAATTGGGAATGGTTCACCCCCGCGAAGCAGATTGTCCAAATAACATTGTTTTAAGTAAGCATCAAACAACGGTTCTGCTGTTTCTGTATGAATCGCATTGGTCAAAGTTTGATGTAGTAGCGTATTTTCTTGATCTTTAGACATCACATAAGCTGTATTGAGCAAGCCTACATAATCATCTAATAAGTTTTTATCTGAGGTATACCCGACAAGCGTATTCAAAGTTACCATCTTGTCTAATTTAGTGCTGAATGCACTGAAAGCACAAGGGACTTGGTTAACAACAACTTGGGGTTTAGTGGTAAATGCATCAAACGTGCGATACATGAATCCATATGGTTTTGAGAACGATGTATCGGAATCAAAAACCAATTTTGTATCCGCAATGATCTTCACGGTTTCATTTTCAAGCTTAGAAATGTAGAAATTACCATCAGTAACTTCACTGACTTCAGCGGAATCACCTGTGGAAGCTCTTAATTTGTAAAATGCATAACCTGATTTAAAATCAACGTCCATCCAAGATTGTAATAGATTTGAGATGGCTTTGAAACCGCCGTAATCAATCCCTGATGGTAAGATTTGAGTTAACCCGTCGAGGACTTCAATGTCTCTCGATTTAAGGTCTAAGTTTTCAAACGTGACTTTACGGACAAGGGCACCGATTTTCTCATTGGGTAATGTAAAGTATTTTACGGTGACTTTAATCTTTAACGCTTCATTAATTTCAGAAATGGATACCGAATCACGTTCTACATATAGTGTTTGATTCAATCCGTCTTCTTTAAAGAATTCGTATGTGGCACCATCGACGCGGATAAAGGTTCTAAATCCGATTGTTTTGGTGTACATATAAGCTGCATTGGCTGGGAAAAACTCAAGGATGGCGCCATTTTTGTCACGACGTCCAAAACTCGTTATGACTTGGCCACGGTTTACATAGAAACTCCAGAGGGGAATCCCTTTTTTACCGGCAATCCCTGGTAAAAACGAGGAGAATGGTTTTTGATTTTGATAATTTTTTTGAATAAATGTATGTTGATGCGACTGCATGATGACCTCCGGAAATCGGTTTCTTTCTTTAACAATTAATGGTGCACTTTGTGCTACCTTTTTTTAAAAACGCTTACATATTTTAGGAAATCGGTTTCTCATTTTCCATATAATTATATTATCACATTGTGTAATCGTTTACAAGTATTTTTATTCGTTTTATTTGGTAGTTTCTCGAAGTACCAATTCTACGGGGACTCGAATCACTTCTTCGACTTTAGCATTAGGATTATTGATGAGTCCTAAAAGTTGTTTTGCTGCTGTAGTTGCGATCAATTCACGGTCCTGTTTAACAGTTGTAAGACTTGGTGTGAAGTGTTTTGCAAAAGCAATATCATCAAAACCGATGATTTGGATGTCATTTGGGATATCGATATGATTGTCTTTAAATGCTTTTAATACACCTAAAGCAATGTCATCGGAACCAACCAATAAACCTTGTGGTAATGGTTTTTCTAGTAATTTTAAGGCAGCTTGATAGCCTGAGGTAAACCCAAAGGATTCAGCAAACAAAACATGATCAGGATTAATCGAAATATTCTTTTCTTGGTGATAGCTTAGGAATGCGTCATAGCGTTCATTAAACGCTTTCGATTGTTGTGGACCTGCAATCATACCAACGGAGTTTAAATGATTTGTTTGATATAAGTGATCGAGGCTAACTCGAATGCCCATGACGTTATCAGAAATGATGGAATGAAAGCCTGGAATAAGTATATCTGTAGACACACATGGGATATGCTTCTTGGCTAATTCATATAGACCTTCATCACGATAGTCACCAACGACAACATAGACACCATCGACCTTTTTATTCATGCACCATTCATAATAACTCATGCGGTTTGAGCCTAATTTAGACACAATAAAAGACAGTTCATACCCTTCATTTTCAACATAATTCTTGAAATGTTGCAAAATTGAAGAGAAAAACGGGTGTTCTAGACCAATATGTAAATCTTCTGAGAAGACAACACCAATGGTGTAACTGCGTTTAGATTTTAACATTCGTGCCGATGTAACGGGAACATACCCTACTTCTTTGATGTAGGCTAGGACACGTTCTCTGGTTTCTTCAGATACATTGCCAGTGCGATTGATGACTTTCGATATAGTACCAGGAGATAATCCAAGTTCAGCAGCGATGGTGTAAATGGTTCGCTTCAACGTACTCAAATCCTTTCATATACTTTGACGTATTTGAATTGCATAGAGACAGGGAAAATCGAATCGTCGATTGTACCGCCCCACCAGCCACCCAACGCTAAGTTTAATATTAAATAAAATGGTTGATGAAATGGCCACCCACCTTCATCCGTTAAGCGATGTTCATCGCCACGATGAAAGGTAACATGGTGCTTTTTATCTATGAAAAACTTCAATTCTTCTTCATCCCATTCAAAGGCATATTCATGAAATCCTTCGGTGAGTTTCATATCTTCGACAATGTGGGTAGGTTGGAGATGATTGAGGTGATTATAGCTTTTTGAATGTAATGAAAAGTGTACAAATCCTGGGTGATTGCCAACGTGTTCCATGAGATCAATTTCACCGCATAATGGCCATGATACACCTTCTTTAAAAGCATTCGATAGTAACCAAATGGCAGGCCATGTACCTAAACCTAAAGGCAATTTGGCGCACACTTCAACGCGTCCGAACAAAATGGATTTTTTACCGTATGTTGTTAGTTTTGCTGAAGTATATTGGTTTTTTTGATACGGTTCTTTATAAGCAACAATATTTAATAATCCATCTTTCACAAACGCATTTTTAAGTCTATTGGTATAGTATTGTGCTTCACCATTACCAAAGCCATGACCGCCTGTTTCATAAACCCAAATCGATTCATCGGGTCTACCATCTTTATCAAAAAGGTCTTGCCATAATAGTTTATAAGCCATGATTTAACCTCGCAAGTTCTATTAATTGTTGTTTTTGAGCTTTCGTTAAGTTCATTACTGGTGAGTTATCATCGGATGTATTTTCTTCTTCAATGATGAG
>CAZXLG010000064.1:0-8834 GCA_964641335.1 uncultured Paracholeplasma sp.
TTACCTTATTTGCAGGTCTTTCAACCGGGATTGGTTCTTTATTAGCATTCAATAAAAAAGCAACTTCTAAAACATTTTTATCCTTCGCCTTAGGGTTATCTGCAGGGGTGATGATCTACGTTTCATTCGTAGAAATATTTGTGAAAGCTAAGGATGCATTGGTTTTAGTTTATGGTTTAAAACAGGGGTATATTTTAACCACGGTTGCCTTTTTTGTGGGTGTATTCCTCATTGGTTTAATCGATAAATTAGTCCCAGATAAAGAAAACCCACATGAAATTAGGGATACGAGTGAGATGAAACAAAAGGAACATAAACTATTAAGAATGGGTTTGTTTTCCGCACTCGCCATCGCGATTCATAATTTTCCTGAAGGATTAGCAACCTTTATCGCAGCATTAGATAACCCAACCTTAGGGATTGGGATTGCGGTTGCGATTGCGATTCACAACGTCCCAGAAGGGATTGCTGTTGCAGTACCGATTTATCAAGCGACAAACTCTCGAAAAAAAGCTTTTTTGTATTCGTTTGCATCGGGATTATCGGAACCGATAGGGGCTTTATTAGGCTATTTCCTGCTCAAAGAATTTTTGTCTGATACGATGTTTGGTTTTGTCTTTGGACTAGTTGCTGGTATCATGGTTTATATTTCACTTGATGAACTTTTACCAACTGCAGAAAAGTACGGAAAACACCATATCGCTATCTACGGTTTAATCTCTGGGATGGCTTTAATGGCACTCAGTCTTATCTTGTTCGTTTAAATGATAATCATTTAAGAGAGAGCTCATGAGGGCTCTCTTTTTTCTTCAATTAACGCATATTTATGTGTAAACTGTGGTTTTTCAGGATTAAATTGTGGTTGTATTGAGTGAAATACTGTTATATTACTTAAATCTTAACATGAATTTGACGGTCCTTTTATAAAGATGGTATAATTTAAACATCAAAAAGGTTGTTTTTTGACTGAATTAAGAAAGAGAGGGAAAATCACTATGAATCATAAATCGATGGGCGTTACGATTATCATGTTCATCTTGTCATTATTGGTTTTTTCTGCGTCTTCTTTCGCTTGGTTTGCTTTAACAGATACATCAAGAGTCAACGAGTTCGTTGTCCCTGTGAATAATTATGAAGCTGAGATCATTTTTCAAGTAAGAAAGAATGGCGGGTCTTACTCGACCATTACTACCGAAGAAGATATGACCGCTTTTTTGAATAATTCGATGCCTGGAGATTTATTTGATTTCATCGTTACGATTGAAAACCTGTCTACTTCAAGTGTAAAAGCAAACATTTATTTTAATGATGTAACCAATTCAAATCCAAACGTTGGCTATGATATGCGTAACGTTTTTTACATTGTAGGTGGATCAATCAGCGTAAACGCATCTGCCATCGATTTACCACTAAATTCCACAACCCCACTCACCTTTGAAGGACAAACATTCTCGAATTATCGTTTATCCAATCTCATCGATGTGAGTAACGATATCACCATCATCACGGATGTCAATATTCCAATCAGTCAAACTGTGTTCATTGAATTCTCCATTAAGTTTGATGAAAATACATCCAAAGCCGAATACCAAGCAGGCATCTTAAGTATTGCTTCCTTGCTTGCAGTATTTGATGCTTAGGGAGGATGCCTATGAATAGACGATTATTTTTACTCAGTTTGAGCATGATTCTCACATTAACTTTATTAGCAACCACGATTTATGCCTATTATTTTGATCAAAAGGATACCGGTAGTGTAGATTTAACCTTAGGGGAAGTCTCATTCACATGGACGGGTAGTCTCATCACTGACTTTGTGAT
The DNA here is from genome assembly GCA_964641335.1 of uncultured Paracholeplasma sp. Classification (GTDB taxonomy): domain Bacteria; phylum Bacillota_I; class Bacilli_A; order Acholeplasmatales; family UBA5453; genus Paracholeplasma. Next base: position 1,822 of record CAZXLG010000064.1, read on the forward strand.
GCCGGGACAAGAGTTGGTTGATACGACGTTTACGTTGAATAATCAATCGACCGTTGAAACAGAACTTCGATTTAGTGTCGCAGCATCGACCTCTTTATTGGGCACTGTCGATATTGAAGACATATTTTCAACCTATGTATTCGATTCGGATTGGGTTTTAGAAGTGGATGGGTATTATTACTATAGAGGTTTAGATACCGATTCAACGTCAGAACCTGGTAAGTACAAGATACCTACAAACGTCTTACAAATTCCAGTGTTATCTTCACTACAACTGGATGGTTACGCGATTCGAAATGAACACGTTGGACAAACGGTATCCATCACATTAACCTTTCAAGCAAAACAAGGGCCATTCATTGATTGGGCAACCTTAGGATCAACCAATTACGATTTCTCAACCGGTCAATAACCTAAAGGAGGTGACACCATGAAAAAATTAAGATTACTCGAAAGCATTCTCATTCTCATCATGGTGGTCGCTTTATTAACCACAGGTATTTTCGCTTGGATTATTGCGAGATTCCAATCGGAACCAATCATTTTTACCAGTGGCGATATTTCCATGAATGCGAATTTTTATGTGGCTAATGACACCAACAAAGATGGTGTATTGGATGGCGGGTATACCGAGATTACAACAGCTGGTTTCGATTTTACAAATTTAATGCCAGGACAAATTTATACCTTTAGACTCATCATCGAAAACACCAGTACTGAATATGGACTCCTAGATATTACTGTCAAGGATATAATCCCTTCTAATAGTGGACTATTTAATCTCCTTAGCTTGGATTTCATTCATCCAACTACCGCTGTGAATACTTCAATCAATTTAGATAGTGCAACAGAGATTCTATTTAGCAATTATATTTTAACGTATCAAGAAACACTGACCTTTGATTTTACCATTCAAATTGAACCAACCCTCGATAATACATTGCATGGAGAATCCATCTCAATTGGTTACTTCGAGGTTCGACTAGATCAAATACCATAACAAAAAGGAGGTTAACATGAAAAATAAAAATCTAATCAGAATGTTTATAACCATATTGTTGTTAACCTCAACTGCAGTGATTTCAATCGCGGGCTGGTTAACCAATACCGATGATACCGATGATACGGTTACTTTGGGAGACGTTGTTGTTGAAGTCGATGCTTATTTTGAATATTATGATGAATTTGACGTATTACAGACTAAAACAACAGGTATTGAATATGTAGCCATCGTTGAAGGACAAGATCCTTTCACTAAAACAGGGGTTTATAAAGTAAATCTTTCGACCCCAAGTGACCCACAATTTTTAGAAAACTTTAGAGTCAATATTAAAGTGTATAGTTCCGTGGACACCTACTTTAGAATTGCCCCATACGAACAGGTGACATTAACCTATGTTGCAAACGGTAAAACTGTAGAAGTAGCAACTACTCAAGAAGGCTATATGCCATTTAACTACAACAGCACGGGTGTATTTTATGATAATCGTGTGAACGACGGATTTTTCTATTATAAGAATATAGTCAAACGGGTGAATGAAACAACACCTACAACGATTAGTTTGATTGGTACCTATTTTGAGAATGATCCTTTTGCAACCTATGAACCTAACTATAGTTTACAAATTGGATTCATCATCGAAGCTGTTCAAGCACTCGATGGTCCAGAAATTAACTGGGGTTTGCCAATGACACCATGGGATACGGAGTGGTAATATGAAACGTATTATGATTAAAAAAACAATTACATCCGTTTTACTGAGTATCTTTATATTTACAGTAGGCTATTTAGGGTTAAATAATTTATTAAGACCAAAACCCACCATTGACCCGTATACTCAAATTAAGACCTCGTTATTTACAAACGATTTTTTCACCACGACTCTGTCAAAAGCCAATAAAGCTGAAGAGTTTGTGAATTTTAGCCAAATTCAATCCATCATCGAAACTGCTATGGTAACCACATATTCAACCAATGCACTTCGTGATCAGGCGATGGTATCTCAAATCAATACTTTGGTTGGTACTAAACGTGTTTCGATTGCAAGTGCGGATGATTTATACAACTTTTCTACAGCAGCTTCTTATAACTGGAAAAATAAAGCAGAAGCCAATAGCTACCCTTATGTACTCTTAATTCAAAAGATTCTCGACTTGGATTACGCACTTGTTGGGGATATTGATTATTCCACCATGCGTGCGAAGAAGTTTGTTCCAATTGGTATTGACTTAACCATACCTGAAACTACCCCGATTGTCCATGACTATCCATTTACTGGTAGTTTTGACGGTCAGGGTTTTACCATTTCTAATCTTTATGTAGCGGATTACAGCTACATTACCATGGTGTATCGATTCAATAATGATGAATCGACCGACGTCGATTTACCTTTAGCAAAACACTATTCTATGTTTGCTTATATTGGTGAAACTGGACTGATTAAGAATTTAATGGTTCGAAATCCAATTTATGAACTTGCGGATGCACCAGAAGGTTTGGTTAAAACCTCAATGTTCGCAGGTGAAAACAATGGATTAATCTATAATGTATCGATGATTGATACGAGAACCAATACCCTTGGTGAAGACATTTCAGGGATTCGTTTTAATGTTCAATACGCACCTGGGGGAACTACGTTTACTGCTGCAGGTTTTGTTTATGAAAACACCTCCACCGGACGTGTTTATAATTCATATTATGTTTCTAAAAACGTCATTGCTGTCGGATCTAAATTTAGATTTACTGTTAGACCGTTTGTCTACATTAACACAGGGACAATGACCAGTGTAGCTTACGATACCATCGTCGTACCAAACGTCGATAGTACAACCCAACCAGTCGGTGTGAGAGCATACTCGACCACCGACATGAAAAGTGGGACTACCAATGACCCTGCCAACGGCAATGTGATTAATATCAATGTCACTAACCTATCTTCATTGACACATAATGGACAATCCATTACCGAAACTAGATACTGGCACTATTATGCATTAGATGGATATCCATCCTTGGTTGGTCTTGAATATGATGGGACCAATGGTTACTTTAAAATCAACAATGAATATGACCTTATTAGTTTCAGTAAGATGATTGGTTTTCAATCGTCCTATTTAGGTTTAGCATATAACCGTCATAACTATCGTCTCTTAGATGATATTGACATGGCCAACATTACTACCTATGCGACACCAACTAGAATTTTTAGAGGTGTGTTATCAGGCGGAACATCGGAGTTTTCATCAGCACCTAGTACCAATACCAACAAGTATATTTACAATTTGACCATCACAAGACCGTATATTTTCAATACGGATTATTTCATCGGATTAACCAGTTCATTGGCTGGAACCATTCGAAACATTAACTTTTATAATAACACTGTCGTTGTCACAGATAGTAATACCAACTATGGTAAGAATTTCTATATCGGTATGGCTACCGGTCTTCAAGAATCTGGCGCGATTGTTCGAAATGTTATTTCAAATTCAACAGTGAACTTAGGCACAGAAGCGATTGGACGTACTTATGCAGGTGGTCTAGTAGGTCGTGCAAGTGGTACGATTTCTTACAGTGCTCATACAGGTACCTTGAATGGAAATCTACATAATTTTGGTGGATTGACTATCAACGGCCAATTTTCTTTAGGTGGTATTGTGGGCGGGACAGGCACGTCTGCCTTAACCTTAACCAACAGTATTAATTCAGGCTCTGTTACAGGGGTTGGGTTAGCTTCTGGCGCAGACTTTAACGTCTCTACCTCGGTTAAATCGATGGTTGGAGGAATCATTGGTGAAGTTAACAATTTAAACGCTACTGGCAATAGTCTTTTATACGTTACCAATACCGGGGCTGTTTCGGGTAATGCTTTCAATGGTAAAAGTGGTGGTTTAGTCTATCAACATGTCGGGGGCATTTTTGGATCCACGGTTGGTTTTGCTAACCAAGTCATTGTTCCAAATACAACTACTTTCAAAAATGGTCGTTGGGAAAACACAGGAACTATTGGAGGAACGTATTCGAATACATTCTCTTATTTATACGCTGCAGGTATTGGGGTAGCTGATACTTCATCCACAAAAGCAGAATTCTCTTATATGACCAATAGTGGGTCTTATAACATCACGAATTTTAACATGGCCACGCATGGTCAATATGTCTTTTATGCAGCAACCATGATTGACAAATCATCAGGCGGTATTACGCTTTCAAGAGCGTATAATCAAACTGATTTTACCTATGGTAGTTCATATTTTACTAACCCTACTGGATTATCCATCACGAATCATAAGTTTAGAATTGCACCATTTTTCACATCAATTACCGATGTGGGTAGTGATTTAATCTATGTTCAAAATAATGGTGATTTATTTGTGGGGACTACAGGTACTGCATTTTCTGTATCGAATGAACTTTTTGTTTCAAATATCACCTTAGCTACCAAGGTTAACTATCGTAGCGTATTCAATAAAGGTGATGTTTCTGTTGTTAGAATCAATAATAATAGTAATGTTTATGTTGCTGGTATCACTTGGATTTTACCGTACAATACATCCAACTCAACACCATATACGATGATAGATTCGATGAATGAGGGTAAAATTATCACAGCAGAATTGAACGGCAGTACTACATTGTCAGGTGTGAGTGGTACAACATCTTCAGCAACCACATTCGCAAGCACGATTACTGCACGAAATATATATGTTGCGGGTCTAGTCAATATCAATGTCGGTAATATGGATAATGTCATGAACTTGGGTGATATCACTTCAACGTATAACACAACAATTCGTGATATTGATAATACTGCCAATACATTTGTTGGGGGTATCGTAACCTTCAATTATTATCACATTCAAGATGCCGCCAACGTAGGTAATATTGAGTATACGAATAGCAGCAGTTCTTCTGTAACTAACGTCGTAGGTGGGACAAACCCATCAAGCACCTCTGTTTTCGGGGGCATGGTGTTCTCCTATACAGGTGGACTCACACTTGGTGGTGTTGTTGCAGCATTTGGTGACACAGCAGCTACTATTTTATCAGGATACGGACAAAATACTGTCATTACAGCAGAACTACTCGATTCATCGAATAACGGTATTATTTTTGGTAAAGCATTGCGTTATGTACGTTCTGCAGGTATTCTTGGTATCGCATTAGGTACTGAAATAACTGCCGGTACTTCGAACTCAACCAGCAGTGGTAGCATTGGGTTATTCGCATCTAATATTACAGGTGCTGGTGATAAAGTCGGTCTAAGTTTACTATCAAACGGTCTAAATTTTGGTGACGTCTATGCGATGACATTCACGATTGGGACTTATTCAACCTCAGATGGAACAGCACTGGCACAAAGACCAGGTATTTATGCTTCAGCAGGCGGTGTTATTGGATACGGTATGTGTCGTATGAAACGCATGTTGAACCATGGAACTGTCGCAGCGTCTGATGTGGCTGGAGGTATTGTTGGGGCTACATACATCGTTGGATCTAACTCTAGTAGTACCATTCCAATTACCATTGTTGATATTGATACAGCCGTCCATTATGGACGTGTTAAAGCGATGAAATCCGCAGGCTATGCGAGCTTTACATATGATAACAAAGATTCATACACCAATACAACCATCTATTATGGTGATAACGATACAACATTTGTATTTCCTTCAAGTACCTCCTCGTTATACCAAAATAGAAAACGTGGTTTCGGTGGTATTTTTGGACGTTTACAACGTGGAGCCTATGGTTTAATGCAATCCCAAAACTTTATTAACATTTTAAATATGGACCCAAATATTGACATGGTTGGTCGTGCTGACCAATCGACTTACCAAAGCTTGATGTATTACCGTTTCTCTGTAGCAGGTAGGGAAGATACTTATTATACAGCTAGAACAAACGATACAACAACAGCTGCACTCATCGGGTATTTAACTTCTTTATCCACGGCATCTAGGTATGAAAACACAACATCAGCATCAATCCGTATTTATAGGAGTGGAACCAGTCCAAACTTCTCATATACAGTCGATGGAATCACAGTCAATAATGCAACTGGTTATCGTGATTTGACGATGCAAAGAGTAGCAGCGCGTTATGTCGATCTACCTTCTCCAGTCACTTATGAACAAGTACAAAATCCACCCTCTTTCGCTCAAACGAGACGTCTTTATTTCTCTAATTCCACAGAAGTACTATCCTTTTCATCTGCTCGAAGACCATTAGCTGATTTTGGTTTAGTGGTAGGTAACGTATCTGGACTAACCTATTCATCGAGTATCGCTACACTGAATGTACCAAACTACACGTATGATTTTACGAACACCGTTTCGACGACTACTAACCCGACAACCTACGAAATGGAAAAAGTAACTGATAACCCATCCGCTGTTGGACCAACATATATTTTTAATAGTAACTTCCCATTAATGAACCCTACTCAATCAAACTATATTTATCAAGCAAGCAATAGTGTACTTGCCGACCGCTTTAGATTATCATCTTCACCAAACTACAAACAGTATGGGATGTATGTATTAGCCTCGACCAAAGGTCGTGAAGCTGGTGCGGTATTACCGGCAAACGTGAAGATTAATAAATTGTTTAAATTGAGTGAAACTTCCTATCAATATATCAATTTATCTTCACCATCAACGGCTAATTTAGTGACGACGGGTACAGATGTCGACAACTTGGTAACAAAATATCAAAACATGTTCCAAGTGAGATATAGTGATAAATCACTCGTATTACCAAAAACAGATTTACCAACTATCGGGGATATCGTACTCTACGATCCTACAAACAATAGCCCAACCCTAGAAGGGGGTACGATTGATAATACCGCTAAGACGATTACATTCAATCTATCCAACTCTGCATTCACTAGTTCAACAGTGAATTATAAAGTGCAGTCTGCAACACTCTCAGAAAATGCTGTAATCGCAGTTAGTGGCATCACACAAGCAACCCATGCTGCATTTAAGACGGCTTATCTCGCACGTAC
>CAZXLG010000065.1:0-6296 GCA_964641335.1 uncultured Paracholeplasma sp.
GAAGTCAACCCAGATAAAAATGAAATCTTGGTGTTTGAACAACACTTAGTCGTTCCTGATGAAGGATTTGATTTAGAAGCAGATCCCACTTTAAAACAAATGAAGCTCAGTGAAGCACGTCAACACAAAGCGAGAATTAAAGTTGGAGATATCTTAGAAGAATCCATCAACCCGAAAGAATTCTCACAAACCGCTGTTGTCAATTTAAAGAACGTTCTCAATCAAAATTTAAAGAATATTGAAAAAGAGAATGTCTATCAGTTTTTCAAACTTAAAGAAAAAGAAATGGTAATTGCGAAAGTCATCGGTGAAGATGAAGAGTACTACCGTCTTGATTTAGGTAAAGAACTCACGACATTATTACCTAAGAGAGAAGCACTACCAACCGATAAGTTTACTGTAGGCGAATCCATCAAAGTGTATATCGCAAGCGTCGAAATGAAAACCAAGGGGCCAAAAGTTTTAGTTACGAGACTGGATAAGAGTTTAGTTACTAGATTATTTGAAAACTTGATCCCTGAAGTAAAATCGGGTGTGGTTGAAATCATGGGCATCGCGAGAGACCCAGGTGACAGAACCAAAGTCGGTGTTATGTCAAACGATAAGAACGTCGATGCGATTGGTGCTTGTATTGGTGAAGAATCGTCACGTATCCGTGAAATCGTCAAAGCCCTCTCAGGTGAAAAAGTGGATCTTTTCTTATGGAGCACCAATGAAAGAGACCTCATTGCGAACTCTTTACAACCAGCTGAAGTCTTAGCAGTGACACAAATTAACCCAATCAAACGTACCGCATTAGCGATTGTTAAAGATGACAAACTATCCTTAGCGATTGGTAAAGGCGGACAAAACGTCAAATTAGCCGTTCAAGCCATCAATTGGAAGATTGATATCAAGAGTGCTTCAATGGCGGAAGCAGAAGGCATTCTCTTCTAACGGAGGATATGTATGAAAGACAAAAAAGTTCCGATGCGTACCTGTGTCGTAACCAAAGAAGTAAGACCTAAAAAAGACCTCATCCGCGTAGTTGCAACCCAAGAAGGGGTTGTTTCAGTGGATTTAAAAGGCAAAGCCAATGGCCGTGGCGCTTATTTAATCCTTTCTAAAGAAGTGATTGAAAAAGCGAGAAAGTCTAAAGCTTTAGATAAAAAATTAGAAGTAACCGTTCCTGAAGAAATTTACGATACTTTGTTATCGCTAGTCGAATCTCATGCCTAGTCGTTTAGGATTAGCCCAAGTGGCTGGCAAGGTTAAATCAGGAACTGATTTTACAGTCGAAGCGATTCGTAGTAAGCAAGCCAAACTCGTTTTTCTTGCAACAGATGCTTCTCTTAACACGAAAAAACGCGTGTTGGATAAAGCGAAATTCTACGAAGTCCAAGTACTGGAAATATTTGATACGGCAACGCTATCGCATGCAGTTGGTAGAAACAACATCAAAGCCTTAGCCATCACCGATCAAGGGTTTGCCAATATGTTTAAAAAATAGAAGGAAGTGATGATATGAACAAACGTCCTAATTCAAAGAAAAACGAATCTAGAACGTCGAACATACCAAGAAGAGACGCTAACGTCGTTCGTGGTAAAACGATTATTTACAAGCCAAACATGAAAGTATCAGAAGTGGCTGAAGGATTAGGCATTTCCAATGCTGAAATCATTAAAAAGCTCATGATGCTCGGTGTAATGACCTCTGTGAACCAATCGATTGACCGCGATACGATTGAACTCATCTCTGAGGATATGGGATTTAAAATCCAAGACGAAGTAATTACCGATATTACCCGTTTTGATGAAATGAAATTTGAAGATGCACCTGAAGATATGATTAAACGTGCACCGATTGTGACCATCATGGGTCACGTCGACCACGGTAAAACAACCTTGCTCGATACCATCCGACATACGCGTGTTGTGGCTGGAGAAGCAGGTGGGATTACTCAACACATCGGTGCTTACCAAGTTGAACGTAATGGTGAAAAAATCACCTTTATCGATACCCCAGGACATGCTGCATTCACTGAGATGCGCGCTCGTGGTGCGAAAGTAACCGATTTATGTATTCTTGTGGTGGCTGCTGATGATGGTGTCATGCCTCAAACAATTGAAGCGCTAGAACATGCGAAAGCAGCTCAAGTACCCATCATTGTTGCTGTAAATAAGATGGATAAACCACAAGCAAATCCTGAATTAGTCATGACTGAATTGTCCAATTTAGGGTTAATTCCAGAAGCTTGGGGGGGGAATACACCATTCGTGGAAGTTTCTGCTCTCAAAGGTAAAGGGATTGACACTTTACTCGATGTGATTCAATTGGTTTCTGAATTAGAAGATTTAAAAGCCAATCCGAACCGTTTAGCGAGTGGTACAGTCATCGAAGCTCGTCTCGACAAAGGTAGAGGGATTGTCACCACTGTGATCGTTACCAATGGTACGCTTAAAGTCGGAGACAACGTCGTTGCGGGGAATACCTACGGTAAAATCCGTACCATGAATGACGATACCAAACGTCGTTTTGATGAAGCCATTCCTGGACAACCCGTCGAAATTACAGGTTTATTTGATATGCCAGAAGCCGGCGATATATTTGTCGCTTTAAGTGATGAACGTCAAGCACGTCAAATCGCTGAAGAACGTCTCGCAAGACAACGTGAAGGTGAAATGGCTAAACAAAAGAAAGCTTCCTTGAAATCCATGATGGATCAAGCAGAGGCTGAACAAAAAGAATTGGTATTGATTATTAAAGGGGATACCCAAGGTTCGATTGAAGCCTTAAAAGGATCACTTGAAAAAATCAATATCGAAGGTTTACACGTCAATGTCATTCGTTCCTCTGTTGGAGCCATCACCGAAAGTGATGTTTCCTTAGCAAGTGCATCGAATGCCATCATCATTGGTTTCAACGTTAGACCTACAACCGTCGTTAGAGAGTTTGCGAAAGCTCAAGGCGTTGAAGTCAGACTTTACAACATCATCTATAAAGCCATTGAAGATATCGAAGCAGCCTTAACCGGTATGCTTGCGCCTGAATTTGAAGAAGTTGTCACCGGACAAGCTGAAGTTCGTAGCGTATTTAAGATTTCGAAAATTGGTGCTGTTGCGGGTTGTTATGTGACCGATGGGGTCATCGAACGTAACTCCTTAGTTCGCATTCTACGTGAAGGGATTGTTATATACGAAGGTAAGATGGCATCCTTGAAGCGTTTTAAAGATGATGCGAAAGAAGTCAAAGCGGGTTATGAATGTGGTATCTCTATTGAAAATTATAACGATATCAAAGAAGGCGACATCATCGAAGCCTCAATTGAAAAAGAAGTGGAGCGTGTTTAATTATGTCAAGCATTTCCATCGAACGTTTAAACTCCTTATTTTTAAGGGAATTAGCAGTCATTATTAACCGTGAAAATAAGTCAGATGTGGTGAGTTACTACAATTTAACAGAAGTGCGCATTACGAGAGACCTCTCTTACGCGACCGTCTTCTACACCATTTTAAGTGATGATCCTGAAATCTTGAAAGTGGCTCAAACCAATATAGACAAACTCAATAAGCAAATTCGCAAAGAACTCGCTTCAAGAGTGAATAACTTAAGAAAAATGCCAGAACTTATTTTTAAGTATGACGAAGCTCTCGCCTACGGAAATAAGATTGATCGCATCCTAAAATCGATCGAATAAGACTCCTTTTTGGAGTCTTTTTTACTTTTTATTACAGTAATTTCCATTGATATAAAAAAATTCAAAAAAATTCTATTATTGTATTGAAAATTCAAAAAAAGGTGTATAATATAAGTGTGGAGGGGAAAATATGGCAATAGAATGGATTATGCCCAAGGACACTTTAGGCACTGTCACCTTTTATGATTCAAACATCACATTAAACAAAGTGGCGGCCTCGTATTTCGTGGATGCTTATAAAGTCATCGTGGGAATCGATCGTGACAAAAAACGTGTCGTGATTAAAAATTTAAGTAAAGAAGAAGCGACCCGTGGGGATGTCAATAAGAATCACCTTTTAGATGTCGCCATCAAAAAGAGTTATGGTCGTATCAGCAGTAAAAAAGTTGTTAGCGATATTTCAAGTGTGACTCATTTTAGTTTCACAAAAGACACAAACTATAAATATCGTGCAAAATGGAATGCAACAGAAAGAATGCTTATTATTGAGCTAGATGAGGAGGTTAAGGGCTAATGAACTTTGTTAATGAGTATCTCATGATTATTATATGGGCGGTCATTTTGGTCGGTACCATTTTAATCGAATTTGAAACCTCTGATTTAGTGACTATTTGGTTCTCAGTCGGTGCGATTGGCGCGTTAATCGCGGCTGCATTCGGCTTAGAGATTGTTTGGCAGATTGCGATTTTCATTGTACTATCATTCATACTCGTATTAGCCACTAGACCGCTTACAAAACGTTTTATGGATAAAGAAGTCGTCAAAACCAATGCAGACCGTATGGTAGGTATGCACGGGGTTGTCGTTACAGAAATTCCATTTGATGGTAAAGGTGAAGTCAAAGTTGATTCACAAGTTTGGACCGCTTTCTCGACTAAAAGAGAAGCGATTCCAGTCAATACAAGAATCGTGATTCTAGATATCGTCGGTAACAAATTATTGGTCGATATCTTAAAAGAAGAAGTTTAAGAAAGAAAGGATGATTAATCATATGTTTAATGTTTTAGCAGTAAACCCAGGAACCGTCGCTTTAGTTGTATTACTCATTGTTTTATTACTCGCCGTTATTATCGCTTTATCAAGCATTCGTATCGTTAGACAAACTCAAGCGTTAGTCATCGAACGTTTAGGTCGTTACTACAACACATGGAACACTGGTATCCATATGCTAGTACCATTTATCGACCGTGTGTCTAAAGTCGTTACATTGAAAGAAATCGTCAATGACTATGCACCACAACCAGTCATTACCAAAGATAACGTCACAATGCAAATTGATACCGTTGTCTACTATCAAATTACCGATCCAAAAGCATTCGCTTATGGGGTTGATAATCCAAATAGAGCGCTTGAAACCTTAACAGCAACCACCTTGCGTAACATCATTGGTGCGCTTGATTTAGATGAAGCGTTAACCAGCCGTGAACTCATCAACAGTAAGATGAGAATTATCCTAGATGAAGCGACTGACCCATGGGGTATCAAGGTTATTCGTGTTGAATTGAAGAACATCATTCCACCAAAAGACATCCGTGAAGCCATGGAAAAACAAATGAGAGCTGAACGTGAAAAACGTCAATCGATTTTGATTGCAGAAGGGGAAAGACAATCTGCGATTCTAAAGGCTGAAGGGTTCAAAGAATCACAAATTCTTGAAGCACAAGCTCAAAAAGAAGCCGCAATTCTTCGTGCAACCGGTGAAGCAGAAGCAATTATTAAAGTTCAAGAAGCGACTGCAAAAGGGATTGAAATGATTAAAAAAGCAGGTGCAGACCAATCTGTATTAACAATGAAAGCGTATGAAGCTTTGGTTGAAGTATCCAAAGGTCAAGCTACTAAATTGATTATTCCATCTGAACTCCAAGGGCTTGCGGGATTAGTTACTTCCGCTAAAGAACTCTTTTCAGAAGATAAAAAGTCCAGTAAATAAAAGATAAAACAGGCTTAAAAACCTGTTTTTTTTCGTCTTTATGGGTGATAACTATGTTATAATTTGAGATAGGTGAAAATAATGATTGCTGAGATTATGGTGGATTTAAAAACAACTCAAATCGAATCTACTTATGACTACACCATCCCTGAAGATCTGATGGATTTTTTAAAGGTGGGTCAACGTGTTGTCATCCCATTCAATAATACCACCCGTGTAGGATTAATCATTGGTATTAAAGAATCCTCAAAGGTCGCAACCAAGTCAATCATTGAACCGTTTGACCTAGAACCTATTTTGAATAAAGAACAACTTCATTTAATAAACTATTTAGAACAAGAAGCCATGATTCCCAAGCATTTAGCTTATTTCAAAGTGGTTCCCAACGCATTACAAATTGAGTATAAAAAGCAAATTAAGGTTCTCAATCGAGAAGCTTTAACTGAACCTTTAAAATCTTTGTTAGTTGAAGATATCAACCCTTATCAAAAAGACTGGTCGAAATACTCAATATCGATTAAAAAAGCAGAACAACACAAGTGGATTCAAATTGAGGAAATCTTTGAACAAAAAAGAAGTATTCGAATGGAATCTTTCTTTAAACAAACCCATAAAAAACCGAATACACCGAAGCAGTTAGCGCTTTGGAATTTCTTGAGTGAACCTCACAATATCGATTCTATTATTGA
>CAZXLG010000065.1:6396-8512 GCA_964641335.1 uncultured Paracholeplasma sp.
AGTTAGCGCTTTGGAATTTCTTGAGTGAACCTCACAATATCGATTCTATTATTGAAGCTAATTTTACCAAGACGATGGTCAAACAAATGGTTGTAGACCATACTTTGAAAGAAACCAAAATCGAGAAATTAATCGCCCATGAATCTTATGAATCCATAATTTCCAAAACGTTAACTAAAGAACAAAATAGCGCGATCGAAACCATCAAACCTCACTTGAAACATTACCGCCGATTTCTCTTGAAAGGGGTATCCGCTTCAGGTAAAACTGAAATATTTTTACAGCTATGTTTAAAGCAAATTGAGCAAAAAAAACAGGTGATGATTATCACTATTGATGAGGCTTTAATCGACCAAATGGCAGATTATTTGAGCCCTCATATGAAAATCGCTAAATATCATAATGATTTGTCTTTACAAAAAAAACTTGATGGGTATAGAGCCTCTAGTTTAGGATATGCTGATGTTTTAATCACAACACCCAGTGGGGTTTTCACACCATTTAAAAACTTAGGTCTCATCATCGCGGATGAATGTCAAGATCAATCCTATATCGATTATCAAAAAACAGTTCATGGGTTAGATGTTTTAGTGGAACGTGCACAGTATCACAATATCCCACTGATTTACGCAACAGCAACCCCAGCAGTGCATCTCTTATACGATGCCCAAATGGGAAAATTTGACTTGATTGAACTCTCTGAAAAAGTCTATCAAACGAGGGATCAATTAACCATTGTAGATATGCGAAAAGAACTAGAAAGCGGTAATCTTACGATGCTTTCTAAATCGCTACAAGAAGCGATTAACCAGGCATTAAATGATAAGGAACAAGCTCTTATTTTGGTTAATAAAAGCGGGTATTCATCCTATGTGTTATGTCGCAGTTGTGGTTATGTCCCTATGTGTGAACGCTGTGATTCACCCCTTGTTTACCATAAAACAAAACAGCGTCTCATCTGTCACCACTGTGGTTTCAAAAAGCCTGAAATCCATGTGTGTGATGTCTGTCATTCAGACAAAATACGCCCAGTAGGTATCGCTATTGAACAAGTTGAAACATACTTGAAAAAAACATATCCAATGGCTAAAATTGCCCGCCTAGATGCCGAAACGACGACTGATAAAGGATCGTATGTCAAGACCATTCAAGCCTTTAAAAATAAAGAAATTGATATTTTAGTGGGCACTCAATTAATATCAAAAGGTCATGATTTTGATATCCCTGTGGTTGGGATATTACTCATTGACTCGATGTTGAAAGCACCTTCTTATTTGGCCAATGAAAAGACGTATCAACTCATCAAACAAACCCTTGGTAGAGCTGGTCGTAAACGTGACTCACAATCGATCATTCAAACCTATCAACCAGACCATTTTGTCATGAAAACCATTCAAGATGAACAAGCGTTTTATGAACAAGAACTCAATCGAAGACTTCTTGGAAATTACCCGCCTTATACCCAATTATTAACACTCATATTCAGAGGTCAATCAGGGACCATCGAAAAAGTCATTGATACCATTAAACAAAATATATTGGCGAGATATTCACAGTATAAAGTGATTGGACCGAGTGAGTATCAAAAAGAGGGGTATAAGTTGATGATTAAAACCCCTAAACGACAGGACTTAAGTCATTTAGTTAACTATATAAAAACCAGTTTTGAAAAACCATCGCTATCGATTGATTTCTATCGATACGACGATGAAGTGTAGGAGTATTAATATGAAAATTGTATTTATGGGAACCCCTGCATATGCAGTACCGACCCTTGAAATGTTACATCAAAAGTATGGTATCGCTTTGGTAGTGACTCAACCTGATAAAAAAGTTGGACGCGCTGGACAAGTCGAGTTTTCACCGGTAAAGCAGTTCGCATTAAACCACCAAATCCCGTTATTCCAACCGGTAATAATGAAACTTGATTACCAACCTATTTTGGATATTAAGCCAGATTTAATCGTCACGGCAGCCTATGGTCAAATGATTCCAAAACCCGTATTAGATGCCGGTATCGCCATTAATTTACATGGGTCAATTTTACCAAAATACCGAGGAGGAGCACCCGTTCAATATGCCATAAGAAATGGCGAACTTGAGACTGGGGTCACAC
>CAZXLG010000066.1:0-8391 GCA_964641335.1 uncultured Paracholeplasma sp.
GACCGCCATCGCCATGGCGCGGGAAGGCGGGATTGGCATCATCCATAAAAATATCATCGATTTTCTTCTTGAATAAGAAACCCCCATTCGATTTTTCGAATGGGGGGATTTTTAATAAGTTTTTTTCTTTCTCGCACCAATTGTGATACGGACATAATCAATTTGTAAATCTTTGAGTTCAGGAATTTGTTTGATGAATTCAAAGACTTCGGTATTATTGATTTCTGTAATCTTATTGGTATCCTTTACGACGACGTGGATATGGCTATCTGCGTTATGCATCGGATTGTCGATGGCGAGGTCATAGTATTTTGTATCATTGATAAAGAGTTCAACCACAATCTTTTGTTCAATTAAGAAATCTAAGTTGTTATAAATGGTTGAAATGTTATTAAATCCTTTTTTCGCTAAGGCAGTTTGAATTTCCTTGAAGGTTAAATGGTTATTTTCAAGGACATCAATCATCGCTTTACGGCTATTGGTGATGCGTAGATTTTTTTTGCGTAACTTATTAAAATAGGTCTCACGAGAATCCATTTAATTACCTCCTACGTAGTCACTATGCGTATTGTAGTATGCTGTAATTATCTTTTGAAGTTCATCGGTGTTATAAGATAATGTTTCATATTTCGTCTCTAACTGTTTGAGTTGATAAGGCGGTAATATGTGCAATTCTACGCATGGCTTGCGTTTTAAATATTTATAAAGGCCCTTAGGCTTCTTGAATATAAATACCATAGGTATTATATCAACATTCGCAGCAAATGCGAAACGAAATGCTCCTTTTTTAAACGGACGGATGTGGTCACAGTAGGGTCTTAAGGACGCTTCAGGGAATACAGCAATCATATTATTTTTGTGCAATTGTTCATTTAAGAGCGTTTGATACCTTAAAATGCCTTCTTTTGAATCTGGAATTGGTGCTCCACCGATGATGTGGAATAGTTTTCCTACAATCGGTAAGCCAAGGTTGGATTTTAACATCGTATAATAAATACGCTTTGGATATAACGACGCACCTAACAGGAATGAATCAAATTGATGAACGTGGTTAGAAACGATGACCGCGCCTTTTTTACGGTAAGATTTAAAAATCTTTTTGTTTCGAACACGGAAGCGTAAGAAGATAAATCCATAAAAATAGACAAAAATAACCTTGATTAAGAAAACCAAGATTTTCGATAAAATACGTGTATGCCATTGTTGACCAAAGTAATCAAAGTCATTGGGTAAATCTACCGGTTTCGCTTCAATCGTTTTAAACGTATGTTCGTTTTCGTCTTTGGGTTTTAAGTCGTCTTTTATTTCCATGACTACCCCTTAAATATTGTTCACTTCTTATCCATTATATCATAGGTTTTAGATTCACGTGTGACTATAAATAGTCATAATGTATGATATAATGATTGGGGTGAGGCTATGATACTCGTATATGGTGGGGCGTTTAATCCACCCACTAAAGCACACAAAATCATCTATGAAACACTGAAAGAGATGTATCAGCCATCGCTTTTTATCTTTTTACCCGTGGGTTATGCCTATAAAAAACCAGGTTTAATCGAGTTTCATCACCGAAAAGCGATGCTTGAAGTGATGACGAATCATGACCCTAACGTGTTGGTTTCTGATTTTGAACAAACACCGGCATTTAAAGGGTCGGTATCCGCTCTCGATCATTATAAGAAACAGTATTTAGAACCTGTTAAGTTTATCTTAGGATTAGATAACCTATTAGACTTACCCAACTGGATTGAATATGAACGTTTATTGCGTGAAAATCAGTTCATCGCGATTGATCGTAATGGCGGTGCACTAGAGGCGATTAAACACCATTACCCAAGTTATGCAGATCATTTTGATGTCGTTCACCTTGACATCAAAACCTCATCAACGCAGTTTAGAACCAATCCAAAAACACATCAAGATATGATCGACAAATCGGTCTTAAGCTATATCCAAGAACACCATTTATACGGAGTGTGAACCTATGTACCATGAAGGATTTTTAAAATTAGCTTTAGTCACCCCAAGCCTTGAAGTGGGGAATCCTCAGTATAACGTCAGTGAAATATTGAAGACCATCAACACCTTAGATGTTGGGGTTGCGTTATTTCCTGAGTTATCCTTAACAGGGTATGCCTGTGGGGATTTATTTTATCAAGATAGCCTTATTTTATCCGCTAAACGCGAATTGAAACGACTTTTGGATGAATCCACATTCAAAGGGGTTTTAGTCGTGGGGTTACCACTCGATATCGAAGGGGTACTCTACAATACTGCCATCGTTATTCAAAACCATAAAATCTTAGGGGTTATACCAAAGAAGTACTTACCAAACACCTATGAATACTATGAAAAACGTTGGTTTAACTCTGGATTAGATATTCAAATTAAAGAAATTACCCTTTTAGATCAAGTTGTGCCATTTGGCGATTTGATTTTTGAAGATAACGATAAGAGCATTCGTTTTGGGGTAGAAATCTGCCAAGACATGTGGACCAATTTTTCTCCAGGAAACGCTTTGTCCTTAAATGGTGCGAATATGATTTTAAACCTATCTGCCTCTAATGAATATTTAGACAAAGAAGCCTCTAGACGTATGGTCGTGGTTGAAAACTCGAGACGTAATGCCGGTGCTTATGTGTATGTATCTTCAGGGATGATGGAATCCTCATCAGATACTGTATTCTCAGGACACAATATGGTCGCGGTGAATGGTCAGTTAAGAGATGAAAAATTCTTTAATACACCTAAAACCCAAATGATGCTTACAGAAGTAGACTTTGGAGAAATTCATTTCACCAGACGCCATGATACGAACTTAAAAGATTCACTCCATCGCGTGAAAACCGATATCACACGCATTCCGGTTGAATTTACAGATGATTCAAACTTTAAATTCTCAAAACCGCTCAGTGATATGCCGTTTGTTCCAAAACCAAAACAGGCACAAAAAGCCTTTCTAGATATTAAACGTATTCAAGTTCAAGCGTTAGCGAAGCGTCTACTCCACGTGAATATGCCATCCTTAATCATTGGCGTATCTGGTGGATTAGATTCGACTTTAGCTTTACTCATTGCGCATGAAACGTATCAATTTTTAGGTTGGGACCCTAAAGGTATTTTTGGTGTAACCATGCCTGGATTAGGGACAACAGATCGTACGAAAAATAACGCCATCGTTTTGATGAAAACATTGGGGATAACCCATCAAGAAATCTCGATTGTCGATGAAACCTATAAACATTTCGAAATGATTGATCAAGATAAAAACAAGACCGATGTCACCTATGAAAATACCCAAGCGAGAATTCGTACGATGACCCTCATGAATCTCGCGAATAAGCACCACGGGATTGTCTTAGGCACAGGGGATTTATCTGAAATCGCCTTAGGCTTTATGACTTATAGTGGCGATCAAATGAGCATGTATGGGATCAATGCTGGTTTACCAAAGACCTTGGTTCGTTTCATGGTTGAAATGTACTCAACTGTTCATGAATCTTTAAAAGAAACCCTTTTAGACATCGTTCATACCCCAGTCTCACCAGAATTGATTAAAGATCAAAAAACCGAAGATATCCTCGGTAAATATCAAATCAATGACTTCTTGATTCACCGCCTACTCCGTTGTGGCGATGAACCATTGAAGATGCAATTCCTATTAAAACAAGTATTTGGTTTAAGTGATGTTGAATCCGAACAAAGAGTGTCGTATTTCTTAAACCGTTTTTACAACCAACAATTCAAACGTCAGGTCTTACCGGACGGTCCAAAAATTCTAGACATTACCCTCTCACCAAGAGGCGATTTTAGAATGCCTAGCGATATCAAAGTGGTGATTAAATGAAAGTGATTTTAGGTTTATCTGGCGGGGTCGACAGCAGTGTCGCAGCCATCAAATTATTAGAACAAGGCTATGAAGTCGAAGCCGTATTTATGCGAAACTGGGACTCTGCGGCGAATCAAGACGTGTATGGAAACCCTACTGTCAATGATGAGATGTGTGCCCAAGAAGTCGACTATCAAGATGCGTTGAAGGTAGCTAATCAAATCGGAATTAAACTCCATAAAGTCGATTTTACACAAGAATATTGGGATCAAGTATTTCAATATTTTTTAAGCGAATACAAACGTGGAAGAACCCCAAATCCAGACATCTTATGTAATACTGAAATCAAATTTAAAGCGTTTTTGGATTATGCGAAAGGCTTAAAAGCGGATTATATCGCGATGGGGCACTATGCGAAAACCGAAAAACGCGATGGTAAAGTATTATTACTCAGAGCACATGACGATAATAAAGACCAAACATATTTTTTATCCCAACTCACAGAAGCCCAAATTGAACGTGCATTATTCCCATTAGGAGATATCGATAAACCTGAAGTCAGAGCGATTGCGAAAGCCCATAATCTCGCGACCGCTGTGAAAAAGGATTCTACAGGAATCTGCTTCATCGGTGAAAGACAATTCAACCAATTTTTAAGTAACTACCTCTATAAAAAACCAGGTAAAATGACGAAGCTCGATGGGACCTTCATTAAACCCCATGATGGGTTAATGAATTACACCATTGGACAACGTAAAGGTTTAGGCATTGGTGGTTTAAAAGACTATGATTTAGAACCATGGTTTGTCGTAGGAAAAGATGTAGAAAAGAACATTTTATTTGTTGAACAAGGCTTCCACCACCCTTATTTGTATTCCAATAAGTGTATTGTCAAAGACGTCATCTGGCGTTACGACAAGGCACTCGAAGGGAGAACCTTTACGGCAAAATTTAGATACCGTCAAAAAGATACCGACGTCTTTTTAAAGTGGCTTGATGAAACGACATTAGAAGTGTCTTATCCAACCACGGTGAGAGCGGTCACCCCAGGACAAGCCTGTGCGATTTATGAAGGCGATGTCTGTGTGGCTGGTGGTTTTATTGATACCGTATATATGAATGAAGAAAGAAGAAACTATTGATGCGAAAAGCGTGGCTCTTGTTGGCCTTTTCACTATTGGTTGGACTTGGGATGAACTTAGCTCACCCAGTCACGCCAGCCCATTTAAATACCATTGGTATCGATAAAGCATGGTTTGGCGTGATGTTCGCCTCCATGAATATCGGCCAATTTTTATTCGCCCCGTTTTGGGGAAACTTAGGTGACCAAAAGAACCGAACTTGGGTCGCTTTTATTGGGATACTGGGCTATGGTATCTCACAATTTTTCTTTGGATATGTGACCAACGTTTATTTAATCATTCTCGTGAGATTCACTGCAGGTGTATTTGCTTGTGCGATTTTATCGAACGGTTTAGCCCATATCTCTGTCAATAAAGAGTTTGGCCAACATAAGGCGAAACTCATTTCTTTGTTTGTCGCTTTTAACGTGATGGGGTCAACCCTTGGTTACTATATAGGTGGCTTCATCGGTGATTTTTATCCAGGACAAGAACATGTCTTAATGTACATTCAAGCGGTATTCAATATCGTACTAGCGATGTTTACACTCTTTTTCATACACATGGATGAAGAAGTTAAAATCGTCAAAAAACGCCAAAGCGCGATAGCACAGTTGGCTCAAATAAGAAATCTTTCAAAAGAACTCTTCTTACTCATTATCATCATTGCTTTAGTATCGATTTCACAAACAAACTTCTCGAAGTATCTAGATATGTATATGACAGATTTACACTATAAACCCTCGATCAATGGGACATTGGTATTCATTACCGGTATTGTCACTTTGATCATGAGTTTTTTAGTAGTACCTTTACTATCAAAACGATTTAAAGATACCAAAATCTTATTGGTGGTTGTGATCCTCCAAGCGGTATTCAGTGCGTTAACTTTCAGTTTAGATCAAAGTCAATTCCTCCTATGGGGCTATACATTCTTTATGGTCTACATTGCAGGTAAGGCAATTTATGAACCGACCATCGCGTCTCACTTGTCAAAATATACCGATGTATCCCCTGGTGTATTGATGGGTTCTCGTCAAAGTGCTATTTCCTTAGGGGCGATTATTGGACCGTTAGTCGCTGGTTTAATCTACGATGATATCGGTGTCTACATGTTTGTCATGCTTTCTGGAATCTTAGCCGTGAGTGCACTCTTATTAATGGTCTATAAAGAACGGGTGAAAGTATGAGAACCTTGATTGGTAACGTCACCCACTATTTATTTAGAAATGAAACCAATGGCTATTCGATTGCGAAAGTGATTCTAGAAGATGAATCCGAAGTCATTATGACGGGGTATTTCCCAGAATTATCAAAAGAAGTCACGTATACATTTACCTGTGAAGAAACCACCCATCCTAAGTATGGGATTCAGTATAAAGTCATCCATTTTGATAAAGCCGATGTTCAAAATAAAGAAGGCTTAATCGCGTATTTATCGTCTGATTTATTTACTGGCATTGGCCCAGTTAAAGCCCGTAAAATGGTTGAACTTTTTGGTGATCAAGCGATTAAAAAGATTTTGGATGATAAACTCATCCTCATGCAAATCGGGTTAAATCGTCTTCAAATTGAACGCTTTTATCAACAACTTTATGATAACCAAGTGATTGAAACAACCTTAGTCAAACTTTATGGGTATGGTTTATCGTCCAAAATGGCGATGAAACTATTCAATAAGTATAAAGACCAAACCTTAACCATCTTACAAAATAATCCCTATAAACTCATCGAAGATATCGATGGTATCGGCTTTCAAAAAGCGGATGCGATTGCAGAGCTATTTGCGATACAGAAGGATGACCCAAGACGCATTGAAGCAGCGATTTTATATGGTATTAAAACCTATGCATTTTCTAAAGGCGATACCTTCTTATATGACAATCAACTCGATGTCATCTACCAACAGATGCTGTCTGAAATCAGTTTAAGTAAAATCCAAACCGCGTTAAGTCATTTAATTCAACAAGGGGCTTTATACCAAGTTGAAAATAAGTACTTTTTGAAAGAAATCTACGATACCGAACTCGCCGTATCGAATCACATCAAACGCTTAATCGTGCCGATGGATACACGTGAAAACGAAATATTGAATCTCATAGAACGTGCTGAATTTGACCTAGGAATCGAATATACCGAAAAACAAAGAGAAGCGATTTTACGTGCGTTATCGTCCTCGATTTCTGTCATTACTGGGGGACCTGGTACCGGTAAAACCACAGTGATTTCTGGCTTACTCTATGTGTATTCCAAACTCCACAAGATTGATTTAACGTTAGAATCAGCCAGTGAAGACATCTTGTTGGTTGCACCAACAGGACGGGCTTCAAGACGTATGCAAGCCGTTATGAATATGAAAGCCATGACGATTCATCGCGCATTAGGCTATAACTATGATGGTCAATTTTATTACAACGACAACATTCAATTACCACAGGATTTGATTGTCATCGATGAAGCATCCATGATTGATATTTTCTTAGCGGATAACCTCTTTAAATCGATTCCCTCCCATACGCAAGTCATCATTGTTGGGGATGAAGACCAATTACCTTCTGTGGGTCCAGGATATGTGTTAGGCGATATCATTGCTTCGAATCAAATTCCAGTGATTAGGCTTAAAGAAATTCACCGTCAAGCGAAGAATTCAAATATCATCTCATTAGCTCAAGTCGTCAATGAACAACGTGTCGAAGATACCGATTTTGATTCTAAAGAGGACATCAAGTTCATGAATTTAGAAGCCTCTAAAATCATTGATACCATCCGTTACACCGTAAAGGCAGCCATCGATTTAGGCTATAATCTCTATGACGATATTCAAGTTTTAATTCCGATGTATAAAGGTCCACTTGGCATTGACGCCGTGAATAAAGTCTTACAGGAATCCCTTATGGATTTTAAAAAGACCATTACTTATGGTGAAAAAATCTTTACCGTCGGTGATAAAGTGATTCAACTTTCTAACTCGCCAGAAAAAGGTATTATGAATGGGGACATCGGAATTATTAAAGATATTTCTAAATCCAAAGACAATGAAGATATCATTTATATTTCCTTCGATGACCATGTGATACCGTTCCAAAAAGGGGATTTAGAAGACCTCAATCACGCTTACGCGATTTCAATACATAAATCCCAAGGCAGTGAATATAAAGTGGTCATCATGCCTCTTGTACGTGCGTACATGCGTCTATTAAGAAAAGAACTCTTATATACAGGGATTACTAGAACTAAAACGCATTTATCTTTACTAGGGGATTTAAGTCTCATCGAACAAGCCTCCAAAGTTTTAAATGAAAAAAGACAAACTCGATTAGCCCATTACTTAAATGAGACTATTGAATCTGTCAAGGTTGAAGTATCTCCCTACGATTTTATAGAAGAACAAAGAGGTGAATAAATCACCCTTTAAAGAATGACTTATGATACATACCT
>CAZXLG010000067.1:0-8305 GCA_964641335.1 uncultured Paracholeplasma sp.
TCGCTTTAAATAAGACGACTTAAATCGTTAAGAGGTATGTATCATAAGTCATTCTGTAAAGGGTGATTTATTCACCTCTTTGTTCTTCTATGTATACTAAATTATTTCTATCTACGTAGATATGTTTGGTAAATAGTGGACTATTAAATTCAAGGTATTGGATATCAAGCTTCATCCCATTGATTGGAAGATTAACAATCGTGGTTGCAACAAATCGATTCGCGATGATGGTGATATCCCAATACTCTGGACTAAGGATGATTTCATCATAACAATAAGGTCGTCTGCAAGTTCTTTGATCGAAGACAATTCCCCAAAATTCAAACTTACTACCTTCCAAATTAATGTCATCAATAACAACATCAATTTGTGTGTGCGTCATATCAATAAAGGTAAAGGTGACTTCTGCTTCATAGGAGTTTCTATTTTCGAAAGCCAAGTTACCAAAGATGAACCAGTAAATACCCAACCCAATCAGGGCTAAAAGAAGAATGGCACTTAAGGTGATCACCAACAATCGATTACGTTGTTTCTTCACTTTAAGTTTCGTTTGTTTTTCGACTTTTAATTGTTGTTCATTTTCTGTTTTTAAGAGTTGTGTACGCAACCCTTCAATAAATTTTACAAACTCGGTATTCGCTTTAATTTCGTCTTTGATGAGTGGATTAACACCCTTCCAATAGGTCGCATAATTTCTTAATTTCTTCAAAGCTTCTGGGTCGAATAAAACAGCATTTTCATTGAGTCTTAAGCTACCATTGGAATCAAAGATTAACGCGTCTGGAAATAATTCATTGAATTTGTTAAAAACTTCTTTGGTCATCTTCTGTATCACACTTTGAGCAACAGCAACCGTTTCAAACAATTTAGCGTTTGCTTTAGGTGTTTTACAAACAGAACAGTGATCAGAAGTGATTCGATTGATATTACCACACGGACAGACGTAAAAGTGTTCATTCTCTGAATAGTAATTTTTGAGTGGGTTTTGAGCAGTTTCTAACTGCCAAGCGTATTTAAGTGCAGGTAGCTCAGAATCGTTAACCATCTTCTTTTCAATGTCGATTGGGATAAATTCATATATTTCAGTCGACCATTTCGAACCATCCTCAAAAATAACTTGATCAATGCGAAATTGAATCGTGATTGTGGATATATTGCAATCGGTAAAAAAGGTTTCACCTTGAATCGACCCTGGTGTGAAATTTTCAAGTTCGATGATGCTATAAGCAATATCCCCTAAATCATCACCAAATGGATCTTTTTGTTGAAATTTACCTTTAATCGCAATGATTTTTTGGTCTGATTCATTTTTGAATCCAAAACTGACCTTTTTATTGTAAATCGCATTATTGATGTCGGTTTCTTTATAGATAAAATAGCCAACCACTTGAACAGGTGCGTTCAATTGGTAAGACAGATTTTTAGTGTATTTTGTTTTTGACAAAGGAATCGTTTTTGTCGGTGTTTGATTTAAAATGGCCATGGTTTTTCTCCTTCAGTATCGTTTACATCTATTCACATTATAACATCAATGTTGCATAATTACCATGTTATTTTTTTAAACTTCTAAAAGAAAAAAAGTCAGTTTTAGCGACTGACTTTATTTGAATCTTGGATTTCAATTAGTGAGGCGAAAATGGCGTAAATAAGCATAATTCCGCCAAATAAAACCAATACTGGAAAATAGGATAGATTATTTACTTGACTGCCAATGGCAATCGCAATCGATCCTCCTGATACAAGAATAGATCCAACTAATCCTAAAAAGAGGACACGTAATTCTTTTCTCATACAATGCCTTTCTTCAATATTTCCATAATGGCATCTTTAATCATGGTATGACCTAAATCAGTAGGATGAACACCATCATCCGCAATCTCTGCCATGGTGTGTTTGTTTAATGCGTTATTGAGTACACTTTGAAGCGGTAAAAATAATGTATTGAACTCTTTTGAGAGCTTTTTAGTAATCGCTTGTTCTTCAATCAATTCAACGTCCCAAGATTTTTGGTAAACCCCAATTGGGAATACGAAAGGTTCAATTAATAGAATCTTCGTATTTGGTAATAGATATTTTACTTGTTTGAGCAGGTTTCTATAGTAATCTTCAAACATGGCTGGTGTTAATACTTTTTGGTCATAATGGTAATGCCATACTTCATTGATACCAATAAAAATCGATAAGAAATCCGGTTTTAAATCAATGCAATCTTTTTGCCAACGCATCAATAAATCGATGGTTCGGTTGCCTGAAATACCTCGATTGAGTATCTCGTGATTAGACAATGCTTCTTGAATTTTTTTAACATATCCAAATCCTAAGTCTTTAGGATTTTGTCTATTTCTGTTGCAATCTGTAATGGAGTCCCCTTGAAATAATAGTCTCATTAATACTCACCTCGTATTTTATTTTAACATTTTATTTTATAAATGAAAAGGCTAAAGGGAGGGAGGCCTTTAGCCTATGGGTAGGTAATATAATGGTGGTTATTTTTGATTGGTTTGAAAATAGTTTTTTCGAAACGGCGAGTCTGGTTGCGCATCTTTTTCAACAATTCTCAAAAAGGTGGCTAGTGGATGTCTATTGTTAGGATGAATGTCAAATACCAATTTGTCGTTCATGGCATGATTGACAATCTCGTCTAGAAGCTCAGCAGTTACATCCTCGATTTCGATGAAATCGCCATCGATAAAAATATTGTCTTGATCTACTTTGATGATTTTCATGAAGAATACCCCCGTATACTTTTCTACCTAATAAAACGAAAAAAAAACGGATTTTGTCCGCTTTTTAAAAAACTATTTGTTTTTATTTTTGAATTTTGCACTATAGAACGGGATGTAAGGCAAGAAAATGATTAATGATAATGGGAATAAAACCATGGTAGCTAGCGGCACCAGTACTTCATTGAGTACATTTGACCCTTTCACATGTTTGAAACTGAGGGTACGTTTTAAAAAGCCTAAATTTAAACCCATACCATTGGTCATGGTAATCATTTCGGTGACCCCTAAGATGGCTCTTGCTTTTCTAACACCATAGAACTCTACTAATTTTTGATAGAATGCAGGATCAATCGTCTCTTTATTGAAAGCATAGTCTTTCGAGAACAATACCGCTAGAGATTCTTCTTTGGGTACCCCTTCAAGTTCTCCAGCAAGGAGTTCTTGAATATCGTCCATCGTTAATCCTGCTTTTAATGCGAGTTTGGTATGAACTAATGAGCACATCTGGCATCCATTGACTTCTGTGACGGCAAGCATGATGCGTTCTTTAAGTTTAAAGTTCATACCATTTTTCTTTTTAAATAATCTTAAATATAAGAATGAACGGGCTGCTCTAAAGATGATTGGCAGTTGTTCAAATAATCCAAATTTGCGTTTTTCTTCAAAACTCATGTTGTGTAATCTCCTTTTTGAAAAATAAATACCATGTCTGCGTCATGGTATCTATTGTGATTTGATGACAATGGCTGCAGGCTATCTATCATCGGATGGTTTTATTTTACGCACTTTTGTAATCAAATTCAAATAATACACTTTAATCGATTAAGACTATTCCTGTGTATTGATAATGATTTCATTGGGTTCTTTGATATAAAAATCCATCCCAGTTCCTGTATCTTCTACATAGGTATCTTTTGGATACTTGAGTAAAAGGGCAGTGACATAAAAGTCTCCTACACACCCAGAGATGTGTCCCGCTAATACAAGATAACTAATGATACTAAATGGTTCCGGTAATAGAAGGGTAAAGAATATTAAGATTAAATTCAAAATAACCGCTGGCGCTAATCCAATGATGAGATAATATTTTTTTTGATAGGTAATGCCGGGTGTGGATGCGCTAAAAGCCCATCCATGAAACTGATACTTCACTTTTTTACCACTGAAGCGGTGGAAAAATACCCCATGAATCCATTCATGTAAAGCAATTACAATACCAAAGACTGGGAGTATAAAGAATGCTCCAAAATCCCCTAAGGTTAAATAATCAAACGTCCAAAACCCAAAGAAAAATGGAATGATGACGACAAATGATAGAATATTAAGCCAAATGAATGCTTTTCGATCTTTTAATAAATCGAGTTTACGATGAAGGACATAGCCTTCTGGTTTACCTGAGTATGATTTCATAGTTGAATACCTCAAGGTCTATTATACGTTATTTTTTAGGGTTTGTTTTGATTATTTTCTAAGGCAATGGCTGCATCAATGATGGGTTTCACACTGGTACCCAGCAATTCAATGGTTTTCATCACTTTGTCATGGTCGAGTTGACCAACTGGGACGTGTAATGCGAATCGTTGAATCCCTAAGGTTTTTCTTAGATGCAAAATCTTTTTCGCAACATATTCCGGGTCACCCACAAATAAAGCACCATCTAGTGAACGGCTAACATCGTAGGTTTGTCTCGTATACGTTGACCAACCCCGCTCTTTTCCGATGACATCCATGGCTTGTTTCATCGAAGGAAAATAAGTTTCTACTGCATCATTCATGTCTTCTGCTATATACCCATGAGAATGCACAGATATGTGCATCTTATTTAAATCAAACCCTCGTTCTTTATAGGTTTTACGATAGAGATCCACGAGGGGTGAAAACATTCTTGGATAACCACCAATAATCGCTAAGAATAGCGGTAAACCATAATTAGCTGCTCTTACGACTGACGCAGGGGTACCTCCAACTGCAACTTGAATTGGTAGGTCATAATCGGTTCTTGGATATACCCCAAGTTGATCGATTGCACTTCTTGTTTTACCTTCAAAAGATACAATCTCGTTGTCTCTAATTTGTAGTAATAAATCTAGCTTTTCAGAAAACAAGCGGTCATATTGATTAAGGTCATAACCAAATAAAGGGAATGATTCAATAAAAGACCCACGTCCTGCCATGATTTCAGCTCGTCCTTTAGAAAGGGCGTTTAGGGTTGCGAAGTTTTGATAAACACGGACAGGATCATCCGAAGATAATACCGTCACGGCTGAACCTAACTTGATGTGTTTGGTTAATCGAGCTGCCCCAGCCAAAATGGTGTGGGGTGCACTCGCTGCGAAATCTTTACGATGATGCTCACCAATTCCAAAATAATCCAATCCTACTTGATCAGCGAGGACAATTTCATCGATGAGTTGATTAATTCTTTCGTCATAGGAGACGGTCTTTCCTGTTTTTAAATCGGGCATGACTTCTGCGAAAGTTGTAATACCGAGTTCGAATTTTGACATTTTTCAACACCTCGATACTATTGTATCATTTCGATTTCGAAATATAGTGGGATTTGCTCCAAAAAAAACCAGTCATTTGACTGGCTTAGACAAGTTCTAATTCAATGATTTCAATCTTTTGAACCTTGAATGGATAGTTTGATTTTTCAAAATGGGTTGATAAGTACTGATTCAAATCATTATTTAGATGATTCGGATCCCATTGACATGCACTGACAAATTCTTGCATAACTTTCAATAAATCTACATGTAATGACGTATCTTTTACCATCGTATGGTACGGTTTAATATCCATAATTTCATGCAAAATCCGAAGCGTTGCTCGCATTTTGAACCTGTTATCAGATTCAAGTTACACTCGATTAAACTCAAGTGTCGAGTGTTTATCATATAAATACATACTTTGAACCAGTGGAATAACAAAGTGTATGCCTGGTTTTTGATAAATGATATGAATTTTACCCCATTGTTCTAATACACCATAGCCATCCATAGGAATGGATCTCAATGATACGGCCAACAGAATAAACAAACCTAGGATTAAGAATATGACAAAGGTATCCATAATTGACTCCTTTTTTTAGAAAAAGCACGCGTTAACGTGCTTTCATAGGTTATTTTTTTGAGTAATCTTGTTTACGAATGGTGCCATCCACTTTATGAATGACTACGCCTGTTTTCGCTTTTTCAGCGAGGTCCTCAGCGTATTCAATCGCTAGTTTTTGGGTATCAAAATATTTGATGGTTTTTGTAGAACCTTCCTTACGTACACGCCACTTCTTAAAATACGGGCTCGATTCGTCTTTATTCATAGAAATGTGGTATTTTGGATTTTTTACAATACGTTTAAGTGCAGCTTCTTCATCAGCATCTTCATCGATTTCTTCTGGTTTAGCTACAGGTTCTGGTTTAGCAACCACAGTTTCTTTCTTAGGTTCAGCTTTTGGTTTTGCTTTTTTAGGTTCTGGTTTGACTTCAGGTTCAACGACTTTTGCTTTTTCAACCACAGGTTCGACCTCAGGTGTTTTTTCGACCACCACGGGTTGTTCTGGTTCAATCACTTTAACTTCAGGTGTGGGTTCAAGTTTAACGGGTTCCGGTTCAACCTTTTTAGCTTCTTCAACTTTTTCAATTGGTTTTGGTTCTTCAGGTTTAGGTTGTTCAGGTTCACGATTTACTAGAGCACTGGGTTCCTTCATCGGACTCGGTTTCGATTTTTCTGGTTTACGGGAAAGTAAAAATGTAATGATGACAAATAATACCACTAACCCCGCGAGGATATAAATGCCATTTTGACTAATAAAATCTAACATATGCAAGCCTCCTATTTATATTAATTTTGTCACAATTTAGTCTATAAATCAAATAAATATCGCTTTTTTAGGTCGTTTTTGAGTAAAAAAATAAATGGCACACTATGTGTGCCAAAATATTATTCGCAGTAGACTAAATGTTCTAAAATTTCCCAAGCTCTTAAGATGCGGTGTCTGGTATGTGGTATGAAGTCGTCTTTACAGATGGTTTCGACAAATTCACATTTCGAAACCCATTTGTATTCGATGGTTTCATCGGATTGTAGCTTGATGGTTTGATTTCTTGTATCGATTTGATGGAAAAATCCTCTAAATAATCCATCGTAATAGACTTCTTTATAGATCAGTTGAAGGGCTTCTGGACTGGTAACTAAACCTGTTTCTTCATAAAGTTCACGAATCGCGCCTGAGAGGGTATCTTCGCCTTTTAGAATGGATCCACCCGTAATTTCCCAATATAAACCATAATTTTTTCGGGGATGACGTTTAGTGAAGAGTATTTCACCTTTTTCATTCATCGTAATGATTTCAATAACGATATGATATAAGCCATCAGGATGGGCTTCGCCACGGACTAAATCGATGTTTAGTTTATTTTCATCGATGTCATAGGCATCAAATATTTCAAATTTATGTATTTCATGAAAATCCATTGGATTCACCTTCTAGCCTTAGTCATTATAACAAATATGTAAGAAAACGACTAGTCTGTTTCAATTTATTTATAGACTTTTCACGAGGTCTTTGCATATAAGTACTAGGGATTGTCGAATGCTTTGACGGGATTGCCACTGTCTTGAATCCCACACATCATTGGTTAAGTCATCGCCAGCGTAAAGGATTGCACCATACTTCACTTTTCTGAACTCTGCAATCGCAATCAAAGAAGCTTGTTCCATTTCAACCAAAATAGCTCCTGCTTGTTTTCGTCTAGCTACACGGTCTTTGGTTTCTCTATAAAAAGCATCCGTTGTCCATACTTTACCTGTGACAAAAGGCACTTGAATATGGGTTAGGTAAGATTCAATTGTTGAAACAATCGACTTTGGGACACTGATTTCAGCGCTCGGTTTTGCATAGTGATAACTTGTCCCCTCATCTCTGATTGCATCCTCGACGACGATACAATGGCCAACGGGCATCTTTTTGAGTGCCCCACCACCGCCACAAAACATAATACGTTTAACCCCAAGTGCAATCGCTTCTTCCATCATGCCACCACAAAGCGGTCCACCAATCCCACCGTGAAAAATGAGCGTCGGCTCATCTTTAAATTTATAGAAGGTATAATCGTTTTCCCCTTTCAAATCGATGTAGGGTTCAATGATGTTCGATTCGACGAGTGATTTTACGACTTCTTTAAAAAAGGTAATGACTAAATTTTCGATTTTTGGTTTGTCTGTGACATGAAATGATGGTTTGATATAAACATCATCATTATCATCAAATTCTAATATTGGATAGTGTTGCATAATGGCCTCCTTAAGCATTACTGAGATTTATCTTTTTTTTGAAATGAATAGAGATAATCGATAATATAACTACTCGGTGAAATAGATTTATTACTCGATATTATATCACCTTTAAAACAAAAAATCACCGATTTCTCAGTGATTTATACTCAATTGGAGCGGGTGATCGGGATCGAACCGACGTCATCAGCTTGGAAGGCTGGGGTTCTACCATTGAACTACACCCGCAAAAATGGTCGGGAAGACAGGATTTGAACCTGCGACCTCCTGGTCCCAAGCCAGGCGCT
>CAZXLG010000068.1:0-3557 GCA_964641335.1 uncultured Paracholeplasma sp.
ATGTGGCGATATTCGATTTTGGTGTACTAGATATCTTAGACCATGTTGGTATTGAAACATTGGGTATTGAAAAGCTAGCAATCGTAAAATCCAATGTACCTAACTACTTAAGTGCGTATAATATCGATTCCGTCACCAATGCGGGTACGTTATTTGAACCTAATTTTGATAACTTAGACTTATTTAGCCCTGATTTAGTCATCATTTCCTCAAGAAGTGCTTGGACTTATGATAAGCTCAAAGCTGAACTCGGTGGGGTTGCGGTATTGAATGTTGCAGTAAACAACACCAAATATTTAGAAAGTGTCGTTAAGAATATTGAAAACCTCAAACTCATCTTTGGTGGGAATGAAGTATTTGATACGATGATTGATACGTTAGAAACGAAAACTGCAGAAGTGAATCTTTTAGCAGAAGCAAGCAACCTTAAAGCCTTAATCGTCATGACCAATGGCGATGATATCTCAGGGTATGGCGTTGGTTCGCGTTTTGGGTTTATCCATAACGAATTGGGGTTTATCCCAGCGGATTCGAACTTCGGTAATGGTGACGCGAATACCCATGGGGATATCATTTCCTTTGAGTACATTCAAACCTTAAATCCAGACATTATCTTTGTGGTAGACCGTGCTGCAGCAATTGGTGGCGAACCATCGATTGGTGTCTTGGATAACGCCTTAGTAAACTCAACCAATGCGGGTGTAAATGACCGTATCATCCCATTAGACTCGATTGCTTGGTACATTGTTTCGGGTGGTTATCAATCCACTCTAACAATGATTAATGATACCAAGGTTATCTTTAGTTAACCACTGTTGACAACAGCCCAATAAATTGATACAATAAAGTGTATTTTAGGAGGTACCCACATGAATTTTGCTGATTATATCGCTATGGTATTAGGTTTATTCTTAATCGTAGCCGTTGCTTTACAATCTTCACAAGACGATGTCGCAAGTGCATTTTCAGGTGAAAAATCAGAGTTATTTAAAAATTCAAAGGCGAGAGGCTTAGAACTCTTCTTAGTAAGATTCACCGCTGTCGTATCCTTTTTATTTGTGGCTATGGTTGTTACATCCATCCTTACCCACTAAAATAACTGAGAAAAACAAATCGAAATCCCTTATTCAGTTAAGGGATTTTTTGTCGAATTAAGTAAATGATTGCACTTATATGAAAATGAAAAGTGCGAAAATAACACTTTCTTAATGTATTAGACTGAAAATTAACCGCTTAAATGCAGTCTATTTTGGATGCATTCATTGACTAAAAATCATTTAGTTGATAAAATAAACACAGATATACCCATCAAAGGGGGATGGACCTATGGACCGCGCCAAATTCATGAAAAAGTATTTTCGTAAAAAGATTAAAGGTGCACAAGATTTCGATGCTTATGCTAGAGCTGACTACGAACAAGCCTTGGTACGCGCAAGAACTATTTTAGGCATTACAGAAGCAGATACCAATGAGCTCAATCCATTGGTTGTTTCCTTACCTGAAGCGTTCTTTAGAGGGTCAAGTGTCTTATTCAAGATGTCTAAGAAAAACGACCACATCCGCTTTAATCAAGCAAGAGTGACTGTACTCCTTTTTGGTGAACATCAACTCTATTATTACACTGCTTTAATCGATCACGAACGTGGGGCATTCTCAGATGATTACACTGTAGAAATCCCTTATGGCTCGATTGTTTCGATTGAAACCAATTCCATTCGCTTCTATGAACGTGGCACAAACCACCATTATATTGACTTACAACTTTACTTAGTTAATGACCACGCCATTACAGTTAGGCTTAAAGATGTGGTTGTTCAACGTAAGGATCTTCAAGAAGGTGTTTCGATTCCAGAAGACACACAAACCGTCCTTCGAAACGTGATGAAATTGTTACGTGCGAAACGTGGATTATAGCTCACAAGTTGTGGGCTTTTTCTTTTGAACAAATGTTTGACAATCGATATAAAACCATGTATAATTAATCAAGCTGGTGATTGTATGATTTTAACACTTGAAAAGCTCAAAACCGAATATGCCAATAAGGGCATTGACCTCTCACTCGACTTCAAATCCCGTTTGAGTGATCAAAGCTTGATGTATGACATTGATTTGGTCCGTGTAACGGGGCAAGTCCAGTTTTTACAGAGCCGTTATGTGCATTTTGATTTAAAGGTCGAAACCACACTAACCTTGCCATGTGCAATCACACTTAAACCAGTGATTTACCCGCTCAGTTTTACAATTGAAGAGGATGTTTCTGAAACCAGTGACGCTGAATATCAGATCGTTGAAGACAAAATCAACTTAGGCGATATCATTTGGGGTGCCATCATACCGATGATCCCGATGCAAGTCTACGCTGAAGATGCTCCAAGAGATCTCTATGAAGAAGAACCTAAAGTCAACGAAGTATTCGCTCAATTAAAAGACCATTTTGACAAAAAATAGGAGGTGTGAAGATGGCAATTCCTTTTCGCCGCACGTCTAAGACTGCAAAAAGAAAACGTCGTACACACTACAAACTAAGCAAACCTACGTTAGTGGTTGACCCACAAACTGGTGACTTAGTATTACCTCACAGAGTATCACCTACCACTGGTGAATACAGAGGCAATAAAGTAGTTAACGTCAAAGAATCTGAATAATTCAGATTTAAAGAAGGATGCCGGTAGGCATCTTTTTCTTTACCCAAACTTGACACCCATTTCTAAATTCCTTTACAAAGTAAGGGTTTAGTTATAAGATATTAATGAATTCAAAAAAATAGAGGTTTTTTCATGAAACATATAAAAGACAAAGGATATATCCTTTTGACCATAATCACATTCTTAGTATTAACCATGCTGAATCGTGTGATGGTCACAGCACAATTTTTCAACCCTGGTATGAACTTGTACTACGAACCATTTGGTATTAGAATCAATGCTTGGGTCGGTGATTTAGGACTACTGTGTGTGTTGGTAGGACTATTTTTACTTTTATTCAAAAACAAAAAATATTTTACCCTATCTGTTTTAATCTTAGGTGTATTACTCTCGGTCTTAGTATTCTCTTTAAAGATTTATGCGTTTTATTATGGGACAGCGTTCTCATTCTTTAATGCGAGAACTTTCTCGAATAGTGCCCCTGTTTTGGGTCAACAACTAACCATTCATCTGTGGCGAAATCTCTTTAGAATGGGTCAATACGTAGCATTAATTCCAGCCTTCGTATTCATCTATTTCGGTGTGAATTTATTCTTAAAACACCCATTTAAAGAAACCCCTCATTTTATGAATAATGGCCGTAAACGTAACATCGCGATCAGTGCTTTATTATCCGGTTTATTGATGACGACATTCTCTCAAGTTGTCTATTATAACCATATCAATGATACATTCTATGAAGAACACCGTAACGCACTTAAAGGTGTTCAAACCATGGGGATATATAATTACTATTTGGTGGACTTAATCAGTTATACTGTGATTCCTCAAGAATCGCTTGAATTGGAAGAAAAACCAGTTCTAAAGGCTGAGATTGACGCTTTTATGGATAATGCGAAAAGCGATTGTCCA
>CAZXLG010000068.1:3657-8089 GCA_964641335.1 uncultured Paracholeplasma sp.
GCTGAATTTGCTGCGTTATCCGGATTATACCCTACAGGTCAAATCGTGACTTATTTTGATTATACGACAGATGATTTTGAAACCATCCCTAATTTATTTAACAATGAAGGTTATGTGACCTACGCTTTAACAGGTTCTACTGAAACATTCTACAAACGAGATGTGAATTATGAACTGTTAGGGTTTCAGGAATATATTGCAGCCGAAAGATTAATAAGTGAAAACTATTATGACCCAGAAACCGAAACCATCAATGGTTGGGTCGATGATAGTGTCATTCTTGAATATGTCACAGACCTATTAAAGAAAGACGAAAAACAGTTCATTTTCGCACTTTCTACAGTGACACATACCCCGTATTTCGATGTTGAAGGGATTACAGGGATCAATCCTTGGGAAGATACCATTCTAAGAGATTTAGGGAACTATCTAGATTTTAACTATCGCTTTGACCGTTTGTTTGAAGCTTTCTTTCAAAATCTAACCAATTTAAATATTTTAAATGACACGGTCTTTCTGATCTATGGTGACCATACTGGCAACATGACGATGTCTAATTTGAATCAACTCTACCCGAATTTAACCCATGGCGAATTTCAAGAATTATCTCACAATGTCCCATTGATGATTTACGCCCCAGGGGTGGATTTGAGTCAATAC
The DNA here is from genome assembly GCA_964641335.1 of uncultured Paracholeplasma sp. Lineage (GTDB taxonomy): Bacteria > Bacillota_I > Bacilli_A > Acholeplasmatales > UBA5453 > Paracholeplasma. The sequence continues at coordinate 4,318 of CAZXLG010000068.1, forward strand.
GAACTAAATACATCACTTGTCCGCGGGCAAGCGGATATTAAACGTACCGTTTCTAACCTATTCAATCTAAATGAAGTTTATCATTTTGGGGTGGACATTACCTCAAATAATCGTTCATTCACGTATAATCCGATGACCTTAGACCTATTCACGGATGAGTACCATATGATTGTACCAATGTCATACATCAACAATCCGTCCTATCTACTCGAAACAGACGCCATTGCTGATTGGTTCTTAAAATATAAATTAGTGAACGATGCGATCTTAAAATATCGCTATTTCGATAACCCTTAATATGAAACATTACTCTGTCTTACTCAAAGAATCGATTGAAGCTTTAAACCTTAAAGAAAATGGCATTTACGTGGACGCAACCCTCGGGGGTGGCGGACACAGTGAAGCCATTTTATTGGCGTTAAAAGGTGGTCACCTTTATGGGTTTGACCAAGATCAGTACGCTCTATCTACCGCGAAAGAACGCCTAAAAAACTTTAAAAACTTCACAGCCATTGAATCTAATTTTGAATTTATTCAAGAAAAACTCAATGCCTTAGGGATACAGAAGATTGATGGGGTCGTCATGGATTTAGGCATGTCCTCTTTTCAGATTGATGACGCTTCGCGTGGGTTTTCTTATATGCAGGATGCGAAACTCGATATGCGCATGAATCAAAACCAATCAAAAACCGCTTATGATATCGTGAATTATGCTACTTATGAAGAACTCGTTTATATTTTTGAAGTATATGGTGAAGAGGATTTCGCTAAACCGATTGCGAGAAAAATCATTGAATCCCGTCCCTTAAATACCACGTTTGATTTGGTAAAAATCACGGATATGTATAAGTATAAATCCAAATCTCATTCTGCGAAACAAGTATTCCAAGCTTTAAGAATCGCGGTGAATGATGAGCTAGGTGTACTCGAACGTACCCTACCAAAACTCCTCAATATGCTCAATAAAGAGGGGGTTTTCTCCATCATTACGTTCCACTCTTTAGAAGACCGTATCGTCAAACATTTCTTTAAAACCCATAGTGAAATTCATGTCCCTAAAGGGGTACCGATGATTAACTTGCCTAACCCGGTATTAAGAATACCCTATCGCAAACCCATTTTACCTTCTGAAGCAGAGCTTAACGAAAACAGCCGCTCGAATAGTGCGAAACTCAGGGTTGCGATTAAAAATGAATGATCCAAAAATAACAACCACTCTTGAATCGTTAAGCAGTTAAAGGCTTCTAAATATTGGTATTAAATATCATAAAATATAATCCCTTTTAAAGAAAAAAATCAAAAAGCGTGACAAACTCACGCTTTTATTTTTCCTATGATATACTAAAAGTATAGAAGAGGTGTTAATTTGGAAAATCGTCTATCAAAAGGACCACTCCTCGATGAACGTGGGAACTTGATCGAAGCGGGGTATCATGAAGATTTAATCCGTGCCTATGACCGTAAAGATATCACTGTTAAAGGGATGCGCATCAAAGAATGGGATTACTATTACGTCGGTAACCATAAACATGGCCTCGCACTGACGGTTGCTGATAATTCATATATGTGGTTGGTTTCCATCACCGCATTTAATTTTGAATTGAAAAAAGAACATACCAAATCACTGATGGGATTTTTCCCAATGAAACGAATCGGTATGCCAAATACCTCTCGTGTTGGCAATGTTGTTTTTCAAAAAAAGGGTTTTTCATTTGAGTTTTTAATCGAAAATGACAAGCGACACTTAAAGGTATTCATGGAAAAATTTAAAGATAACCAATCCTTAACGGCGGATGTTATTTTGACTGAAAAAGAAAATACATCCTTAGTGATCGCCACACCATTTGATAAACCGGGCCATTTCTACTATAACCATAAGATCAATCTAATGGAAACGGTTGGTGGCTATACAATCGGACAAGATACCTATCCACTACAGGATGCATTCGGTACATTAGACTGGGGCAGAGGGGTATGGACTTATAAGAATACGTGGTATTGGTCAAGTGCTTCTGGTACTTGTAAAGAAAAGCGTATCGGATTTAATTTAGGCTATGGTTTTGGAGACACCTCTAAAGCCAGTGAAAATATGTTTTACTATGACGGTAACTGCTATAAATTTGAAGACATCACATTCAACATTCCAAAGAAGAATGACCAATATGACTACTTAAGTCCATGGACATTCACCTCAAAATCAGGCGATATCGACTTAGTGTTTCACCCTATATTAGATCGTCAAAGTGCGTCTAATGTCGTCATCATCAAATCGATTCAACATCAAGTCTTTGGCAAATTTAGTGGCTATTTTAGATTACCGGATGGTAAAAAAATCGAATTCCATGATTTAATGGGGTTTGCCGAACGGGTTATTAATCATTGGTAGTACTTATAACTAAAACGAAAAACACCTAAAAAGTAGATTATTATACTTTTTTTTGACTTCTTTTTATCAATTTCGACTATAATCGAAACACATGTTGACATTTGATAGTATTTCGACTATAATCGAAACTGAGGTGATTATCGTGATTCAACGTGAAACGTATATTAATCAACTATTATTGTTCAAAGATAAACCATTTATCAAAGTCCTGACAGGCATGCGCCGAGTAGGAAAATCAACATTGATTGACTTGTATATCAGTCATCTATTAACAACCGGTGTAACTGCTCATCAAATTCTCAAAATTAATCTAGAACTACCCCAATTTTTTGAAATCGAAGATTATCGTCATTTAACAAAATACGTCATGGACTGGTCAAAGGATCAGCAAGGACCACTTTATGTTTTTATAGACGAAGTTGGGCGTGTGACTGATTGGGAAAAAGCTGTGAATGGATTTCATGCTTTAAATCGATTCGATTTGTATATTACCGGGTCCAATGCAGATTTATTATCCTCTGATTTGTCGACTTTTTTGGCGGGGAGATATGTTGAGATTCAAGTAATGCCTTTATCATTTAAGGAGTTCAAAGACGTACATCCAAAATCCACATTCAATGACTATCTTATTTTTGGCGGGATACCTTCGATTGCCCCATTAAATTTACACTATGAGAGTTCAATGACAGTATTACGTGATTCCTTTCGATCGGCTGTATTACAAGATGTTATTAGTCGACATCAACTTAGACAACCCGTGACATTGGAACGGTTAATTCAATACATTTTTAGTAGCACTGGAAAAACATTTTCTGCATTATCGATATCAAATTACTTTAAAGCACAAAAAATGATGATTTCTGTGGATACGATACTGTCATACTTATCTATATTAGAGGATGCTTATTTGATATATCGTATCAAACGTAATGACTTGATTGGGAAAGTGATTCTAAAAACAGAAGAGAAGTATTACATTGCTGACCATGGTTTTAGAGAGGCTATCGCTGGTAATAATGCATCCTCAATTGAAATGATACTAGAAAACATCGTCCTAATCGAACTAAAAAGAAGAGGTTTTCAAGTATTCATTGGTAAAATAAACGATTTAGAAATTGATTTTGTTGCGAAAAAGGAAAATCAAATTGAGTACTATCAAGTATCATATTTGATGTCTTCACAAAAAACAAGATCAAGAGAATTTGAAGTTTATTACATGCTTTCAGATAATTATCCAAAGTATGTATTATCACTTGACGCATTGGATTTTTCAAAAGATGGCATCATCCATAAAAATATCTTCGATTTTCTTCTTGAATATGAAACCCCCTTTCGATTTTTCGTATGGGGGGATTTTTAATAAGTTTTTTTCTTTCTCGCACCAAT
>CAZXLG010000069.1:0-7945 GCA_964641335.1 uncultured Paracholeplasma sp.
CTAAAATAGGGTGTCCTATAAATGCGAGATGGACTCGGATTTGGTGCTTTCTACCCCCTAAGATCGACACATTCAATCGTGCATATTCACCAGAATCTGAAATGACTTCATAGGTGCTTAACGCACTTTGACCTGTTGATACGATGATTTGCTTATCATCGTGACGACTCGCACCAATGGCTTTATCTATTCGCCCACGTTTTTGTCTTACCCCTGGACTGGTTAAAGCGACATAGGTTTTTTCAATATCATGATTTTCAAATAAAAAGGAAAGATAGCTTAACGCGAGTGGGTGTTTTGCATAAATGACCATACCCGATGTATCTTTATCTAAACGATGGGCAGGTAATACAGAAAGAGTATAACCTTTTTGATTCATATATGACGCTACACGTGCATTTAAATCATCTTGTGCGACCCCATCACTATGAACCAATAAATCAATGGGTTTATTGACGATTAAAATGTCTTCATCTTCATAGACAATATCGATACTAAGAAAATTTCCATGAACGATTTCATCTTCAAAATCAATCGTAATCTGTTGATTTTCTTTAAGTTTCATCTGGGTATGCGCTTTAATCCCATCAATATAAACCCCACGAAGGGTGAGTTTATATTGATTCTTCTTCCCTACATGGTAAAAATCAAAGAAATCTTTGAGTGTTTTTTGATCAAAAGATTTAGATACTGTAAATGAGAGTTTCATATTATTTTTTCCTTAATAGGCCGATAAAAAAGCCTTCGTATAGTGCTGTTGGAGCAACAGTAATCACCCCATCTAGCGTGGATGGCAACTGTGAATCAATCGAAAGTTCTATCGGAACTAACTCAACCTTATTGGTTTTCAAAGCAAACTGAATAATCTCTTCATTCTCTTGTTTCAAAACCGAACATGTCGAATAAACCATGGTTTGTTTGGGTTTAAGCAATTCAATCGCTTTAAGCATCAATGCTTTTTGAGTTCGAACTGATTTTTGGATTAAGTAATCGGTAAATTGAGTTAATCGATTGGGGTTAGACAAATCGAGTGTCCCTGATCCACTACATGGGGCATCCAACATTATGGCATCAAATCGAAAGAATGCATCGAGCTGTCTCGCATCTTTGACTAGAACCGTGACTTTAGACGCACCTTGTTTGTCGAGATTATATTTGAGTTTTTGAGCACGGATTGGATTTTGTTCACACGCTGTGATGTTTGCGTTATTTTGAGTCATCGCCGCCATTTGAGTGGTTTTACCCCCAGGGGCTGCGGCCATATCCAAAATATCCCCTTTTGTTGGATTTAAAACAATGGGTGGTAACATTGATGACAAACTTTGAAGATAAATTTTACCTTCTTCATAGAGTTTGAGTTGTTGTAAATCAGATTCAGAACCTGATTCTAAAATGAATGCAGTATTGCTAAAAGAGACCGGTTTAACGGACAAACCAGCTGCTTGAATAGATTCTATAACAGAGCTCACGGTTGATTTAAGTGTATTTACACGAAACGTGACCATTTTATTAACTTTTAGACCTTCAATGATTTTTTCAAAATCACTTGGATAATCCTGTTTGATTCGATTTTCAATATACTCAATCGTAGACATGTCAAATTCCTCATATTCTATAGAATAATCATACCATTATTTCTAACAATTTGGTTGAAAAAAAACAGGGTCTTCACACTTAAAATAGACATTTTAGGAAATAATTATTCGAAATCATCATCAAATTCTATTGACATTGATTTTCAACGTGTTATAATAGATTTCCCTCACAAAAAATAGAAAGGAGGTACACACATGAGTGAAACGACACTGAGTAAAAAAGAATACAACCGTTTAAATGATACTAAAAAATATGATATCATCAAACAACGTTTAAAAGAACGCGGGGTTGAGTTGATCGATATTGCGAAACTCACCTACGATTTACAAAAACCTTATGTTCATAACTTAACTTTAGAGTTATGTTTAGAACATGTCGATCGTGTTATTTTAAAACGTGAAGTTCAACACGCTGTACTAGTCGGCATCGAACTAGACATGCTCGCTGAACAAAAAGTCATCAGTGAACCACTACTATCGATGATGCTTGGTGACTATGGTCTATTTGGGATTGATGAGATTTTGGCTCTCTCCATCGTGAACGTATACGGTTCGATTGGTTTAACCAATTTTGGCTATGTTGATAAATTAAAACCTGGAATCATTGGCGTTGTCGATGAAGCAGGTAAGGAAGAAGGCCGTTGCAACACCTTCTTAGACGACATCGTCGGTGCGATTGCCTCGGCGGCAGCGAGTTCAATTGCGCATAAATACGCAACATAAAAAAACAGGGCACACCCAAGGTGACCCTGTTTTTTCTTATTTCAGAATGGTATTTTTAACTACTTTTTTACCGGCTTTTTTAGCATTTGTGATTGCATTTTTTTTCAAGTGTGTACCACGTGAATCTTTGCCATGAACTTGCATGAGTATTCTCCTTCATAAAGCGGATTGATCTATCGAAATAATCCATTCCTATTCTACGCCTTTTGGTTGAAAAAAGCCACACTTTTGTGTTAAAAATGAAAAGTTTTTTATGCTCTACGTTTCTAACTCTATTTTTTACCATTTTACCGATGAAAAAAAGTCAGTATTTAGCCACAAAACGGCAGATACTGACTTTTTAGTTTTAGGAAACAATCCAAATGGTAATTAGGAAACAATGACGTTTAAGACGGCTTGAGCACTGTTATTATTGAAAGCTTGTGCAATTTCAATCGATACATTGATTGCGCCACCTTGATTCCAGCGATAACTACTTAAGTTGATTGACCCTGAGGTTAGAATATCTGATTGAGTAATCCCATTTGAAGACGTTGTTGGTAAGGAAGCGTTAAAGTCAGCTTCTAATAATTCCACAATAAAATTGGAAGTACTGCTGTTATTGTTTCTGAAGTATTCACCCCAGTAGGTATTGTTTGTGTTCATTCTCGCATCCACATGGTAAATAACCACACCTGCATTATCTGGCACATAAGGCGTATTTAAATGACCATTGTAAAGACCGTTTGGTGTGTAGAACATCACGAGTAGATATTCATCAAAGGCGTTACCATCATTTAAATCATTCGAGTTATATGGAATGAGTAAGGTGTTATTTAAACCATCGTTATCTGTTGAGTATGCTTCTAGTGTAACTTGGTAGGAACCTGTGGTTGCGACAAGTGGTTGTAACCATCCAAGGACTAATTTATTGAATGGTCCGTGATCACCAGAGTTATAATCCATCATATCAAAGCCACCGATTGGTCCAAATTGTAAGGTATCTGAATATGGATATAAGTCCGGCATACCCATTAAATGACCTAATTCATGGATGTAAGTTTCCGCATTGACAACCAAACCATTCAATCCAGGTAACGCATCATTCATGAAATCATAGCTTGCCCAGAAATAATAATCAAAATCTTTACCATCGAGTTTACCTAACGTGCTCGCTTGTCCTTCTTGAGCTGTGAATACCCATGCCCACCAAGGATCATTATCACTGTAATCCACAGAGTAAATGAAGATCACAGAGTCAATCGTACCGTCGTTATTAGAGTCATATTGGCTATAATCGATTTGACTATTTAAACCATTTAATGCTTCAACAATGGCGTATTGGTCACCCGCATCACTGAATCCTTGATAATAAGCTTTATTTTCCAGAGTTGTGTATTTTGGTGCGATATCAAAGGTTAAGTTTAGTGCGCCAAAGCTACTCTTTGAATAGAAGCTTGATACGGATTCCCACCCTGTTTGTGCACTGGTACCATTAAACACTAAGTTTAAGTTACTTAAATAATCTACTGGGAATGGGTTATCCTTGATTTCAACTGGAACTACCAATACATCATAAGTGCCTGTGGAAGGTAATCCTGACATGCCAAACGCGGATACTTCATATTGGTTAATCGTTTGACGTGTAGATAGGGTTGTCAAATTGGCTGGTTCGACCACTGGGTCAAACTTCCAAATACGAATTTCTACATTGGTTGATGTGTAAGTGATATATACAGCATAGGCTAAATCATTATTGATTTCTAAGCTATACACGGTTTGTCCACGATTAGAGCTTAAAACCGTATTGTGAATATAGCCTTTTAATACTAAACTTTGGATGTAATTATTGATTCGAGTTTGATTATCAACATATTCAAACGCACCTTTAATGGTGTATTCTGAATTATTCACTTTAACTAGTGATAATGCACTAATACCATCGAGTTCTGGTAATAAATTGGCTAATGAAGATTCGTTTAGATTACCACCTAGAACTTGAATCATGTCTGACCATGATTCTAAGACAGGGGCTGTTGTACCGGTTAGTAATTGAACATTCGATACTTTGACTTGTCCGCCGTTGCTGGTTTCACCATTACCAACAAATAGTATTCTAAATTTCGAAGCGTTTAAGTTTTGAATCGTGATAACAACCATTTCGGTGGAGAGTTGGCTATAGAAATCGCCACCCGCTAAATCAACCCATTCAGATCCAATATAGACTTGAACTTTCGCACCAGCTAAACGTGGTGAGAATCCATCACGGGCTTCGATTTCAAAGGTCATCGATTGAATCACTTGACCTAAAGTATCGATTTCTAAGTATGTTGTTGGGGTTGCGTTACCACTGACACTCGCTGCGAAAATATTGCCTTGTGTCAAGCCACCCGGAGGAGTTGACGTGCCAGTAATAGCCGCTAAATGACTCACCTTGACAATGACTTTTCCGTCACTACCAGGGAATGTAATTGTTTGATTTAATGTATCTTTATAACTACCCGCTAATGTTGAGGTGGTTTCTTGAATATTGAAAGCGAAATAAACCCCTTCAACAGGTTCAGTTGAACCGGATTCACCATAAATACCAATACCATAGACTGTTTCTCCTGGATAGGTTTCTGTATCTTCATAAACATAAAGGAAATAATCACCAATGATCCAAGATTCTTCAACATCATCATAAGGCAATAAAGCATCTAAAGCATCCATATAGGCTAATGCTTCTGCTTCAGTCATATCAAAAATGTCGATATAAACTTCTTTATAAGAGCCTTCAGAATAGTCAATTAGTTCAGCATCATTGGTTTTAATTGGTGGCATGCTTTCGTAAATATCATAACCAAATAGGGTATTTAAAGCACTGCCATCATAATCTGCTTTATCTCCACCTGAAGTCTCTTTATCCCCATAAATGACCATGCCATAAACCGTTAATCCAGGATAAGTATCTGGGTCTTCATAAATATAAAGGAAATAATCACCAACTACCCAAGATTCTTCAACATCATCATAGGTTAGGTTTGAATCTAATAATGCCATATAGGCATCTGCTTCAACATTTGTCCAATCGAAGAAATCGATATACACTTCAAACCAGGTTTCATCGCTTGAATCCATTAAGTAATAATCGCTTGAAGTAATGCTTGGCATTAATGCATAGACATCAAATCCAAATATGGTATTCAGTTGGGTTGCACTAAAAGGCACACCAGCAAACTTCGATGTCATCGTATAAGTTGCTACATAAGTTTGATTTGTGGTAACTTGAGCTAATTCAGGGCTCCAACCAGCAAAACTAAATGTATGGGTATCTGTTTCAGCTTTGGTTGGGTTTTCTAATCCATAAGATGGTAAAGAACCTTGAGAAACCTCTTCTGTCTTTAATACTGATCCATCTTCATCTTGCCAAGTGATGGTATAGGTGTTGCTTGAATCTAATGACCATTTCGCATAAAGATCGACATTAGCCTTAGATCCTACAGGAATGCTTGTCACTGCTTGTGTCAATTGTGCATCTTTAAACCATCCAGCAAAAACATACCCTGTTTTGGTTGGGGTTTGTAACGTGATTGAATCTAAAATCGTGAAACTGGTTGGATTACCAGCTGCGTTCACACCTTCATCTAAATGATACGTAATTGTATAATTCACGACAGACCATTTCGCATACAAGGTGACTGACGCAGTAATATCTTCAGTAAGTGCTGAAGATGCATCTAAAGATGCGTTTGTGAACCATCCTGCAAAGGTATAACCTTCTTTAGATGTTGAAAATTGACTCAAACGAGTGATATCATATGAACCACTAAACTCGATTGGATCAATCGTTGTCCCTTGGTTTGTTTCAAAGGTGATCTTTTGAACGCTTGTTTGATCACATGCTACTAACCCAAATGAGACCAGTAATAATGCCACAATGGCGATTATTTTTTTCATCATAAAAACCTCTTTCTCATTATTTTTTTTGATTGATGTAAGCAATATGATATCACTAATTATGAATAATTAAAAGCATTTTATCGTAAAAAAAATATTAAACCATTAAGACAGTAAAAAACACTCCTAAGAGTGTCTCTTTTAGGCTATTTTATTTCACAAGTATTTCTTTTAAGTTCGTACTGATGACACAATCTAAGGAGTGTTTCATCATCGTGTTTTCTACCCACGAATACCATGGATTTTGGTTTACCTTGATGGATTCCTTCAGGGATACATACTGATGGATTACCATAGATTGGCGCGAAGGATAGCCAAATAGGGGTCGCTATCGCAATCAAATCTTGTTCTTTCATGGTTTCTTCCATGTAGCTTGCAGTTTCAACCAATTCACGTTTAGTATTTAGATAGAATTCACTATGAATATCACCATCTGTATTGTTAGACTTAATCAGTAAGCTTTGCCCATATTTTAGGCATCTATCGGCATGTTTTTGATTAAACTCAATGATATCTGTTAATGACTTGTGATGGGTATACCCTTGAACTTCTTTTAAGAAACGATTCATCCCATATTTGAATTCAATGAGTAAAGTTGGGTTATTGTCTAGTTTTGGATACTCTATTTCTAGATCAACAACTGTATGCCCCATCGAAATCAACGTTTGTTTTGTATGCTCATAAACCTTTTTTGTATCACCATCGTAAGGGTAATTCTTTAATGATAATAATCCAACGCGTGATGGTTTTAATGGTTGATTCAAATGTTTAGATACCAATGGATGATCTATGTTTAATGTGTCTGGGTCACGGGTATCTTTAAAGGATAATATATCAATCAATAACGCACAATCTTTGACGGTATTGCCCATCGGACCAGCGGTATCTTGGGTATGTGATATAGGAATAATGCCGTGTTTAGACACCCATCCAAAGGTTGGTTTGTAAGAAACAATTTGACATTGATAAGCTGGTGCCATCAGCGATCCATTGGTTTCAGAACCGATGCTTAAAGGCACAATGCCCAGTTTAACCGCCACAGCACTACCTGTGGATGAACCATAAGGGTCTATCGATTCATCAAAGGGGTGTTTGACTTGGCCATGCATCGAACCATACCCAGAAGGCATATCTTCATCACTCATGAAATAAGCAAACTCAGATAGGTTCGCTTTAAATAATGGAATTATACCAGCTTCGAGTAAGCGATCGACAATGCTCGCGTTAAATGGGGGGATAAAATCATTAAAAGCAAAGGAGTTGCAGGTTGTTGGTGTCCCATCATTATATAGGATGTTATCTTTGATTGCGATAGGTATCCCATGTAACCGACTTCTTATATGCCCGTTTTTTCGCTCTAAATCAAGTTTTTCTGCCATTTCTAATGCTTTTGGATTAATTGACCCAATCACATTTTTATAGGCCCATTTGGAAGCCTCAGAAATCGCATCCTTCACCAATTTTACACTGGTAGTTTGATGATTATTAAGTTTTTCGATGCATCTTGTTAAACTATCCATGATATATCACCCTTAGAAATTATTATAACCTAATATTGATGATTAGACATGCACTGGCTACTAAATTGATTATTCTAGTCAGCTAAAAAAGCATTTAACCTTTATAAGGGTTAGGTGATTCTTGTTCTATCGAATAAATGTTATTGTTAAGCCGTTTTTAGAGAAAGTAATGAAATACTTTCAACGTGC
>CAZXLG010000070.1:0-7636 GCA_964641335.1 uncultured Paracholeplasma sp.
CCTCATCGAATATAGTTTAGATGGCGCGAATTCTCGCCCAAGCATCAGAAATGAATGCTTTGGTCGTTGGAATATAGCGGAATACTTCGTCATTATTGTGAATCACAACATTATAAGCATTACGGTAAGCATAGAAATCTGAGTCTTCACTAATCATCGTTTCATAGACATCTTTTCTTGGGCTTGAATACATGACATACTCGGTATTGAGTGTAGCCGTATCATAGCTTAACACGTAATTGATAAAGGCATACGCTAAATCGACATTTTTCGCATTCTTCGGGATGACTAACGCATCCACCCATACGTTTGTGCCACTGCTTGGTACGAAGAAATCGAGTTGTTCTTGTTCGCTCATCAAATAGATGGCATCCCCTGAATAGGTTAAGGCGAGGTCATACGTCAATGAAACCATATCGTCTAAGATTTCATCGGTTAAGAAAACCACTTGATCGTTGTTGGCTAAATCCATCAACCAGTTTTCGGCTTCATTGAGTTCAGTTTGAGTGCTCGTATTCATTGAGTAACCCAAACTCTTTAAAGCAACCATGAACCCATCTCGAGCGGAATCATAGAACGCAATCTCATAATCATCTGATTTAAAGATATCCCATTCAAGCGTTTCGAGTTGTTCAGCAGAAACAACGGATTTATTGTATAAAATTCCGACATTCCCCCAAAAATAAGGGACACCATAATCAAGTAGATCAAACTCGAGCGCATTTAAAATCGAGACTAACCCTGGTGCTAAATCCGTTTCAGGATTAAAGTCTAAAATCTTTGACCAATCGAGGGTTTGAATTAAATCTTCTGCAACCATTTGTTCAATTGCGTAGTCAGATGGAATGACTAAATCAAACGATTCGGTTTTCATCTTCGTGATTGCAGATTCGTTTGAAGCGAAGGTGGACATGGTGACACAGACATCCATCTCTTCTTCAAAACCTCTGATGATCGATGGGTCAATATATTCACCCCAGTTAAATAACATGAGTTTTTCTTTATTGATACAGGTGATGCTTCTAACGACACCACAACCGGATAATACAACACTCATGAGCATGAGTAAGGCTAAAGCCAGTGTTTTTTTCATTTATTCAATCTCCTTTTCCATTTGTTGATTTGATCTTAAATAGCGGTAGGTCACTATCACCCCAATGATGAGAATGATAATGGTCGATAACGCGTTGATGGTGGGTTCTACCCCTCGTCTAAGGGTATATAAATAGATACTGATGTTGGTTGCGGACCCAGCGGTGAAATAAGAGATGACGAAATCATCAAAACTCATTGTGAAGGCAATCGCTGCTGCAGCGAATATCGCAACCTTAATTTGTGGGAATACCACTAACCAAAGGGCTTGAACCGGGGTCGCACCTAAGTCATTGGCGGCTTCGGCGAGATTTGGGTCTAAGCTTTTCACTTTCGGATAGACTGTAATCACCACATAGGGTGTACAAAACGCCACATGGGCGAGTAACATCGTGGTATACCCACGGTCAATTTGGAAAGATACAAACAGTAACAATAACCCAACCGCTGTCACAATTTCCGGGTTAACAATTGGTATGTTATTCACCCCAAGCATCACATCTTTGAATACTTTCTTCGATTTCGATAATGAAATCGCAGCGAGTGTGCCGATGAATACCGAAATGAGGGTTGCGAGTATCGCAATCAATAACGTCATAATGACCGCGGTCATGATGTCGGTGGAATCAAACAGCTTTTCATACCATTTAAGGGAAAAACCACCCCAATTGGTTAAGCTTTTATTTTCGTTGAATGAGAAAATCACCAACGATAAGATGGGTGCATAACAAAACGCTAGAATGAGTCCGATGAAGGACTTGGATGCTAGAGATTTCAAGGATTTCATTCTTTAGCCTCCTTATTTCGGTCGAGTTTCTTCGTTAAGATGACCATCACCATAATAACCACCGATAGGATGATTGCGATGGCAGACCCATAACCCCAGTTACCTGCAGTTAGGAATCGGTCTTCAATTAAGTTCCCAATCAAATAACGGTTTTTACCTAAGTATTTAGGAATGACTAGGGTTGTCGCTGCGGGGAGTAAGACCATCGTAATCCCCGAGAGTACCCCGGTAATCGATAAAGGTAACGTCACTTTTAAAAACGTTTGGACCTTATTCGCGCCAAGATCATCCGCTGCTTCATAGAGTTTTGGATCAATCTTGGATAAAACGGTATAAATCGGTAATACCATGAACGGTAAGAAAACATAAACCATCCCTGTGATGATGGCGAAATCTGTGCCTAATAACGACGCATTCAACATCTCAAATATTTGTTTCCAAGCAAGCGTTCTTAATAACATGTTCACCCACATTGGGGCGGTCAACATGAGAATCAGTAAAGTTTGAGTTTTCTTATGTGTTTTCGTAATTAAGTACGCCGTTGGATAACCAATGGCGAGTGTAACGAGTGTGGTATAAATCGCGAGCTTAATCGAATCCATCATGGTTTTGATAAACGCAGGTTCATTTAAAAACTGTCTGAAATAGTCAAGAGAAAACGCAATGAATAGATTATTAACGCGTTGAGAAAACGCATAAAACAAAATCAAAATAAGCGGAATGATGATCAGAAAGAATAAAACAAGGTAATAGGGACTGCCCATGAGGTTTAAATCCCTGAGCGTTAGCTTGTTTTTAAATGGGATTTTCTTAGTCATCTTTACCACTTTTCCATCACATGGATGTCTTCTTTATCAAAAATGATGGACACATTAGACCCTTCCGCGTGGTACTTAATGGTGTGAATGGTATACATGCGGTGTTCGGTTTTAACATCAATCTCATAATGAACACCTTTAAAGATAATCGAATCCACGATGCCGTCGACGAAACCTTGACCTGGTTCAACAATGTCTAAGTCTTCCGGCCTTAATACCACATCGACGATTTCATTTTTCTTAAAGCCGTAATCCACACAGACATAATCCTTACCATCAAAATGGACGAGATAATCATCTTTCATAATGCCTTCAATGATATTGGATTCCCCAATGAATCCCGCGACAAATCGACTGCTTGGTTCGTTATAAATATCTTCTGGGGTACCGATTTGAAGGATTTCCCCTTCATTCATCACGACAATCTTATCGCTCATTGTGAGGGCTTCTTCTTGGTCATGGGTGACGAAGATGAAGGTAATCCCTGCATTACGTTGAATTTCTTTGAGTTCGTATTGCATCTCTTGTCGGAGTTTTAAATCAAGGGCTGCGAGAGGTTCATCTAAGAGGAGCACTTCAGGTTCATTGATGAGGGCTCGTGCAATCGCGACGCGTTGTTGTTGGCCACCCGATAGTTTATTAACACTGCGGGTTTCATACCCAACTAAGCCGACCATTTGAAGGTATTTCGTCACTTTTTCTTTGATTAAAGCTTCTCTATCTTTCGAAGCCATCTTTTGATAATCTTTACGTAACCTTAATCCAAACGCGACATTTTCATACACATCTAAATGCGGGAATAAAGCGTAACGTTGGAATACGGTATTGGTAGGTCGTTTGTGTGGTGGTAAATCAGCGACAGACATCCCATTGAACAAAACATCCCCAGAGGATGGTTTTTCAAAGCCACCAATGATTCTAAGTGTGGTCGTTTTCCCACAACCTGATGGCCCTAATAGCGTCACAAATTCATTTTCATAAATGTCTAAGTCAATGCCTTTTAAGACTACTTGACCATTAAAGGCTTTGGTTATGCCTTTCAATTCAATTAGTTTTTTCATAAAATACCCCCGAGATCGTTAAGTCATTTATAAGTAGGATTGTTGTAAAAATTCAATCCAGTTCATGTTTAGTATATTTAAACTTTGGGTTAAGCATTAATAAACCTAAGACAATACTATTATATAGTAATGTTTTTCATTGTCAACCCAAAAACAAAATATTCTGTTCCATACCCTAAAAAACCCCACCATATCTCATGAAAAATGGTATTTTTTATGATATGATGAGGTTAATGTGAGGTGTTATAAATGGATACAAAAACAATCTTGAATGATCTACTAAAAATGAAAGATGACGGTACCTATCGCCGTTTAATCAAACAGCCAAAACCGTTTGACTATATCGGGATTAAATTAGGGGACTTGCGTGCATACGCTACTCAATTACCAAAAGATCACAGCCTCGCAATCTCTTTATTTGACCTACCTTATTATGAAACAATGTTATTGGCTACTATTTTAGTTAATCCCAAAACAATGGATACTAATTCCGTTCTTTCGTGGTGTAAAAAAGCCAATTCTTCTTCAATCATTGATCAAGGCATTTCAAACTTCTTTTTTGATATACCCGATTACTCAACTATCCTCAACTCATATCATGTAGTCTTGATTCAGATTTAGAGTATGCGTTCTTTGCGTTACTATCGAGTTATTTTAGGGCCGAACCACTAGATAAAATTGATATTCAGAATTCTATAGCGTGGTTAAACCGAATTAAAACTACCATAGCAATAAAACCACTTGTGATTCAAAACGCCATGAACAACGCGGTTGTCATGGCGGGCTTACATGTCCCTGACTTGGTTCTTTTAGCCAGAGAAGTTGCAGATCACATTGGGTATGTCATGCCTTTGGTTGCGAAAAACAGCTGCAATATCCAAAGTGCGACGGATTACTTAATTCGTTATTGTGATAATCCTAAATATTCAAGGGTTGCGAAAATCAACCAATCTAAATAGATTGATTAGTTATTCTTGATTTACTTAATCAATTCCTATATAATGATGGCGCATGGGGATGTTTTCTGGATTCGTCAGGGTTTTAAATGTGATATAAGCATGTCTTGGTTGTGCAAGTAAAAACACCGAGGTTATTAATAACCGGAAACCAAAATTTACAATTCGCTGCTTAAGAAAAAGTGCGAGCCAACGCTAGGTTTTCTTACGACTTAGTCTAAGGCACAAAACAGTAAGATATATTTGGTTGTTGCCACCTTAAGCAATTAAATGAATCAATAAGGTTAGTCTAGTGATAATATGTCAATCTATGATTGCTAGATGAAAACAACTGATTGACTAAACATGTAGAAAGTATCACAGGAAAAATCATGCACAGGGGTTCAACTCCCCTCATCTCCACCAAGACGAATAAAACGGCTTTACTAAGCCGTTTTTATATTTTTTTATATGGTACACGTCAAATACTAACACTCTAATCAAACAGAGTGTTTTTTTGTATCCTTAAAGAAAAGGAGAGCTAAAATGAGAAAAACACTAACTGATCGGGAAAGGCTCGATCTCGTAAAAAAGTATCGAATATCAGGATTAAATATAACTGAGTTTTGTCGTGTGAATGATTTGAAACGAGGGACATTTAGAGATTGGGTGAGGGCGTACAATCACCTCCAAGGAGACTTTGTAAGACTCCCAGAGTTAGATGATGAACCTGGGAAAGTATACGATGAAAACAACGTTCGAGTTAACATGTTAAAGAGCGAAGAGATCAAACGTAAATCAGCCCATTTCACCCGGTTTGATCATTCGATTGTCGTTATTGAACTAAAAGGATTAAAGCTAACGACATCACTTGAACAAACACTAGCCATATTGGATAGAATCTATGATCGATTATAGGAAAGTAAAACAGATCTACTTCTACACCAAAGAAATTGATATGAGAGCAGGTATGAATCGATTTCAGATTCTGTTATCGTGTAATTTCTCACCGATAGAGATACTGAACACGTTATTTGTATTCTGTTCACGAGATCGAAAAACGCTGAAAATATATTATGAGGACGAGTACGGCAGTTGGTTACTCATCAATAAGATCAATTTCACGAAATTTAAATGGCCAGAAAGAATCGAAAATGGTGGGTATCAAGCGAAAGATTTAGAAGCGATACTAAAAGGATAAAGGGTGATAGAGGATCGAAAGCGAGAAATCGCATTCTAAAATGTGTTTACTATATATAAATATATAGTAAAAATATTTCCTTATGGTATAATCATTGTATGAACCTAAAAAAAGCCCTCGCCGAAATCGAAAGATTAACGAAACAAAATCAAGCATTACTCGAAGAACAAGAGCGAAATCATCGCCTTATTTTTGAGTTGAATGAACAGTTGAACGAGGTTTTAAAACAAAAGGAAGCAATTAAGGAAAAACATACCATCGAACGTTTAAGACATTACGTGCCTAAAACTGAAGTAAGTAAGGCAGTCGTCATTAATGAAACCGAATCGATTTTGAAAGAGACAAAAATCCGTAAACCAAAAAGTGAGCACTTTTCTACATTTGATTTTGAACGTCATGTCACAGAAACCAGATATGAAGAACCGAGTGAAACTACATGTCCAACCTGTAAAAAGGACTTAGTATTAGCCTCACAGAAGGTAAGATACGTGATAGAGTCGATACCAGCTACGTTGAAAGTGGTCAAGATAATCAAGAAAAGCTGTAAGTGTGAACACTGTAATAAAACGGATAATAAATTATATTATCCTGTTTCAAACGCGCTATTTCCAGGGAGTATTGTAAGTCACTCCTTTTTATCTTATGTAGGGTATCATAAATATGAACTAGGGATTCCTTTTGAACATCTTTCTAGGCATATCAAAGATACACTTGAAATAGAGATATCTAAACAAAACTTAGCGAATTATATGGCTAAAATGGCAACCGTGCTCACACCCCTATATGATCGAATGAGGTCTGATTTGTTAGCTAATCAAGTCGGTGTGATCCACGCAGATGAAACCACATTATCGATTAGTAAAAGGCCAGATGAAGACAAAGAACGAAAGAAGAGTTACGTTTATGTCTATACTTCAAGTTACTACGATGAACAAATTTCAATCTATGATTTTCATGAATCACGTTCGATTGATCGGACAGCAGCCTGGTTAAAGGACTATAAAGGAACCATTGTCTGTGATGATTACGCCGGATACACAAAACTGAAAAAGGATAATCCAAATATTAAACTTCAAAGGTGTTTCGCTCATGTCCGCAGAAGATTCATGGACATAATAAAAAGTGTGCCTGAGTCCGATATGAAGGACTCTTACGCAGCGAAAATCATTGAAGTTATTGGGCGTTTGTTTCACCTTGAAGCAGAATACAAAAGACAGAAACTGACACCAAGAGAGATTCTTAAAGCACGAAACAAAACTCATCCAGTGATCCATAAAGAGCTTGAGGTTTTGGTTTTTAACACGCCATATAAACCAAATTCAGCCATTGAAGGCGCGATTAATTACACTAAAAAAGTATGGCCGGAACTATTCACCTATATGGATTCTGGTTACGTCGAGATATCGAATAACATCGCTGAACGGGCAGTAAAACCATTCGTTTTAAATCGTAAAGTCTTTATGACTTCTGGTTCATACGCAGGGGCTAGGTATACTACGCAGATATTTTCGATCATTAGAACCGCTCGTATCAATGATATTAATGTGAGTTCGTACTTAGAATATGTACTAGACCATATTCAATCTTCTCCGATTGAAACGCTATTACCTTATCATCCAGACATCATAAAAAGGTTCAAAAACACATAACAATCCGCCATTTTCCGTCGTGGTGGGTATTCAACCCATAATACAAAACAAGCGCTACATCCAGTAAAATTTGGACTGTAGCGCTTTTAATAT
>CAZXLG010000071.1:0-7568 GCA_964641335.1 uncultured Paracholeplasma sp.
TGACCGTTTGTATGGTGGACAACCATTTGAACGCTTAGCCCTTCATTTTCATAAAGTTCGATTTATCCACCCCAGAACATTAAAACCAGTTGTTTTTGAATGTAAAGTTCCGTTTTAGTGATACAATAAAAATTAGGATGGTAACCATATGAAGAAATTATTTAAATTATTATTGAAACTCGTATTCGTATTGATATTATTTGTTGGTTTATTTGTTGGGTACTTAACATTAACTGAATATAAACCAAAACCAATCGAAACTGTGTCGATTGAACAAAATACTGTATTATCCCTAGCTGCAAACCAATCATTATCTTTAATGACCTTTAATACCGGTTATGCCGGTCTTGGGGCAGAGGAAGACTTTGTCATGGACGGCGGTAAAAAAGGTAGACCTGATTCAAAATCAGTGGTTGAAGACTATCTAACTGGGATTGAATCTTTAATCACAACCCACGTGGCTGATTTTTATCTTTTACAAGAAGTCGACTTAGCAGCGAGAAGAAGTTATCAAATCAATCAAGTAAAACACTATAAAACATTACTACCAAATTATCATTCGACATTCGCGTATAACTTTAACGCAGTATTTGTCCCATTCCCAGTATCGTTAATCGATTATATCGGACCTGTGAAAAGTGGGATTCAAACCCTATCCAAATATCAAGTAGATGAGTCAGAAAGACATCAATTCCCAGGTGAATTCAGTTGGCCACTCAGGGTTGCTAACTTAAAACGTGCGATGATGGTCAATACGTATTCGATTACGGGGTCAACAAAACAATTAATCGTGGTTAACTTACACATGTCTGCTTATGATGGTGATGGGTCTTTAAGAGCTCAAGAAATGGCCTATTTAAAGGCATTTATGGAAGAACAATCCACCCTAGGTAATTATGTCATCATCGGTGGGGATTTTAACCAAACTTTCCCTGATGCGGTGGATATTTATCCTACTAAACCTGGTTTATATCAAGCGTATCCAATTGAATCAACCTTCTTACCAGCAGGTTATCAATGGGGTATTGATATTATAGACCCAACTTGTCGTTTACTCAACCAACCCTATGAACCAACCAGTGAGCTCAATCAATACTACATCATCGATGGATTTATTGTTTCCGATAATATCACGATTGATTCAGTGAATGTCATCAACGATGACTTCCAATTCAGTGATCATAACCCAGTATTGATGACTGTCACACTCAATTAATAAATAAGGACCTATCATTTTGGATAGGTCCTATTTTTTACATTAAACATGCAAGAGCAATCGAATTGAATTTGGTTTCATCGCTATCGGCGCGAGACGTTAAGACGATTGGATGGGTAGCCCCACACACCATCGACGCACTTTTCGCATCCGATAAAAACATTAAAGCTTTATACAAAATATTACCGGCTTCAATCGCAGGCATTAATAAGAAGTCAACTTCACCAGCCATTGGGTCTTTAACGCCTTTATGAAGGGCAGCCTCTTTATTGATGGCGTTATCTAACCCAAAGGGTCCACCAATGTTGAAGGAGTTATCTTGGTGAGACTGAATCAACGCTTCAGCATCGAGGGTGGCTTGCATCTTCGGGTTCACTTTTTCAACCGCTGCAATCACACCAACATTGGGGCGTGTTACCCCAATTTTATGGAGTACTTCAACCCCGTTTTGGATGATTTCTTTTTTAAGTTCAACATCGGGTGCGATATTCATCGCTGCATCCGAGAGTAACAGTAATTTATGGTAGTGTTTGAGTTCGAGTAAGGTGATGTGTGACAATCTTCTTGGACCACGAATACCAAATTCTTTATCTAAAACGGCTTTTAGTAAAATAGAAGTATCAACTAACCCCTTCATCAAGATGTCACCTTTGCCTTGACGGATGAAGTATGTAGCCTTTTTACAAGCCTCGACGGCATCTTTCTCATCGATAATTTGGTAAGCATGCATTGGGAAGTTTAGGTGCATCAGTTCCTGACGTATCTCCAATTCATCGCCAACAAGGATAGGGGTAATTAAACCTGCCACTCGTGCATGTTCAACGGCTTTTAATACATAAGGGTCATTCGCTACCGCGACCACCAAACGTTTCGCTTTATTCTTTTTGGATAATTCAATTAAGTCTTGAATGGTTTTAGGCATAGTGTTTCACCTCTTCAACTTGATTGAGTACGCGCAACGCGCCTTGAGCTAACGCGAGCATTTCATCTTCACCAGGATAAATCAGTACTTTTGAAATGAAGGAGACCCTTTCAGTGATTAAATCTGTGGTTAATTTGTTATAAGCAAATCCACCGGTTAAGATGATCGCATCCACTTTACCTTTTAGGACAGTCGAAGCAGCACCGATTTCTTTGCTGATTTGATAGCACATCACTTCATGAATTTTGGTTGCTAAAACATCTCCATTTTGAATACGCTTCATGATTTCTATACCATCATTCGTACCCAAATAGGCAACCATACCGCCTTCACCATAATTCATTCGTTTAATTTGGTCTAACGTATATTTACCAGAAAAACACATTTTATAAAGGGGTCCTAAAGGGACAGTACCACTGCGTTCTGGCGACATTGGACCATCGCCATCTAAAGCATTATTGACATCGATGACTTTACCATTTTCATGAGATCCAACGGATATCCCACCACCCAAATGGACGACGATGAGGTTGAGTTGATCATAAGGAATACCCATATCTAAAGCGGCTCTTTTCGCAACCGCTTTTTGGTTTAAAGCGTGAAAGGTAGAGACTCTTTCAATCTCTTTCATCCCCGTATAACGGGCCAAATCATGCATCTCATCGACCACGACAGGGTCAACGATGTAGGCTGGAATATTTAAAGGTTTCGCAACTGCATGTGCAATCAATGCACCTAAGTTAGAGGCGTGTTCGCCGCGTATCGCGTTTTCTAAATCATGTATCATCGAATCATTGACCAAATAGGTTCCAGATGCGAGGGGTTTCAATAAGCCACCACGCCCCACCACAGCGGTTAGTTTATGAACATCATAACCAGCCTCTTTGATAAAATCTAAGATGGCTTGTTTTCTGAAGTCATATTGGTCAATCATCCGTTTGAATTGCTTGAGGGTTACAGGATCGTGAGCAATTGTTTTTTTAATCAATTGAGTTTCATCGACAAATAAAGCTACCTTTGTAGAGGTAGAACCGGGGTTAATGATCAGTAGTCGTTGTGTCATAAGGGCTCCTTGAAATAGTCATATCTATAAATATTATATCAATAATATGGGTGTTTTAAACATCAAAAAAGCCCTTTTTTAAGGGCTTTAGGATTATAAGGATTCGATTTTCTTTAAGAATTCTTCAACTGGTTGGTTACCAAGTAATTCCAATGTATCGTTGATGACGATTTTTGGTACACCAGACACATTATATTTCGTCGATAAATCGTAGAAAGTTTGGGCTTCAATCATTTCACCCTTGATGTTGTTATTAAGCATCGCAAGGCGGTGAGCTGTTTGAACAGCACCTGGGCAATGTGGGCAACTTAAGGTAACAAATACTTTAATATCGATCGGTTTATTGATTTTCGCAATTCTTTCTAAGACTTTATCAGAGAATTTAAATTCAACACCGGACATTTCCATGATGGCAGAAATGAAAGAGTTGATTTCATGACCTGCTGGAATCCCGTTAAACTTCACACCACGGTATTGGTTATCTTTGTCTAGAAAAATGAAACTTGGGGTTCTTTCAATTTGATAAGTCACTAAATCATTTCCTGCATCTGCAAGCTCGATGATATCTAAGGTAATCTTATCGGATAATTCTGCAGTTTCTGATAATAATTGTTTGGTTTCGGCACAGGTATCACAGTCACCGTCTACATAGAGTTTAATGGTAATTGGATTTACCATTCCGTTAAAAATGTCTTTAATTTGGTTTGCTACATCTTGTGAAAATAATCTTTCCATTTTATTTATCTCCTTTTTGATTGATGAATTGGGTGGCACTTAAGGCTGCTACAGCACCTTCAGACGTGGCGATGATGATTTGTTTATTGGGATTATCAGTGACATCGCCTGCTGCGTATAATCCTTCTAAAGATGTTTGTTGGAAACGATCGACCTTGACTTCTTTAGAAGCCGTTAAGTCTACCAATCCTTCGAGTAAATGAGAATTTGGGATATGTCCGATTTCGATAAAGATACCATCGGCTTCAAGGATATATTCTTGTTGGGTCTTTTTATCGAATACACGCACACCAGTCATGGTGTAATCTCCTAATATTTCTAAGATTTGAGTTTCTAGACGAATATCAACATTGCCCAATTTTTTGATTTGATCCACTGTAGATTGGTCACCTTTGATTTGACTACGGTGAACAATCGTGACTTGGGATGCAATACGCGATAAATCGATGGTTGCGTCTAAAGCACTATTTCCGCCACCCGCAACAATCACATGGCGTTTTTTAAAGAAGGGTGCATCACAGGTGACGCAGTAGGAAACACCTTTTGAAGCGTATTGTTCTTCACCAGGTACACCTAGTTTTCTAGGGTTCCCCCCAAAAGCATAGAGCACCGTTTTAGATTTAAGTGTTTCTCCGTTATCAAGGGTAATTTCAAAGACATCTTTCTTTTGGATGGCAGTGACTTTCACTTCAGTTAACAT
The DNA here is from genome assembly GCA_964641335.1 of uncultured Paracholeplasma sp. GTDB lineage: Bacteria > Bacillota_I > Bacilli_A > Acholeplasmatales > UBA5453 > Paracholeplasma. The sequence goes on from CAZXLG010000071.1 coordinate 4,637, forward strand.
TGGCACTTCGAGTGCAGCGATATGCTCTTTAAATTTTTGAATCATCGAGCTTGCATCAATATTACTCAATCCTAGGTAGTTATCAACATCGCTCGTATTATTGAGTTGTCCGCCTAAATCGTATCCGACTAATAAAGTCTTTAACCCTTTTCGTTTGGCGTATAACGCCCCGTTCATCCCTGCTGGTCCTAAGCCTAAGGCGATGAAATCATATGTGGTTTGATAATCAATTAAAGCGGTTTTTGGTTTCTCAACTTGGAAATTAAACATCATAAAACCACCTTTCACTCCTATTATAAGGGGACGAATGTTGAATTACAACTGCTTTGCTTCATGCTTGATGATTTTGGATACCATTGAAGGGCTGATATCAAATAATTGTGCTAAATCCTTTAAGTTACAACCAGTTTCTCGATAAATCTCTAAAATGCATTGATTTCTGAGTTCTTTATTGGACTTGATATCTTCTCTAGTACAGTGATGGTCATTACATAAAGCTTTGATTTTATCGGGGATTTCTAACTTAATCTTGGGTTCGATTTCGAATGGTTGATTGGTATAGTAATCAATAAGTTGAATGGAGTCCTCACGCGTGCCTTTATAATAACAAAGAGAAGCGTAAGGAGAATCTTTTTGGTGTAGCTTATTAAATGCGTTGTCCATTTCCTCACGATTCTTAATTGGATAGGATTTATAGCGTTCTTTGTATAATCTCTCTGGACTATTGTAATATTTCGCATACGCAATCATGAGGGATTGCATGATTTTAGAAATGGTTTGATGTTTGACATGAATGATTAAACCAAATTGATTGTCATCACACAATGAAAACCCATAACAAGCAAATTGGTATTTGGATTTACTTTCTTTAAGCAAAGTTAAAAACTGTTGGCGGTCCTGATTGTCCCGAAACAGTTTGAGTTCACTCTTTTGAATAATGAGATAAACCGAGGATTGAATTTTGTTTCTTGCAATTCTTGCCATAGAGACACCTCACTATTAGTTATATCACTTATTCTAAAATAAAGGCAAAAAAACGCATTAAATCATCTGTTTATGGCGTATTATCGCCCATAAATGTCATTAATGTGAAAAAACCTCATAACCGCTAGGGCTTGCAGTTATGGGAGATTAAAAAAGTAAATTTATAGTTTTTTTTAAAACATATTGTGTTCTTAAAGATTTTGTTATAAAATGAATACGTTGAAAGGAAGATGAATATGCCACAATTTTTAACTGCTTTAGTGATTATCTTAGTATTGTTAGTCATTTTGTTTGTCATGTCCTATGTCAAGGTTCGTCCCGACAAGGCAGTCATCATCACTGGACCTAAAGGGTCTAGAATCGTTACCGGGAAAGCGACTATTCGTATCCCATTTATTCAAAGAATCGACTATTTACCACTTGACCTTATCCAAGTAGATATTCGTACCTCGTCTGCAGTACCTACCAATGAATTTATCAATATCTTCGTTGATGGGGTTGCGAACATTAAGATTCAATCCGATGAAGCATCCATCCGTTTAGCAGGGGAAATCTTCTTAACCAGATCCCTTGAAGATGTGAAACAAATTGCGAAAGAAGTCTTAGAAGGTAACATGCGTGAAATCATTGGTCAAATGAAATTACGTGAACTTGTTCAAAACCGTGATAAGTTTGCAGAACAAGTGAAGTTATCGGCACTCGCTGATATGAAGAAGATGGGGTTAGACATCGTCAACATCACCATCCAAAACTTCGCGGATAAGAATGGCGTCATTGATGACCTTGGGGTCGACAATATCGCTCAAATCCGTAAGGATGCTTCCATTGCAAGAGCAAACTCTGAAAAAGAAGTCGAAATCGCCGTTTCTAAAGCGAAAGAACTTTCAAACGATGCGAGAATTAAAGCTGAACTTGAAATTGAACAACAAAACAACTCGCTTGCTTTAAGACAAGCTGAATTGAAACAAAAAGCAGATATCGCGAAAGCAACTGCCGATGCTTCATATGAAATCCAATTTGCGAACGAAGCGAAGACCATCAACATTTCGAAACAAAATGCTGAAATTGCTCGTAGAGAAAAGGAAATTGAACTTCGAGGTAAAGAAGTAGAAGTCGAAGAAAAGACACTTGAAGCACGTATTAAGAAAGCTGCTGAAGCTGAACGTTATGCAAGAGAACAAAAAGCAGAAGCTGAATTATTCGTCAGAACCAAAGAAGCTGAAGCCTTACTTGCTGAACAAGAACGTGCTGCACGCGGTCTTAAACTTCAAGCAGAAGCTGAAAAATATGCTCAAGAACAAAAAGCAATCGGTATTCAAGCAGTCGGTCTAGCTGAAGCTGAAGCCATCGAAAAGAAGGCAGAAGCGATGAAGAAGATGGAATCTGCCGCTGTCCTTGAATTAGTCCTTAAGTCTGATGTATTACCTAATATCGTGAAGGCTGCGGCTGAACCTCTAACTAAGGTTGATAAGATTGTCATGTATGGTGAAGGTAACCAAACCAAACTCATGGGTGATATCGTTAACTCAAGTACAAAAGTTTTAGAATCCGTTAAAGAAGCGACAGGTCTTGATTTAGCAAGCTTACTTGCTGGTTTCGCAACCGGTAAGTTAACTTCCAAAGACGAACCTAAAGAATAGTGAAAATTCGGAAAAGTGCGTGAAAACGCGCTTTTCTTTTTCTATGATTGTATATAATTTTTATAAAAGATATGTTATCATATACTTGGTTGTATATATAATATAGAATATTTTGGGAGGAAAATATGGCAACTTTACGTAAAATGACTGAATTCAATGTTGAATTCAAAGGCAACTTCGCCTACAAAGAAATCGAAGGATTTCAATTTAATTTTGTTGAGAATCAAATCGCAAATCAATTGGTCTTTTTAGTACCACTCAATTTGACTCAACCTCAATTATCATCACTTCAAGCAGAACTTAAAAAG
>CAZXLG010000072.1:0-5251 GCA_964641335.1 uncultured Paracholeplasma sp.
GGTTATTATAAATTACAAGTCATGCAAAATGGCGCATTAGCCAATGGTAGAGACTGGGTATCATTATCTTATAGCATTCGATAATTTTTAAAATAATTTACTAAACGAAAGGGGGATTCAACATGATGAAAGTATTAGTTGCTGAAAGTAATGAGAAACATCGCAATCAACTTGTCCAGTTCCTAGAAGAAGAACAAATTCACGTTTTAACAGCAGCTGATGGAGAAAAAGCCCTCGAAGTTTGGTCTAATGAAGATCCAAAAATCATCATTATGGATGTGAATATGCCAGGGATTGATGGATTCAGTGTTATTGAAGAAATTAGAAAACGCGAATTAGATCATACCTATATCATTGTCGCAACCGATAATGAAGAAGTCATTTTAGGCAGAAGTTTTGATGTGGGAGCTGATGATTTTATTACCGTTCCAATTCGTAAAACCGAACTCATATACCGCATTAAAGCCAGCGAAAAAGTCATCTCTGCCCAAGAAAACCAAACCGTCATCTATGCGTTAGCACAACTCACTGAAACCCGTGACATCGAAACGGGTAGACATCTTGAACGCATCGGCATGTATACCAAAGTCATCGCAACCGAACTTAAAAATCACCCAATCTATGGTGAAACTGTGACCCAACAATTCATCAATCACTTATCGCTATCAGCCATCTTACATGATATTGGTAAAGTTGGTATTGAAGATGCAGTCCTTCGTAAAAAAGGCATTTATACAGAAGAAGAACGTAAGACGATGCAAACCCATACGATCATTGGATCAGATACGATTGATAAAGTTGCCGATAAATATCCATTTATGGGGTTCTTAAAAATGGCTTCAGAAATCGCGAGATACCATCATGAAAAATGGGACGGGTCTGGTTATCCTTATGGTCTAAAAGGGCTTGATATTCCGCTTTCCGCCAGAATTGTCGCGCTTGCGGATGTGTTTGATGCTTTGATTTCAGAACGCTATTACAAACCAAAATATACATTCGAAGAATCAAAACGAATCATCCTAGAATCCTCAGGGTCTCACTTTGACCCAATCATCGTTGAAGCATTCTTAAAACATGAATCCGCGTTTTATGAAATTGCACACCTCGATTAATTAAACCATTTAAAACGCCTAATTTGGGCGTTTTTAAATATATGTGTGCGTTTTTATAATGATTATCGTTATAATATAGTTAGGATACTATGGTTGTCCTTTAAATCACGGGGGGGTAAAGCATATGGCTTACTCAGATATTATTGAGATACTGATCAACTTATTAAATAATGGTTTAATATTATTAGGCCTTGTATTCTTGTATTCCGCAACCAATTATGACCCAGTCAGACTCACATTAAAAAAGAAGATTATTGCAGGGGTTGTCATTGGGGTGTCATCCTTATTCGTCATAGCTAACCCATGGGTTTTACAAGAAGGATTAATTTTCGATACGCGTTCAATTTTGTTCGGAATCAGTGCATTTTTCTTTGGTGGGATTCCAACTATTATCGCGATGGCCTTTGGGATTACTTACCGTATCTTCATTGGTGGACCAGGTGTGTATGCCGGCGTCCTAACAATCATTTCTACAGCTGCCATTGGTTATTTATGGAAAAAATATCGAAGACCAAAACTATTTAACAATAATCCATATATCGAATTTTATGTGTTTGGGATTGTGACCCATATCGCAACCCTACTTGGATTTTTCTTAATTGAAAACGGATTAGATATTATCATCAGTTTATTGATACCGTATCTTGGGTTATTTCCAATCTTCGTGATGTTGATCGGTGTAGTAATTCAAAATCAACAAAAACGACTTCATTTAGACCAAGAATATCGCATCCAAACGAAGCTTTTACAAGCCTCTATGGACGCAACCAGACATATGGAGATTTACGCAGTCGACCGAAACTTTTGTTACTTAACCTTTAATAAATTTCATCAGAGTTCGATGAAAAATTATTATGGTGTCGATATTCAAAAAGGGGATGACTTCATAGGGTATGTTGAGAATGACTCGATGAAACGTCGCTTGATGAAAAACATTCAAAAAGCCTTAGATGGGGTATCTCATATAGATGTCCTTAAAGCGGAGGTCGATGGTGAAAAGTACTTGGAAGAACATTACGCGCCAATCGTTGAATCAGGCAAAGTCATTGGAGCGACCATCTTTTCTAATGAAGTGACCGATCGTAAAAAGTATGAAGCATCAATTATCTATTTATCCTATAACGATTCACTCACTGGTTTATACAATAGACGCTACTATATCGAACGCTTAGATGAACTGAAAGATACGAAATTTAATCCAGTATCGATTATTCTATGCGATATCAACGGGTTAAAGATTATGAACGATGCTTTTGGACACTCTGCTGGTGATGATCTATTAATCGAAGTATCCAACTTACTTAAACAAATTTTCTCAGATAAAGGCCATGTCTGCCGTATTGGTGGGGATGAATTTGTTCTGTTATTACCGAATACACCACTCCATTCTGCACAATACTATCTAGAAAAGATGAAGCGAGCACTCGATTCTAAATACATCCAGGGGATGAGCGTATCGGTATCCTTTGGATTGGCTTGTCGTGATGGCGAAGACAGTCTTGAACAAGTGTTCCGTGAAGCAGAGGAACAAATGTATAAGAATAAACTCTTTGAAGTTACCTCTCATAGAAGCGAATCGATTAAGACCATCTTAAATACCTTACATGAAAAGAACCCAAGAGAAGAAAAACACTCAAAACGGGTTTCCGATATTTGTATCCATATTGGTCAACAATTGGGGATGAAATCTGAAGAACTTCAACTGTTAAAGGCCATTTCGAATTTACATGATATTGGTAAAATCGCGATTGATGAAGCGATTTTAAATAAACCTGGGAAACTCAATAATCAAGAATGGGAAATCATCAAACGTCATCCGGAAATTGGGTATCGTATCATTTCGACTTCGCCAGAATACGCAGAAATTGCGTATGATATTTTATCACACCATGAAAAATGGGACGGTACGGGGTATCCACGAGGGATTTCCGGTGAAAATATTCCAATTCGTGCTCGAATCATATCGATTGCGGATGCGTATGATGCGATGATCTCTGAAAGACCTTACCGTAAATCCTTAACCCATGAGGAAGCAATTGAAGAAATTAAGAAAAACACTGGGAAGCAATTTGACCCAGCGTTAGTCGATGTATTCTTATCCCTATATGAAAAAAAATGATGTAGCCAGATTTTGGCTACATCTTTTTTTAGAGCGTAATTGTTTTTGTAGGTTTGATGTCTTTTAAATCTTTATGAGAAACAAAGACGATTGTTTTTTGTTTTAGAGCTTTCAAATTACTCAATACTTTGCGTTCTGTTTCAACATCGAGGGAAGCCGTCACTTCATCTAATAAAAGAATTGGAGCGTCTTTTAAAATCGCTCTTGCAATCGATAATCTTCCTAATTGACCGATGGATAATCCAGCCCCCATTTCTTTGAGTTTGGTTTGGAATCCTTCCGGTGTTTTTAATATATCGTCATAGATACAGGCGACTTTACATGCCTCAATGACTTTATCCATCGGAATGTCTTTCTTGAGGGTTAAATTATCTAGAATCGTGTCTGATAATAAGTAGTAAGACTGTGGAACATAAGAGAAGTATTGTCTCGTGCTTTCAGATAATTCATAGGAAGCGTCATCAATCTTCAGTTCAATCGACCCTTGCTTTGGTTTCATCAACCCAAGGAGTAATTTGATTAAAGTTGTTTTTCCTTTACCCGATTCACCACGAATCCAAATGAGGTCATTGGGTTTAATTTCAAACGATAAATCCTCTACCACTTGTTTACGGTCGTAATGGAAACTAACGCGTTTGAGTTCAATTTTTTTAAATGGTCTTACCGGAATCTTTGTTTTTGATTCACTTTCTAACTGGTCCATCATCGAGACACGGTCTAAGGATGCGCCCCATTGATGGTATTTGATGACTAAAGAGGATAAGCCTGAAAATGGACTTTGAATGTTTTGAACGAGTTGGATAATCGCGATTAAACTACCAAAGACAATCGCACCTTGTTGTAAGCGATAGATTCCAAATAGAATGGCGAATAAATAACCAAAGGCGAAGAACCCATGTAAACCTAAACCGGTGAGTGAAGATACCAACTGTTTTTTAAGGCGTTTTTGATAGTAGTTTTTACCCTGTGCTTCTAGGGTTTCTGTTTGAATCGATTCGGCTTCAAACGCTTTAATGACTTCAATGTGTGTTAAACCTTCTTGCATCACTTGATAGAGTTCATCTTCAGCTTTGAGTGACGCTTTTTGAATCTCTTTAATCTGTTTGGATAATAGCCTGGATACGACAAATAACACGATGCCTAATCCTAAGAATATAAAGGCGAATAACGCATCTAATATAAATAAAACAATGAAAGCTCCTAAGAAGCGAAATACGAAGAATAGAAGCTTTGGTATTAAATCAAACACCCCATCGGTAATTTGAGTTAAATCTGATTTGAAATGGTTGATGTAGATTGCTGAGTGATTGTCTTCTGTATCTTTTAGTCGGCCTTTCAAAATCTTATGGAATAAGTCTTTTCGGATGACATCCTCTAATTGATAGGTAACTTTCGATTTATAAAATTGATTATAGGCAGATAACAACACTTGAATCACCATGATGATGACCAACAATGATCCATATAAAAAGAGTTTGTTTGATTCGGTATAAGTATCGATGGCGAGTTTAGAAATATAGGCGAAAAGAACCGCTGTGGTCGATAATATCAATGAATAAAGCGATAGTAATGACAGCGGTAGAACAATATTTTTTTGATAAGGTTTTAATAGGGGATGGATTTTTAGTTTCATATGGATGTCCTCTAAAGGTATTGTATCATGATTAATCCGGATTATGTACTGTTAATGTCCGTTTAAAAACGGTATAATGTGAGGTAATGAGAGGTGTTTTATGGATACATACGAGATTGCTGGGATGCGTTTATCGATACGTTACCATTATAAAGATTTTTTAAACAATAACATCGAAGCCTATCAAAAAAGCGTTACCCCAGATTACAATATAGAAACCAAAATTGTTTCATACATCACGCCTTTACAACACCCTTATATGCAAGACACGTATCGCCGTTTTTATCAAACAGCATCACATCACATCATTCAAGTCATCAATCTAGAACAACAAGTGAAGTATGAAATTAAACGAACCTTAGATTATAAACAAGTCCTCATTCAAAT
>CAZXLG010000072.1:5351-7517 GCA_964641335.1 uncultured Paracholeplasma sp.
GATGAGGCTTCTAAGAAACTACTTAAAAATATCGCTAGACCTACCACCAAAGAAACATGGGATAAGATGTTAGCCCCCATCAATGCGTTATTAAATTCCAGTAAATTTTATCAAGCTTCATTAACCCTAAATCCAAATAGTGTCTATATGACCTATTATGAACCTAATAAGGAGACCCCTATGAAAATCAAACCCGGATTCATCATCAAGACCATTGGTTTACGTTTTATGGTATTACCAATAGATGCTCAAGCTTTACACTTCAATGGCATCATGACTTTAAATAAATCAGGTAAACTCTTATTTGAAGCCTTAGAAAAAGAACAAACCTTAGAATCGTTAGTCAAACTGTTGATGGACCACTATGAAGTCTCTTTTGAGGATGCACGAAAAGACGTCATCAAGTTTATCGATTCATTAAAAGAAAAAGACTTATTATGTTAAAAGAAGTCATCGATAACGACGCCTTCTTTGAGGTCGTTCAAGCAGAATTAAAATCAAACAAAGTCGTGAGTTTTAAAGTAAAAGGGACTTCTATGAACCCTTTTTATAAAGATTCAGAAACGATAGTCTTTGTTGAAACCCCAACCACCTTAAACAAATACGATGTTGTATTAGCTCATTATCAAGGGATGGTTATTCTTCATAGAATCATTAAAGTATCAGGGAATAAATACACATTACGAGGGGATTCAACCTTTCGAAAAGAAGTTGTAACAAAAAATAATATCTTTGGAAAAGTCATCAAACACAACAATCAAAAAGACATCCTTGAAAACTCTATTAATTATCGTTTTAAAGTCTTCTTATGGACTCATAATCCCTTAAGAAAATTATTCATTCGTTGGAGGTCAAAATGAATCAGACCACGAAAGAACTTTTAGAGGCGACTAAGCTCGCATTAAAACAACAACCCATATCTATCAAACTCGAGGAGGAATCCTCGTTTTTTAAATCCATGTTGAATGCTGGATTATCAGGTCTGATTATTCCTTACATGGATACCAAAGCGTATTCGAATCAGTTTATCACAAAAACCAATTCAGTATTGATGAACTACATTCAACAAGATGAAAAACAAAAATCTCTAATCGCAGAGATTAGAGAACTATTCCAATCAAACCATATCGATTTCATGTTCTTAAAAGGCACGAAACTTAAATCGATATACCCTTCCACCTTTATGCGTGGAATGGGTGATATCGATGTGTTGGTTCGTTCGGATTTAGATCAAATAAAGGCTTTATTTCAAACGAAAGAAATTCTTTTAGAATCTAGAACACTAGCCCACGATCATTACCATACAAAAGACGGTTTAATCATCGAGATTCATCCAAGTATTCATAAAGACTTTAATCCTAAATACCAAACTTATTTTAAGGAAGCCTGGAATCATGTCACACAAATCAATGATCACGAGTATACTTTAAATCCAACCTTTGAGATTGTGTATCTGTTATACCATCTGGCAAAACACATTGAATCCTCAGGGATTGGCCTTAGAAGTATTTTAGATATTGGTTTGTACATTAATCACTATCAAAACGATATTGATGAAGAATCCTTAAAGAACACATTAGAATCCTTACATATGACTAAGTTTTACGATACGATGGTCCATTTGAATCAAAAATACTTTGATATAGAGATTCAACCCATGACGAAAGACTTTACAATAACAGCTACCCTATTCGAATCCATCTCAGAATATTTCACAACGTCTGGTATTCATGGTAAAGGAGCAGCCTTTAATCCGATGGCACCAAGGCTCGCCTCTTCTGAAAATAAGGGAAAATCTAAAATTAAGGTATTATTAAGAATTGTCGCACCTAAATTAGTGGAAATGACAGGCATGTATCCTGTATTATATAGGCATCCTTATTTATACCCTGTTATGGTCATCCATCGAATATTTAAATTAGCGATTTTTAAACGTAAAAGTTCATTGAATAAAATACGAAACTTAAATGAAAGTTCTACGAAACGTTCTGAGATTGAACAATTGTTCGATGACATGGGAATCTATTGATACAAAATCTTGACAAATTTCTTACAAATAAATGACTACTTTGAATTGCTTACTATATATAGTAGTGCTATAATTAAACCAAATGTTTATACTGTGGGAGGTATATGAATGTTTGAAAAAGAAGTGTACGAAGCGCC
>CAZXLG010000073.1:0-7456 GCA_964641335.1 uncultured Paracholeplasma sp.
CATGGATGGCTATATCGAAGATGAATCAGAACCTGTAAAATATACATGGTCGACTGAGGTATCAAAACAGGTGTTAAACCATACTATTGAAGATGATTATGGCATCTATCATGTGACTCAATATGTTTATCCTCTAAAGTATTATCAGGATATCCTAAATAACCTTGGATTAAACGTCGAAGTTCTTGAAGGACCCGATGAGCGAAAATATTACTTGAAAGCGAGCTTGTAGCTCGTTTTTTCTTTTATTTACCCAACTATTTGTATATATCAATTGAGGTGAATAACAATGAAAAAATTCATACCTGCGGGTATTTTGTTAATCTTAGTGGCTGGATTACTAATTATTCCAAGACTAAAACAGAATAAAACCGTACCATCGGTTAAAGAACCCACGATGATCACAGTAGAAATCGAGGGTGAAATCCATTTACCGGGGGTTTATGAAGTCGTCACAGGAACCACACTAGAAGCCTTGATTAACTATGCCTTAGGGACCACTGCCCACGCGGATTTAACGCGCATTAATCAAGCTACACTACTCGAACATGGCGTTAAGTATACCATTCCAATCAAAAATCAAACAACCATCGAAAAGTTGAATATCAATCAAGCAACCTTAGCAGAATTGATGACATTGCCGGGTATCGGTCAAGTCACAGCTCAAAAAATCATCGACTTTAGAACGACTCAAGGATTTTTCATGAAACTAGAGGATTTAACATTGGTTTCAGGTATTGGAGCACAAACATTTGAAAAACTTAAACCGTATATTACCCTCTAGTCAAATTCACCTGTACGCGATTGTGATGGGTTTTGTATTATTATCATATATATCCATCATCGGGATTTTTTTGTTAGTTACTTATTTGGTTTGGATCAGAAAACATCGTTTGATCAAATATGTGTGTATCACAGCCATACTATTCGCCATTTTTGTGTACATCTATCGATCTTACACCCCACCCATTCCTCAGGATACAGGCATTGTTTTAGAATATAAAACAGTCAAGTCTGGGTATCGCTATACCGTTAAATCAGGCTTCTTTAACTATCATTTGTTTACGACAAGTGAATTAGAAATAGGGCATAAAATTCGTGTCAAAGGAACATATCAAACCTATGAGAAAGACCAATTCAAAGGCGATTTTTCAAGTGCAGACTATCACAAGACACGCTTCGTGTACTACGTCATATTTGAGCCCACCATCGAGGTTATAGGCTATCAATTTGTCCCTCATATATGGTTTCATCAAGTGAAAACTTGGGTAAATCAACTGCCTAAATATTCACAGGTGTTTGTTAATAGTCTAGTACTGGGTGTCTTTGAAACCGATTATAAAGAAGAAATTTCAAAAGTCGGCATTACCCATTTGTTTGTGTTGTCTGGGCTTCATGTCACGGTATTGATTGGATTTATGGATAAAGCGCTGTTCTTTTTACCCAAACGGTTTAAACGGATTGTCCAAACGATTGGTTTGTTGTTTTATTTGCTTGTGACACTTTGGCCAGTGTCGCTACTTAGAGCGGTGACCCAATATGTCCTATATGAATGGTTGAATTTCGATAAAATCCGCTACACACGTTTAGATGCGTTTAGTTTTACTTGGATAATCCTCGTGATGGTTAACCCGTTTTTCTTTACCCATATGGGGTTTCAACTCACCTTTTTAGTGAGCTTTTTGTTTATCATTGGTAACTTTAAAACAGACCTTAAAGGGACACTCATATCGACGTTTACGGCTCAAACTTTGGTTCAACCGATTACATCAAAAATCATACAAATGGTGTACCCAATTTCATGGGTCTTAACCCCATTGATGATTCCTTTGTTTAATTATGTGTTGATGCCACTGGCGTGGTTATCTTTATGGCGACCGATCGGCGTAGCATTAGATAGCTTTTTTAAAGGCATCATTGACTTAATCCTCATGTTTGAGTTTAACGCGATTGGTTTTAAAATACCCATCATCACCGGGGGTTATGCGCTAATTTACTGGATATTATGGATACGTGCGTATGTGTGTGAAGCCTATGACCGAAAGTTGATTCATGGTTTATTCATCGTTCTCTTCGTCTTAATCATACCATGGATGAATCTTCTAAACCCTATTGGTAAAGTTGTATTTTTATCCGTAGGTCAAGGGGATACCACGATTATCCAACGTCCGTATCAGTCCTGTACTGTGGTCATTGATGCGTTTGGTGATGTTTCCACTTATTTAAAACAAGAACAAATCACAACCATCGATTATCTGATCATTACCCATGGGGATTATGATCACCACAAAGAAACGAATACGCTATTACAAGAATTTAGGGTAAAGAACTTGGTGCTTTCAGCCTATGATACGAGCGCTTTTCGACACAGTATGGCAATCCATCACCCGCAGTATGTAAAAGCAGGCGATGAGCTTGTGTGCGGTGATATCATACTATCGATAGTTTCTCCAGTCAGATCGTATGCAAATGATAACGATCAATCGATTGTCATTCAAACCACCATCCATGAACTTACCTATTTGTTTACTGGTGACACCGAATACGACGCTGAAAAAGATATGGTGAATAACTTAAACTATGATCTAAAAAGTGATGTTTTAAAAGTAGGACATCATGGATCGATTTCATCGAGTCATATTGGATTCTTAAATGCGGTAAAACCAGAATACGCTATCATATCTTCGAGCCTTTATAATCGTTTTGGTCATCCACATGAAGAAGTATTAAACCGTCTTAATGATTTAGGGGTTAAAACCTATCAAACAAACATTCATGAGACCATTACTTTTGTCGATTTACCATTTTATCCTCGTTATGTCATTTTACTGCACAAACCTGGGTAAAATATAGTATAATATTCATTAAGAAAGAGGTGTATTTCATGCCCGACTTGATGTATCTTTACATCGGTAACGACCCGTTTTTAGTCGATAACGCGGTTGAACAACTGGTTAAGAAATTGGATGTGGACCCTTTTAACGTATTAACCTATGATCTAGAGGAACACGGACTCGATGAACTCCTGCAAGAAATGAATACCATTTCTTTTTTTGCTGATAAAAAAATCATCAAAGTCAAGAATCCTTGGTTTTTTTATGAAGATCGAGCAGACGATTATTTGCCTGATTTGATCAAGTATTTTCATAGTCCAAACGAAGACACTACCCTCATCTTTATTCTAGAACGTGGGATGGATTCAAGTTTAGCTGCTTCTAAAGAAGCAAAAAAATACATCCGAATTGAAACCGTAGCTGATATGGCTAAAGAAGACTTTAAACCTTATGTTAAAAAAGCATTTGAGACCTTAAAGTATACCATCGAGGATTTAGCTGTAGATGAGCTTTTAGAACGCACGAATTTTGACATTTCGATGCTTAATAATGAGATTGCGAAACTTAAATTGTTCGCATTTGATGATAAACGCATTACACTCAAAGACATCAAACAATTGGTTGCGAGAAATCTTGAAGAAAATATTTTTGAATTAACCAACGCAGTATTAGCCAAAAATAAGAAACGTATTCTTGAAGTCTACTATGACCTCTTAGAAAAAAACGAAGACCCGATTCGAATCATCTTCAACATCGCGTCTAAGTTAAAAGAAACCATTCAGACGAAACAGTTATTAGAAAAAGGGTACAATCAAGAAGCCATTGCTTCGTATTTTAATGTTAAATCGAGTAAAGCCTATTATATGGTAAAAAATGCACAACAAATTTCCAAACAAAATTTGGAATCATTATATGAAAAATTGTCCAATCTAGATTATGATATCAAGTCAGGTCGAATGGACAAAAAATTAGGATTAGAATTATTCTTATTGGAGGTTTAATATGTTGGTTGAAAAATATGAACACATCTTGGTATTTGATTTTGAGACAACAGGGTTATCTCCAAAAACCGATCATGTCATTGAAATTGGGGCGGTCTCATTAAAAAGAGACCCCATTTTAATGCAATACCGAGCTCATAAGGAATTATCCGTCTTGATTCGTCAAGATCGTCCTCTTCCGGATAAGATTGTCGAGATTACACACATCACAGATGAGATGTTATTAAGAGATGGCATCGAAGAAGCAGATGCGTTTGAACAATTAAAGCGTATGGTGTTACCAAACACATTATTAGTTGCCTATAACATCGCTTTTGATTATGGGTTTTTAAAAGCACTGTATCGAAAATATGTGGATCCATTTTATGAAGTCAATGAAGATTTGCTTGATGTCATGGCGATTTTTAGAGATAGACACCCATTCCCACACCGCTTGGATAACGTCGTATTAACCTATCAAATAGATCATAAAAATACCCATAGAGCCATTGATGATGTGAAGGCTACATTAGCCGGTCTCATCGCGATGACCAAAGAACGTGATACTATTGATAAATATATCAACGTGATTGGCTACAATCCTAAATACCCACCAACATTCCCACTCAATAAAAATGTTCGCATGGTCCCTCAATATGGGAACCGTTTAGAGATTGAGAAGCTAAAATAAAAAAAACACATCCGAGATGTGCTTATTGTAGTTTGTTAACTAATAATGCTAATTGAGATTTGTGGTTGGCAACAAAGTTTTTGTGGAAAATACCTTTGGCTTGTCCCTTATCCAATTTCTTATTTGCGAAAGATAGGTTTACTAATGCTTTTTCCTTATCTCCAGCTGCTACTGCCTTTTCTACTGCTTTGATTGCGGTTTTGGTAGAAGATTTGAATGATGCATTGATTAATCTGCGCTTTTCGTTAGTCTTGATACGTTTGATTTGTTGTTTGATGTTAGCCATAATGTCACCTCCCGTGATAAGCAACTCAAATTATACCAAATGGTATTTTAAAAAGCAACTATTAAAGGAAAAATATGTTAAAATAAGTTGAAAGAGAGAGATGCAAGATGACATTGCCAAATAAACTCACTTTAAGCCGTTTCGTAGCGATTCCGGTGATGGTGATTATTAGTTTTTTAGAACCGCTCACAAGCGTCGATGATGTGCTATTTGGATTAGATATGGCACAGTTATTGTTCGCGATTTTGTTTATATTAGCCAGCTTCACAGATTTCCTCGATGGGTATCTTGCGAGAAAAAATAATCAAGTGACCACGTTTGGAAAATTCACGGATCCAATCGCAGATAAATTATTGGTCTTAACCGCATTCCTATATCTCCAGTCAACAACGAATCGTGTATTATGGTGGATGACTTTGATTGTGGTAGCGAGAGAATTTATCGTCACAGGGGTTAGATTACTTGCTGTTGAAAAAGGTAAAGTCATTGCGGCTAGCCCATTTGGAAAACTCAAAATGGTGACTACTGTGGTCGCTTTAGTCGTATTATTATTCAATGACTTTGGTTTACCAGTCATTATCGGTGATGTACTTTTATGGTTAGCACTGATCTTCACAGTTTTATCAGGTGCAGATTATTTTTGGAAAAATCGTCACCTCGTATTCGAATCGATTTAACAAAGTAAAAACAGACCAACATCAGGTATATATCTAGTATAGGAGGCTATGTATGGACGTTAAAAAACAAGAAGCGCTGTTCAATGCGATGAAGCAAATAGAAAAACAATATGGTAAAGGGGCTGTCATGAAGTTAGGTGACGAAGCCGACCGCCATATTGAATCATCCCCATCGGGATCAATTGCATTAGACGTAGCACTAGGGATTGGCGGTTATCCAAAAGGCAGAATCGTCGAAATTTATGGACCAGAATCGTCTGGTAAAACAACATTCGCTTTAACCGCGATTGCAGAAGTACAAAAACAAGGGGGCTTTGCAGCATTTATTGATGCTGAACATGCCCTAGACCCACAATATGCAAAAGCCTTGGGTGTCGATGTAGATAATTTAATTCTTTCTCAACCAGATACGGGTGAACAAGCGTTAGAAATTGCTGAAGCTTTAATTCGAAGTGGTGCGATTGGAATTGTTGTTGTTGACTCTGTTGCGGCTTTAGTCCCTGAAGCTGAAATCAATGGTGATATGGGCGATTCACATGTCGGTTTACAAGCAAGACTTATGAGCCAAGCCATGAGAAAGCTATCGGGTATTATTAATAAAACGAACACCATCGCGATTTTCATCAACCAAATTCGTGAAAAAGTGGGCGTCATGTTTGGTAATCCAGAAACCACTTCCGGTGGTAGAGCATTAAAATTTTATGCTTCAGTCAGACTTGAAGTGAGAAGAAGTGAACAAATCAAGGCGGGTAATGATGTGGTCGGTAATAAAGTCACCATTAAAGTCGTGAAGAATAAAGTAGCACCGCCATTCAAACAAGCCAGCGTTGATATCGTCTATGGTAAAGGCGTATCGAAGATGGGTGAATTGGTAGACCTCGCTGTAGAACTTGAAATCATCAAGAAGAGTGGTGCATGGTATGCCTACGAGGGTGAAAAGATTGGTCAAGGACGCGAAAATGCTAAAGACTATTTAGAAACCCATACTGACATGGCCAAAGATATCGAAGCTAAAGTTAGACAATCCTATCAACTATAAAGAAAACCGCTAGCGAATTGGCTAGCGGTATTTTTTATGCTGGGATAATTTGTGTGTTGTCTTTGACTAAATCATAAGGTAATTTAACGTAAACAATGCGCGTGTAGGTTTCACCCATGATGAGTTCGTCATAGGAAATCTTCGCAAATAGGTAAGGACCGGTTGCTTTGACAAATGGTAATACAGACGAGTCCATATCATAGTTAAAGTTCATTTGAACTGTTCGCACCTGTGCCAATGACACCGATTGTTCAGTAGATACTTCACTGTATTTTGCCCAACGAGTTGCTAATTGGAATTGAATACGAATATTGCTGATTGGATTGATGCCAGAAGTTTTGGTCACTTCATAATTAAAACGGTAATATCCACCAATATTTTCAGCATTCGGTAATCGAACATGTGTGATGGTGTAGTCAATATCGAATAAAGGTAAATCTTCAACGCTTAAGACATCAGCCTGCTTATCTTCAAATAGAATAGGTTTGCTGTCAACATATTTTTTAATATAAATACTTGGTACAAAAATGATTGGTAAAACCACAAAGAACAAAATCATAAAAATGGCTAAACGATGTTGATATATCCAAGCCCATTTACTGACTTTTTTAACTTTTCTCATAAAATCCCTCATTTCACGTAATCCTATTATACTACACGCTGACGCAAAAAAAAAGTCGGAATGTAATGCGTTGACTAAAAGTCATTTGTCCGTTATAATTAAGTAGTAGTACTTAGGATTAAAACCTTAAAATTAAGTATAATCAATCTTGATAATGTTGTTTAATATATTTCCGCTCAAGTAATTAAAATGTAACAAATCAAAAAAATGGAGGAATGAACGATGGAACATGTAGTATGGGCAATCGTCTCCATTTTGCTACTAGCTTCAGGGCTCATTGGTGGCTTTATTTTCCGTGTGAAACAACACGAAAAGAGCTTACAAAAC
>CAZXLG010000074.1:0-7382 GCA_964641335.1 uncultured Paracholeplasma sp.
GGTTGTTGCTGTATATTGTGATATGTGATATTTATCAATCAGTTTTAGTTTTGCTAAATTGAGATCAAGTTTGCCCTCAGATACTTCACAATCTTTGAGGACATCTTTGAATTCTTGAACACGATTGAATATCTCTATCATCCGATTATTATTCATGATTACAAAATCATAAATAGGGAGTTCTTCTTTAATGTTTTTTAGCCCAAATGAGATATTTTCATATACGGTCATATTTGGCCAAAGTGCGTAGTTTTGGAATAAGAATCCTACCTTACGCTTGTTTGCGGGAATATTGATACCTTTTTCGCTATCGAATACGGTAACACCACCGATTTGTATGCTACCTTCTGTAGGAGTTTCAAGACCAGCAATCATGCGCAAAGTGGTTGTTTTTCCGCACCCTGAAGGTCCTAATAAGGTAATAAATGAGTTGTCTTCAATAACGAGATTTAGATTATCTACTGCATAAAATCCATTCCATCGTTTTGTTAAATTCTTTAAAATAATCTCAGGCATGTTATTTTCCTCCTACACCCTTATCTAAACTAGCTCCTGTTAATTTGTTAACAATGAAGTTTAGAATCAAGATAAATACGATAATGATTAAGTTAATCCCGCTAGAAAATGCATATAGTCCCATCTCATCATAGTAACTTAATAAGGTTGTACTTAGACGAGTCTGGTTGACGAGTAACATAAATAGGGTTAATTCACGAACGCTCGTAATGAATGGTAGTAAGAATCCACTCAATATCGCTGCTTTTTGAATAGGTATGATGATTCGAGTCATTCGTTTTCGCCATGGTATTCCTAAAATCATGGCTGATTCTTCGATTTCTGAACTAATCTGCATCATGGAGTTCAGTGAACTACGGGATGCGAAAGGGATGTATTTGAATGTTCCTGCAATGATTACCAATAGATAGGTATCATAAATGCCGAGGGTCGATCCAAATGTAAAGAACGCGATACCTACAGCTAACGCTGGCAATAGATATGGTAGAAATGCCATATTGTTGACATATAAAGCGATTTTATTCTTACGATTTCGGCTGACGGAATACCCAATGAGTAAACCAATCGTGCCTGCGAAGAGTGCTGCTAGTGAAGAAACAATGACGGTTCCTTTAAAACCATTCCAAATGGTCTCGTTGTAGAGAATACCCATCTGGCCGTATAAGCCTGCTTCTTCCATACTGTTATGTGTCCACCATTTGGTGGTTAGGGATTCAAATGAACCTTGAGTAATGAAACTGTAATCCCCTGGATTTGGTAAGAAAGTCTCTAAGGCGAAAGATAATATTGGGTAAATGGATGTAAAGAATGTGATTACCATTAAGAAGGCTGGTATCGCATACTTAAGGATTTTCCCCACATTGACTTGACTGATTTGTCCACTCTTACCTGTAACAGTGGTATAACTTTTTCTACTCTTTGTATTCTGATGGTTGATGATGAGGATCAGTACCCCAAACAACATCATTAGGACCCCAAGAATACTGTTTTGACCTGCTCTTCTAACCCCAAGTGAAACGTAGCGAGTCGCTAGGGTTTCGAGTTTAAGGTAATGCGGTACTGGGTAGCTACCCATCGCACTGGCAAATACCAATAACACTGTGGATAGGATGGCTGGATAAACCATCGGTAATGTAATCTTGAAAAACATCTTCGTTTTTGGTGTATCCATAATAACGGCAGCTTCTTCAAGATTTGAGTCCATATTTCTAAAAATACTACCAATTAAGATATAAGCAAATGGTGCGTAGTGAATAGCCAATATGATGATGGATGGGAATAAACCTGTAACCCACCACTCAGGCATATTGATGTGGAAGAATGCTGAGAATATGCCATCAGATCCACCCGTAACCGCATTACTCTTAAATAGGTTCTGCCAAATTACAGCGAGTGTCCATTGAGGCATAATGTATGGAAATATGAAGATTGCACTTAAGTATTTCTTAAAAGCGATATTGGTTCTAGTCACTAGGTATGCAAAAGTTCCCCCGAATAGAATTGCACCAATACTAGAGAAAATCGCTAAAAGGATACTGTTAAACATCGGTGTGTATAGATTTATTTTGGATACTTCACCAAAAAATAAATCTTGCCAGTTTACTAATGTGTACCCACTACTTCTTCCCGTAATAAACTGAGCATAACTTCCCGGTTTTACTAAAAATGTATCATTGAGAAGTGTCATCATGGGGACAATTGTGACGAACGTCAATAATATTCCAAAGATGAGTAAAATAACGTGATCTGGTTTTTGAAAAAAGGTTCTAATGATGTTCCACGTTACTTTGATATCGTGTTTTTTTATTTTTTCATTCATACAATTGCCTCCATGAATTACACTTGTTTAGTATTGTTCTTTAAATTATAGACTTAGAATCCATTCTCCGACTGTAAATGCTACAGAGGATGCATAAATTGGGTCTTCAATGATTAATCTACCACCATAAACGCCAGTACTTACCCACCAGTCATAACCTCTATCGTTCTTAGCTGGGAATGTGTCAACGCCATCAACGAAACCATCTTGAGTATGGTCTAATCTTAAGGCTGGGTTAGCACTATAACCGCCCATGTCTTTACCCCATGGATGGAAACCTGCTTCAACAGTAACCATGTAAGCGATGAATGCAGCCGCTGTCCAAGGAAGTGGGCTAGAATCTGGAATCATTAAGAAATGCTTGTAACCGAAACCACCAAAACCTTGATATCCTGGTTCGTATGCAGCAACAGTAACGTTGTTAACTGAGGATGTTTCTGTTTCAGAGATTGATCTAAGTTTAGAATAAACCAGTAGAGCTGTTTCATCAATAGCGGATGAAGTGACCAATTCAGACATGATTGGGCCGTCGTCTGTCATCACGTTGATTTGTTGTGTCCAAAGTTTAATCCAAGCAAGTGAATATTTACCATTAACGCCTAATCCGAGTTCAGTTGCTTTAGCAGCTACTGAATCTACGATTGGTTGGAAATAAGCTTTTTCTGTTGCATCTAGTGCATCAAAAGCTTGTTTAACTATAGCCGCATATTCATCTTTAGTAAGCATTAATAAGAAGTTGAATCCAACTGGTTCGGATTCCAATCCCATGAATAATGGAGATTCACCTTGCTTAACAAAGTCCCATACGTTATTAATAACTTTATCGCCTAAATTGTTATACATGAACACTTTGTTCAATGTTTGTAATGTTAGTGGCATACCATCTTTTTCAATATCAACGCCAGCAGATTCTCTAAATTCTTTTGGAATAAAATTCTTAAGGATGCCTGTTTCAACCATTTTACTTTGAATTTGGCTACCATCTTGAATTAAAGTCATTGAGAAAATAGGATTTGGGCTTGTTGAATCACTGGTTAACATTTGGAAAATTGAGTTTTCCTTAGGTTGTTGCCAATTGATTACACCCGTATAGTCAGGGTAAAGTTCTTTCATCGCTAGGACGAATGCTTCACCGGCTGTCTTACCACGACTTGAGTTACCGATACCTTCAAGTGTTTTTCCATTTGATTCTTCATATGCTTTAGCCATCAATTCGACCAAAGTCATATCTTCTGCTTCAGCAATGATTTTTTCCACTTCACTTTGCCCGTCTGCCTTACAAGCAACTAGTGACAATCCAAAAACAATTGCCAATACTGTGACCAATAGTTTTTTCATTTTTTTCTCCTTTTCCTATTTTTTGGTGTGATTATTTTGTACATAAACACACCTGTCACTTACAGTTTAACAAACAAAAAATCACTATGGAAGCGTATTCATTTGCATAGTTTTTCGTCTTTAAGCGTCCTTTTTCTCACAAAATCAAAGGAATTTGCAGCATTTCTTGATGATTATGGCCTTATATCCAGTGTATTCTTTTGCAAAATTCAAAGTAGCCTCCATGATTTACTCGATAAAAGACCCACAATTTTTTTGTTATTTGTGATAATATGAGTGTTTTACACTGAAATGTGCTATATTTCGTAAGGCAACTCTCTTGAAGTGTATAGATGAGTGATTTTTGTAAAAACTATGAGTAATTTTTCATATTAAAAAAATCTATCCAATTTGGATAGATTGAAAGTGTCAGTTCAATATAGCATCGATGAATTAATACTTGAATTCGGTGTTATTACATATACTATAAAAAACCAATAATGCGTCTAAAAACTCTCTATTCAATAAAATTGACTATTCGAAGTACGATGAAATCTTGTTGTGTTTTTGTTGAAATCAGTGCTTCTCCATCGCCTTTTTGTTTTCCGTACCATCCGAATTGGGCATGAGTTCCACCTTGGATTTCAAAAGATACATAATCGGTAGGTAGTAAAGACGTACTCTTAGTCAAACTGGCTTGATTGAGTACTAAATCAAATTCAGCCGTTATCACTAAAACATGCTTATCAGAAACATCTGAAATCGGATAACTCGCTAGAAAAACAATATCTGTGACTTTTTTGTTACCGGAACTTATCATACTCGCCACAGTTCCACCCAAAGAGTGACCAATGACAACATTCTCAATATCTTCTTTTAAGAATCTAGCACCATAATTCGGTGTTAGTATGGCTAGATTGAATAGCGTTTTGACGATTGTAACATCGTATCCGGATAAGGCTAATTGTACGGCTAAGTATTGATAACTATCTGGCTTGACCTTTCCACCAGGGATAATGACTATATTCTTTTTAGGCTGATCAACCACAAAACGAATATGGTCAAAAGCATCCACAACTTCAATTGTGCTTATATCGAGTTGTTCGATGGTATCATACATTTCATCTGTTGGTTTGTAAGAGTCTCTAGTATATAAAAATAAAGCAACTACCATTAATATGAATACAGATAGAAGACT
The DNA here is from genome assembly GCA_964641335.1 of uncultured Paracholeplasma sp. Classification (GTDB taxonomy): domain Bacteria; phylum Bacillota_I; class Bacilli_A; order Acholeplasmatales; family UBA5453; genus Paracholeplasma. The sequence goes on from CAZXLG010000074.1 coordinate 4,851, forward strand.
GATAAGGGTAATTTTGATGACTTTAAGCCATTTTTTCATAAGTCTATCCTATTATTTAGTTTCAAATGTTACGATTAACTCAATTTTAGCAACTTTTGAAACCGTCTCATGAATTGAACAGTATTGGGCTCCTAAATCGGCTGCTTTTTTAAGTTTAGTTTCATCAGACCCATTATACACAACCATTTGGATGGTAACTTGATCTAGGGTTGCAGGTGTTTCGTCGCGCTTATTTCCGGACACTTCAATCTCAACATCGGTAAATGTAAGGCGCATTTTTCCAGCAACACTTAAAAATGTTGCGTAAAAACACGATGCAAGTGCACCAAATAATAAGTGATAAGGTTTCATGCCGTTGTCTTGACTGCCTAGTTTAATTGAGCCAGTAGGTGAGGTTAATTCACCGACATAATTTGAATCAAATTTGAGTTTTACAGTATCTGCTTTCATTTATAATCACGTCCATTCGATAGTTCAAGTATATCATTATTAGTCTTCAAAGGACTAGAAAAAGCATTCTCTATCCTCTATATTACACATTAAGATTTCGAACATAAAAAATGTAACGCTTCACTGATTTAACTTAAGGTTAATTAGGATACCTAATTACTTAGTCCTACCATAATCGTGATAGAAACCATGGATAATACTAGAGTAATCACACCTGTAAGTAGAGCTAATTCAGTACTCTTAATATTCTTATAATTTTTTGTGTCCGTTCCTAAAATAAGGAAAAGGATTAACGCAACCATCGGTGCGAAGAAACCTATTAGAATGTATATGATTTTTTGAGAAGCTTCGAGTTTTGTCGCACAAAATTGATATATATCTAGTGTATTAATGAAGTCTTGTCGAACTTTTATATTAATCAAGCTGATCAATACTAAGATGACGAGTCCAACAATCATTGCTGGAATCAAATCTGACAATTGATTTTTTCGTTCTACATAAATTCCAAACTGTCCTAAATCACACACTGAATTAGAAAACTGAAATTGAATTGGTTTTGACCCATCATGATTTATTATGCCACTATAAGGATTGTCTTCACTATAATCAAGCGTTATATTCCCACCATCGATCAGAACATCAAACGTACAGATGGTTATATCCTGTATTGAATAAACTACGGTAAAACTGTTGTTACCTTTATTTGAAATAGAGGTACGATAACGTTCATTTGTACTAGTAAAAAGGTTAGATACTTCGAAGAATAATGGTGCATCATCATCTACTTCATATGCATCGTTATCAATAGTCATTTGTTCTAAATTGGCTATCACAAATAGAAATATAACACCAGCTATGAAAGATATGAACGGAACAATTACTAATGTAATTATTCTTACCCAAACAACTTTTTTTATCATCTTTTTTTTCTCCATGTTGTCTTACATCAATTCAAAGAATTATGTATATATCGTTTTCGAATCTTAGTTTAATCTTTGAACTACTTTTTTTAGAAATCAACTACTTAATGGATGTTTTCAGCATCACATCGTAGTTTGTAAAAAGATTGAATAATTTCTGGTGCATCTGCCATTTGATTTTTCATATTTAGTATACTTCTTTTGCCAAGTCGTCTATCTAAGAGTACTAATATTTTAGTGATAACATCATCGGATTTCATAGATTCTTCAATACTATTCATGAAATAATGGTGTAGCGTATCAAAAAACTGAATCTGTGATATATTTTCATTTGAAACAGTATTCATAGGTAGTTGATATACTTTGCTCTTGATATCGCACATGTTAAGTACTTCATTTTTATCAATTGTTATATAGCATCTACCAATACCATCTTGATTTCGATAGGAAACACAATGAATATCTACACGACCCCCAAGATTCTCACTCATAAGTTCAATTAGTCTTTTTTTGTTTTTACTCCACATAATTCCTCCGGTAAAATCGTGTAATCATAACTTTATTATATCAGTTATAATAAAGATAAAAAACTATTAGTTTGCAAGAGTATATTTTGACAGTAGACCCATTCCTTTTCATCCTAAATATTGATTGTAATACTTCTCATTCCTTCTAATCGAGCTGCTGAGGATTCTTTGTAGTTGGAATCATTTCCAACTCGTTTTCTTTTACATTAATTATTAATATTGATGTTATAGAAAATCAGTTAGTTCTCCGCCGGGTAGACATATGATTTCTTGATTAATTACCCAATTTTCAAATCGCATCGAATCAGCAACAATTTGTAGAACAATACTCTTATCAAATGTAATTTTCAGATCGTTGAATTCGCTAATTTCTATACAATTAACAATTGCACCTACAAGATATTTTTTTACATCAGATGCATTTTTGAACTCTGATTTGGTCATTACCATCTTATGGTCACAAAATAAACGCCATCCACCTTCTAAAAGAATATATTTAATAGAATTATCTTTTAGTAAGAACTTGATATTTAAATATTCATTAACTTCAGTAACTCTTGCTCCTTCAAATCGTTTTAGATATTTTTCCATTCGATTATCCATACATAACTCCTTATACCTACTGTCATATTTTA